>CAJTKW010000028.1:6085-14917 GCA_910577035.1 uncultured Acetatifactor sp.
ACGGATTACTCCAATGTACCGGAGGAAAGGGGCCAGGTGGTTCCGGTGCCTATGCCGGACCGGTATGTGGCAGAGATGATTATGGACCGCATTGCCGCCAGCAAGGTATATAAGGGGAAGGACTATACGGATGCGTCGCCGCTGGAGTATTATCTTCAGGGCAAAGCCAGAAAGCTGATTCATCCGCAAACGGCAGGGACGCTGGAAAGAATGCTGAGGCTGCTGGCAAGAGAGGGTGAGGAAAGGACCTTCGCCCGCATCCGGCGTGAGCTGGTAAAGCCGGGATGCCGGTTCGCGATTCCGGGGAAAAGAAGGTATTTGAAGGTGGACCGGCACACTGGCCGGGGCAGGAACATATGATACCATAAAAATAAGATATGGTGAGCATATGAACTGGATTATTTTATTGTTACTGCTTGGCTGCGGCTGTGGCGGTAACGGCCGGTACGGCAATAGCTGTGGTTGTGGAAATAACTGCGGCCGTGGCAGTGACTGCGGTAATAATTGTGGCTGTGGTAATCAGCGTGACAGAGACAATAGCTGTGGCTGTAACAATAACCGCAGGGAGTGCGCATGCGCCAGAAAAGCGGTGCGCGAGGCAAAAGAGGATGTGAGGGAAGCAATGCGGGATGTCCGTGAAGCAAAAGAGGATGTGAGAGAAGCGATGCGGGATGTCCGTGAGGCGAAGGAGCGGGAACAGGCTGTCTGCAAAGGCCCCGGCATGGTACCTCCCCCCTGGCAGGACTATCCCCCGATGCCCAGACGGGATAACGACTGCGACAATGACTGTGGCTGTAACAACTGAGCCCGGCGGTAACAATCGGGTATGATTGCCGGAGCCGGGTGCATTCCTGCGCGGTTTCATAGATTGTTTGTGCCGTCTCCGACGACATGTCTGGAAGTGTGGAAGAAATCGAAGGAACGGGCGCTCCCTTTTATAGGGGCGTCCCGTTCTTTTTCGTGGTGCGCCGGGGGCGCAGGTTCAAAAGGATCTATCACAGAGTTACCGGTCATGGCCGTGTCCGTTCCGGTATCGCTGACCGCCCTCATGACCGCTGCCGGATCCGTGGTGGCCGGGCGTTTGGCCGCTGTCCGGCAATATTACATTGGGATGATCCTTTGACAGGCTTTCGATTAAGTCCTGGATTTCCCGCATGGTCATACCCTGGACCTCCTCCGGCGTAATATCGGGATCCAGGGCCTGCAATTCCAGGTAAGCCCTGTATTTTCCGCAGGACAGGCCGGATTTATGGGCGGCGGCGGTTTCCTCCGAGGAGGACATATAGCAATAGGTATTATGGTGGCCGGAGGTACATGTTTCCAGCCTCGTGTATATCTTGACAGACTGGGCCTCGCTGGTACCGGTAACAGTGATGGCCAGAACCTCGTTTTCGGCGAGCAGGGCGGCTATATCCCGGTTTTCCAGCAGCAGTTCCACGGCGGCAGCATAATTTTTGTATTTCAGATCCATGGTATCGGCAAGCTTCTGTCCGTCAGCATTAAAGCCGTCCACGGAAATAATCCGGTCAAAGCGGTTGACACCTAATTCGATGGACGGGTTTATGTCGATGCTGATGACGGAGGTGGGAGTAAAATACAGCCAACGTCCGCCGAACAGCAGGAAAAGCAGGCATGCGCAGCCTGCGCAGGCAGTAAGGGCACGGGATTGCCGCCTGGGGACAGGTCTGGAATAATTACCGGTTTTCTGTGCGAGAAATGCCTTGGTTCTGCTTTTTAATGCTTCATCTGCCTGTATTTGGTTGAAGGCTTCTTTTATTCTATCATTCATGTTCGTCACCTGTCAGTTTTTCACGCAGCAATTGTCTGGACCGGGTCAGAAGGGTATAGACCGTATTGACGTTTCTGCCTAAGATACGGCTGATCTCGGGAGCGGAGTAATCTTCATAGTAATGCAGGTAGACCACATCCCGGTATTTTTGGGGAAGGGAAAGCACCGCCTCCAGAACTTCTCTGTGATCGGGGGTCAGTTCCGCAGGCTGTTCCGGTATTTCCTCCAAAGATACCGTGCGGCTGTGAAAAAAGCTTTTGAGCAGGTCCTTACAGGCATTGATGGTAACCCGGATGATCCATGCCTTTTCATGCTCATCATTTTCAAATACAACGGAACTAAGGACATACTTCAAAAACACTGTTTGAAATATGTCCTCGGTATCGGCATCATTTTTCAGATAAATCATGCACAGCCGCCGAACGGTGTCGGAATACCGTTCGACCACTCTGTTTACCTCTTGTTCGTTCCGCATATGGATTTCCTTTTATCTGCAGTGTCTGCCCCGGGAGCCGTGATGCCCTCCGCGTCCGCCTCTGCCGGCAGACTGACCGGCGGCGTAATTATCGCAGATGCCGTCATTGTTGCTGTCAATATACTGTGAGCCCTGCCCGTATCCGGCTGCGCCGCAGCTGTGATGGGTGCTGCAGTTATCGCAGATGCCATCGTTATCTTCGTCCACAAAGCAGTTTTCACTTCCGTCCAGACAATTTCTGTGGGATTCGCCGCAATTATCACAGATACCGTCCTCGTCCTCATCCAGATAGCAGTATCTGCCGCAGTCAGTGGTGTCCCCGGCGACACAGTTTCGGGTACCGGCAGTTCCGCAGTGCCGTCCGGCTCCGTGACAAGCCGCAGAAACTTGGATGGAACCGGCAGAAAATACCAGTACACCTGCCAAAACGCCTAAAAGTAATTTCTTCATGATGAACCCTCCGTTTGTTGTTTTTTTTACTTCACTGATAATACGACGGCCAGGGGAGAATCCATTCATTCTTTTCAAAAAAATTTTCAAAGATTTGGCAGAAAATGCTCCCGGCTGTTTGGAAAGCATTTCCACTCTGTTCATTGTACCATATCCGGAGATAAAAGAACAACCCGGAAAGCTGGTTATAATAAAAGGTTTTATGCCGAAATTAACGATTAACATTAATTTATTATTGACATTCGTTTATCCGCGCTTTATAATTTTAGCATGATTCCTGAAGCTCCACGGATTGTTTGTGCCGGCTGTGTTGGCATGTCTGGAAATGCAAGAAGAGTTTCTGGCAGTCTTCGGCAGTTTTGGCTGGCTGCAGCCTGAGATTATTTCGGTCCGGGAAACTAAGACCGGGAAACGCAGAGGAGGGCCGTTATGAAGAAGTCAGGAAATGAAGAGATGATTATGAAGAGGCGCTGTACGACACTTGGAAAATTTCTGCGTATCGTATTCTGGCTGAGTTTGACAGCGGCAATTTTGATAATGTTGTATCTGGGGGTACATGCGTTGGCTGCTCCGGAATCGGCATTTATTGTAGACCAGTTCGGAAGTGATGCCAGGGTAGGCTTTCGGATTGGCAACAGGGAATTTTATCTGATGGTTACAGATACCAGCTTTCATATGGGGGAATATTCCTGTAAAGCATTGTTTGGTATTGTTTGGGTGACAGCATTGGGATACCAGATATTGTTTGGGGCCTTTTTTTGGTGTCTGGTGTCTGTCTTTTGGCGCATGCAGTCGGATGAGGGGCCGTTTACCTTGCAGTGCAGTCGGCTGATTCGCCGTATGGGCCTGCTTTTTCTGGGAATGTTTGTTTACAGGAACGTTGTGGAGAGCGCTGTATTCTTCATTTTCGGGCCGTCCACCGCACGTATATGGATCAGTGGATTGGAGTTGGCATTAACGGGCGGCGTGGTGCTGTGCTTAAGCTGTATATTTGAATATGGGGCAGTCCTGCAGCGACAATCTGACGAAACCTTGTAAAGCAGCATGCCGGAAA
Source organism: uncultured Acetatifactor sp. (assembly GCA_910577035.1). Taxonomy (GTDB): domain Bacteria; phylum Bacillota; class Clostridia; order Lachnospirales; family Lachnospiraceae; genus Acetatifactor. The sequence goes on from CAJTKW010000028.1 coordinate 9,854, forward strand.
TAAGTTTTACGGGTTTGGTTCCGCAGAACAGAAGCAGGGAGGTGACAGTTTGCCGATTATTATGAGACTGGACAGGGTTATGGCAGACAGAAAGATGTCATTAAAGGAGTTATCTGAAAAAGTAGGAGTCGCAAATGTTAATTTGTCTAAAATGAAGACGGGGAAAATCAGTGCCATTCGTTTTTCTACGTTGGAGGCAATCTGCGACGTCCTTGATTGTCAGCCGGGGGATATTCTGGAATATAGAAAGAACGAGTGAGATTCCGCGTAGCGGAATCATGGAGGTTAGTATGAAAATTATTGGGGCGGTTCTTGCCGTATTTTATGCAGGGGTAATGCTGTTTGCGGTCTGCAGGGAAAAATCAAAAAGCGTATCCTCGGTATTGATTGCAGCCGGCAGCCTGCTGGTCCTGGCGTATACGCTTTTGGATCTGATCCGGGGGCAGAATTTGATCCTGATTATGATAATCGGGATGCTGGGTATTTCCGCCGGCGCGCTGGTCAACGGTGTCCGGCAGAAGAATCTCCATCTTCATCATCACGTAATAAGGCTTGCCGCAGAGACGGTTATCACGGTAATCTGCTGGCTGGGAAAGTAAAAATAGATCTTTTACATTGTGCATTTTTGTGCTATATTTATGTAAAGATGAAGGAGGTATGGCCCATGGAAAAGGAAAAGTATGTGGCATATGTCTCTACCTATACGCGGGGAGATAACCACGGTATCAAAATATATGATGTGGATATGAAAAACGGGCGCTTCTTGGAAAAAGATCAGGTGGAGATCACAAATTCTTCTTATGTAACGATCTCCCACAATGAGAAGTATCTGTATTCTATTACGGATTTTGGGGTGGAGTCCTATCAGATCAAGAAGGACGGCGGACTGGATCTTTTGAATTTTGCCCCGATTAACGGCATGAGGGGCTGTTATGTATCCACGGATTATACGGATCAGTATCTGTTTGTGGCAGGCTACCATGACGGTAAGCTGACGGTACTGAAGCTGAAGGAGGACGGCTCTATCGGCGAGATTACCGATGAAATCTTTCATAAAGGCCTGGGCAGCCTGGCGGAGAGGAATTTCCGGCCCCATATTAACTGTGCCAGAATGACACATGATAATAAGTATCTGCTGGTGGCGGATCAGGGAATGGATCATGTAAACGTTTATCGTCTGGACCTTGGAACCGGCAAGGTGCTGCTGGCGGATGTGATCCGGAGCGAGATTGAATCGGCCCCCAGGCATATTAAAATATCCAGGGACGGGCGGTTTATTTATATCGTACATGAATGGAAATGCTTTATAGACGTGTACTCCTATGAGGATAAGGAAGGGCAGCCTGTCTTTGAAAAAATTCAGACTGTGGAAATTGCCCAGCGTGAGCAGGGCAGCTCTAATGCAGCCAGCGCGCTGACCTTTTCCGAGGATCACAAGTATCTGGTGAGTACGGTGGCGGGAGATAATTCGGCGGTGCTCTTTACCGTGAACGAGGAGACCGGGATGCTGACAAAGGTATTCTGCCTGCCGGTGAGCGGTGAATACCCCAAGGATGCAATTTTGTTTCCCAATGATAAATTTCTGGTAGCCCTGAATCACGAATCCAACGATATGACCTTTTTCCATGTGAATGTGAAGGAGGGTACCCTGATTATGAACGGGCCGCCGCTTCACGTGGATGTGCCGAACTGTATTACCTTTCATAAGCTGTAAATGACGGTTCGTGACATTATATTAAATTCCACTGATTTGGTTGGATGTTCCAGGGAGCATCCAACCAAATTTTATATTTGCAGGAATCGTACCTGCGTGCTTGTGCATCCGCGTTGTGCTCATTTGGGAGCGGAATGCAACCGCACAGGAGGGAAACGTCACAGATTTTCCCTGATTTTCGCAATCATTTCCTGATATTCCGCGTCTGACAGGTAGACCTTGTCGGGGTTCATCTGGAAAGTTCCGCCCCATTCGTCGCCGTCCCGGTATTTGGGTACCAGGTGGAAATGCAGATGGCAGCCGGTGTCGCCGTAGGCACCGTAGTTCACCTTGTCCGGGTGGAACGCGGCATGAATGGCCCTGGCTGCGTGGGCAACATCCGACATAAAAGCATTCCTTTCTTCATCGCTGATGTCGGTCAGCTCGCTTACGTGGTCCTTGTACGCCACAATACATCTGCCCGGTTTACTTTGCTCCTTGAACAGGATCAGGCTGCTGACCTTCAGGCCGCAGATGAAAATTCCGAATTTGTCCAGCAGTTCTCCGCGCATACAATACCCGCAATATGAATCTTTCATAGTATTTGACCTCCTATCTTTTCTTTTAAATAATCTTCCGCCAGTTTCAATGCCAATACAGAGAAAACCTGATTAATGGTTCCGGATTCGATTGCCTTTCCTATTTCTTCCCATGTCATCCTTTCCGCTTGGGTTTTCTCACCCGCAGCTTTTTCGGGAACGGTTACCTGTTCGACATTTGTAGCCAGATAAGTAAAGACTTTATTTGTTGCATTTGCCGCATTGGTATAAAAGCTGCCCAGGAAAATAAATTCGTCTTTGGTACAATATCCTGTTTCTTCTCTCAGCTCCCTTGCCGCAGCATCACTTTCTTTCTCTCCATCCTCAACCTTTCCCGCAGGAACGGCTGTAGCATCTTCCCCAATCGGATATCTGTATTCTCTGACAAGAATCACTTCGTTTTGCGGAGTTACCGCCACAATATTAACCCAGTTGGGGAATTCACAGACATAATAGTCATCAATTACATCCTGCTCCTCTGTAATGCACACATCCTTACGCAATTTAATAAAAGGTGAATTTACCACGTATTCCTGACTTACTGTTTTCCACTTTTTGTTGTGTTCCGTTTTGCTTCCCCTCCTTCTCAAATATATTTGACGTCATATGGTTTTACGGAGTGATTCCTGCACAGCCGAGGTGCAGGCTTTATTTTGGCAGGCCTCATCCCCGGCATAAAATTTCACCAGGTGGTCCAGCCTTGCGGACATGTTCAGCAGCATGGCATCCAGGACGGCGAGGGCGGTCATACATTCCATCACTACCACGGCTCTGGGGACAATAACGGGATCATGCCGGCCCTTGATGTTGATGTCCGTATCTTCTCCGCTTTTATTTACCGTCTGCTGGGTGAGAAAGATGGAGGGGGTGGGCTTTACATGGGCCCGGATCCGCAGGGCGCTGCCGTCACTGATGCCCCCCAGAATACCGCCGGCATGGTTGGTGGCTTTTGTGATCCGCCCGTCTGCCATGCGGAAGGCATCATTATTTTGGCTGCCTTTTCTTAAGGATACCGTACAGCCGTCCCCGATTTCCACGGCTTTCACCCCGCCGATGGACATAATGGCCTTTGCCAGGCTGGCATCCAGCTTTTCAAAGACGGGATCGCCGATACCGGCAGGGAGTCCTTCCACGATACATTCCATACAGCCGCCCACGGAATCGAGATTCCTTTTTGCCTCCTCCAGAAAAGAGACGGCGGCCTTGTCCGCATCATAATCGGGCATGGCCGTAGGGGTGGCAAGAACGGCTTCCCGGTCAAAGTGTTCCATATCAATTTCCACCGGACCGATGGAGCGGGTATAGGCACAGACGGAAATACCCAGCTGCTTTAATATCTTGGCTGCCACGGCACCTGCCGCCACCCGGCCTATGGTCTCCCGGCCGGAGGAGCGCCCGCCGCCCCGGTAGTCCCGGAAACCATATTTGGCATCGAAAGTATAGTCGGCATGTCCCGGACGGTAATAGCCGGCAATCTCACTGTAGTCGGCAGACCGCTGGGAGGTGTTGCGTACCATCAGGGAAATGGGGGTGCCGGTGGTAAGGCCTTCGAACACACCGGAGAGAATTTCAACGGTATCGTCTTCCCTGCGGGGGGTGGAAATGCTGCTGGCTCCCGGCTTCCTGCGGTCAAGATACTGTTGTATGTCTGCTTCGTTTAAGGAAAGCCCTGCGGGACAGCCGTCGATGACGACTCCCAGCGCCCTGCCGTGGGACTCCCCCCAGGTGGTTATTTGAAAGATCGTGCCGAATGTGGATCCTGCCATAAATGTGTAACCTCGTTTCTGTGCGGTATTCGTCGTAATATGGGAACCGCATATTATTCTACCGGATAATCCGGAAAATAGCAATGGGAACAGCAGAAAGTTTCGGGATTCCCGTGCAGAAGGCAAGCGGCATCGGAACGGTTCCGCCGACGCCTGCCGGAATCGGCAGCGGGCAGTACAGGAGGGATTTCAAAAAAAGCTTGAGAAAAAATGTATTCTATCGAAAAAAACAGGTGCATTTTGAAAAATAGTATGGTATAATAGTACCGATCTATGTAGAAAAGCGCAAAGAGGTTGGATAAAAGGACAATCAGCAATGAAGGTGACGCTTGAGGAGCGGTTTCGTAAGAAGCTGCTGAAAATCGGAAAAAAGAATAAGTTTCTGCGTCTTGCTATCATTCCCGTAGTTGTCGTCGGAGTGTCTTTTTTTCATGCAGTCAGGTACTGCAGGGGCAATGGGAAGCGTTTTGCCATGATTGCCATGACTTTTTTGCTTTTTGTAGTGTACAGCAGCTTTTCCTTTCCGATGTTTAACGCGGAAGAGGGCACGGAGGAATGGAATTCTATTTCCGAGGAGGCACAGGACATTGACCTGGCGGAGGAAGAAGAGATAAACATAGAGGATTTTGAACTGCTGGACGATGAGGATGTGATGCCGGAAGGGGAAGAGATGCCGGAGACCGTGCATGGCATGGACATTGGAGAGCGGTTTAATACTGCGGATATTCTGGAGTATAACCGGGACAGGCTTCCCACGGAGAGCCCTGCCGCGGCAGCGGCGGAGGACTATGAAGATTATGAATTTTCTCCCGATGACTGGCGTTTGATTTTAATCAATAAACAAAATTCCATTCCCGAGGGCTATGAAGAGAAGGTTCCTCTGGGGAATATTAATACCATGAAGGGTGTCATGCACTGTGACGAAAGGATTATTGATGACCTGCTTGCCATGATCCAGGCAGCGAAGGAGGACGGCGTGACCCTTCAGATCTGTTCGCCCTACCGG
>CAJTKW010000028.1:14927-22298 GCA_910577035.1 uncultured Acetatifactor sp.
TACCCATTATATGAACAAGGGATTATCTTATATGGAAGCGTACCGGCTGGGCAGCCAGGCGGTAACGGTGCCCAATGCCAGTGAGCATCAGCTGGGGCTGGCCCTGGATATTGTATCGGATACCTTTGTCAAACTGGAGGAGGGCTTCGGGGATACGGAGGCCGGCAAATGGCTTGCGGCCAACAGTTATCGTTTTGGATTTATCCTGCGTTATCCAAAGGGTAAGGAAGATATTACGGGGATTGAGTATGAGCCCTGGCATTTCCGCTATGTGGGCGTGGAGGCGGCTACCCTGATTACGGAAAAGGGAATCACACTGGAAGAATTCTGGGAGGAGTATCTGTAAATTATGTATCGGGTGATAAAGCAGGAGGGAAGGGCAAAAAGGGCTGAGCTTACCACGGTTCACGGCTGCATTCAGACGCCCGTATTCATGAATGTGGGGACTGTGGCGGCCATCAAGGGCGCCGTTGCCACCTCCGATCTGGAAGAAATAAGAACACAGGTGGAGCTTTCCAATACGTATCATCTCCATGTCCGCCCCGGCGACAAGGTGGTGAAGCAGTTGGGAGGACTCCACAAATTTATGTCCTGGAACAGGCCGATCCTTACGGATTCCGGTGGGTTCCAGGTCTTTTCCCTGGCAGGCTTGAGGAAGATCCGGGAGGAAGGGGTATATTTCAATTCCCATATAGACGGGCGGAAGATATTCATGGGACCGGAGGAAAGTATGCAGATTCAGTCCAATCTTGCCTCCACGATTGCCATGGCTTTTGACGAGTGTGCGCCCAGCAAGGCGGAGCGGCCTTATGTGGAGGCGTCGGTGGCCCGGACCACCCGCTGGCTGGAGCGCTGCAAAGCCGAGATGGCGCGCCTGAATTCCCTGGAGGATACCATAAACCGGAACCAGCTTCTGTTTGGGATTAACCAGGGTGCGGTCTATGCGGATATACGGGTGGAACATGCGAAGCGCATTGCGGAGATGGATCTGGACGGCTATGCGGTGGGTGGGCTGGCAGTGGGAGAGACCCATGAGGAAATGTATTATATTCTGGAAGAAACAGTGCCCTTTCTGCCGCTGGATAAGCCGGTTTATCTGATGGGGGTGGGAACCCCGGCAAATATTCTGGAAGGGGTGGAACGGGGCGTGGATTTCTTTGACTGTGTGTATCCCAGCAGGAACGGCAGACACGGACATCTGTACACCAACCATGGCAAGATCAATCTCTTTAACGCAAAATATGAGCTGGATGACAGGCCCATAGAGGAGGGCTGCGGCTGTCCGGCCTGCAGGCGGTATTCCCGGGCATATATCCGGCACTTGCTGAAGGCAAAGGAGATGCTGGGCATGCGGCTGTGTGTGCTGCACAACCTGTATTTCTATAATACCATGATGGAGGAGGTCCGGGCGGCCCTGGAGGAGGGCCGGTTCGGGGAGTATAAGAGGAGAAAGCTGGAAAGTATGGCGGCAGGGCCGGTATAGCGCCTCGAATGCGTAAACGGCGAACGGCTGTCCATGCTGGATGAGCTCCGTGTAAAAAAAGTATAAAGTGCTTGCAGGGCGGCAATTTATTGTGTATCATAGTATTTTAGAATAGGAAGGATGTCGGCGGAAGATGAATGCGGATGTCAGAATGGAGGAAATATGGGAATTCTTTTAACAGAGGGAGCTGCCGGTGCGCAGGGTGCAGCAGGTGATGCGACAATGGCAGGCGGCGGCCTGATCATGACGATAGCGGTATACGGCGTTCTCATTTTTGCAATGTGGTTCTTTTTGTTCCGGCCGCAGAGCAAGGAAAAGAAGAAAATGGCGGCAATGCTTTCACAGCTTGCCATAGGAGATGTGGTAATGACTACTTCCGGCTTTTACGGGGTTGTGATCGACATTTCCGATGAAGACAATACGGTGATCGTGGAGTTCGGCAGCAACAAGAACTGCCGTATTCCCATGGAAAAGCAGGCGATCAGCCGTGTGGAAAAGCCAACGGAGGGCTGATGGTAACAGACCTGGCAAAACGGGGCAGTGCCCAAAGGATGCTTCCAGTTGAGTTCGGAAGCATTCTTTGACATTGCCTTTTTATGGTATCAGCACAGTTATGCTGTTTATGAGCAGAAAGGGGTAGAGATTATGGAATTACACATTACCTGCATTCCCGGTGACGGCATCGGGCCGGAAATCGTGGCGGAGGCAAAAAAGGTACTGGTAAAGATTGCTTCCGTTTATGGGCACAAAATGGTATTTGAGGATATTCTGATGGGAGGAGCATCCATTGACGCCTACGGTGTCCCGCTGACAGATGAGGCGGTGGCGAAGGCAAAGGCCGCGGATGCGGTGCTCATGGGCTCCATCGGCGGAGATACCACGACATCTCCCTGGTATAAGCTGCCCCCGAACCTGCGTCCGGAAGCAGGGCTTCTCGGTATCCGCAAGGCCCTGAACCTGTTTGCAAATCTGCGTCCGGCTGTCCTGTATGACGAGCTGGCGGGGGCCTGCCCCTTAAAGGAGGAGATCAGCGGCCAGGGCTTCGATCTGCTGATAATGCGGGAGCTTACCGGAGGGCTGTACTTTGGCGAGCGTAAAACCATAGAAGAAAACGGGGTGCTGAAAGCCATTGATACCCTTACCTATGACGAGAACGAGATCCGCCGCATCGCGGTCAAGGGTTTTGACATTGCCCGAAAGCGCCGGGGGAAGGTGACAAGTGTAGATAAAGCAAACGTGCTGGATTCCTCAAGACTTTGGAGAAAAGTAGTGGAGGAAGTGGCAAAGGATTATCCGGAGGTCACCCTGGAGCATATGCTGGTGGATAATTGTGCCATGCAGCTGGTGAAGGATCCGGCCCAGTTTGACGTGATTCTCACCGAAAATATGTTTGGAGACATTCTGTCCGACGAGGCGAGCATGGTCACCGGTTCTATCGGCATGCTGGCCAGTGCCAGCTTAAACGACAGCAAATTCGGCCTGTATGAGCCAAGCCACGGCTCTGCTCCGGATATTGCGGGGAAGGATATTGCAAATCCCATTGCCACGGTACTCAGTGCCGCCATGATGCTGCGCTACAGCTTCGACCTTGACAGGGAGGCGGATGCCGTGGAGGCGGCGGTGAAGCAGGTATTGAAAGAAGGCTTTCGTACGGGAGATATTATGTCGGAGGGCTGTAAAAGGGTGGGCTGCTCCGAGATGGGTGACCTGCTTGTTTCCCGGATAAACAGGCTGTGAAGGGAGAATGCAGGGGATTCATTTTGCCGGCAGTATGACGGGAAATATGCAGAATAACAATAAAACAGCCGCAAATTCATGAATTTTGCAGGGAACCCTGCAAAATAGCAGGATATGCGGAGCAGAGCAGCGTTTTCAAATGTGAGGAGGATAAGGATATGGTAAGCGATAACGCAAGATCCGGTATGCAGCAGGCACCGGCGAGAAGCCTTTTTAATGCCCTGGGATTTACACCGGAGGAGATGAAGAAGCCCATGGTGGGCATTGTCAGTTCTTATAATGAGATCGTACCGGGACATATGAACATTGATAAGATTGTGGAGGCTGTGAAGCTGGGAGTGGCAGAAGCCGGAGGAGTTCCGGTGGTATTTCCCGCCATCGCCGTGTGTGACGGTATTGCCATGGGGCATATCGGTATGAAGTATTCCCTGGTAACAAGGGACCTGATCGCGGACTCTACGGAGTGCATGGCCATTGCCCACCAGTTTGACGCGCTTGTGATGGTGCCCAACTGTGACAAGAATGTACCCGGCCTGCTGATGGCGGCGGCCCGCCTGAATCTGCCCACGGTGTTTGTATCCGGCGGCCCCATGCTGGCCGGTCATGTCAGGGGACAGAAGAGAAGCCTTTCCTCCATGTTCGAGGCGGTAGGCTCCTATGCCGCCGGTACCATGACGGAGGAGGATGTCTGTGAATTTGAAAATAAGGTTTGCCCTACCTGCGGTTCCTGTTCCGGAATGTACACGGCCAATTCCATGAACTGCCTGACGGAAGCGCTGGGAATGGGGCTTAGGGGCAACGGGACCATCCCGGCTGTTTATTCCCAGCGGATAAAACTGGCGAAGCACGCAGGTATGGCGGTTATGGAGCTGTTCAGGAAGAATATCCGTGCCAGGGATATTATGACAAAGGAGGCGGTACTGAATGCGCTGACCGTGGACATGGCGCTGGGCTGCTCTACCAACTCCATGCTGCATCTGCCGGCCATTGCCCATGAGATCGGCTTTGACTTCGACATCAGCTTTGCCAACCCCATCAGCGAGAAGACGCCGAACCTTTGCCATCTTGCACCGGCGGGACCGACCTATATGGAGGACCTGGACGAGGCCGGCGGCGTATATGCCGTCATGAAGGAGCTGGCGGACATGGGGCTGTTAAACACGGATTGCATGACGGTGACCGGCAGGACCATCGGGGAGAACATAGCCGGGGCGGTGAACCGGAATCCGGAGGTGATCCGTCCCATAGACAATCCTTACAGCACCACCGGCGGCCTTGCGGTATTGAAGGGAAATCTTGCCCCGGACGGTTCCGTGGTGAAGCGTTCCGCAGTGGTGGAGGAAATGATGGTGCACGAAGGTCCGGCCAGGGTCTTTGACTGTGAGGAAGACGCCATTGAAGCAATCAAGGGCGGCAGGATTGTGGCGGGAGACGTGGTGGTCATCCGTTACGAAGGGCCCAAGGGCGGCCCCGGCATGAGGGAGATGCTGAATCCCACCTCTGCCATAGCAGGCATGGGGCTGGGCTCTTCCGTGGCGTTGATTACGGACGGAAGGTTTTCGGGAGCGTCCAGAGGTGCGTCCATCGGCCATGTATCCCCTGAGGCGGCAGTGTGCGGGCCTATTGCCCTGGTGGAAGAGGGCGACATTATCAGTATCAATATTCCGGAGCTTACCTTGAATGTAAAGGTATCTGACGAAGAGCTGGCAGCCCGCCGGGGGAAATGGCAGCCCAGGGAGCCGGAGGTGACCACCGGATATTTGTCCAGATACAGGGAGCTTGTGACAAGCGGCAACCGGGGAGCAATCCTGGAGATTCCCAAGCGGTAGGTTCCGTTTGCGGCAACAGAGGGAAAACAGAAACAGTGGGAGAACAGAACGGAGGAACGGATATGCAGTTGAATGGTTCGGAGATCGTTGTGGAATGCTTAAAGGAGCAGGGGGTGGACACCGTATTCGGCTATCCCGGCGGTGCCATCCTGAATATTTATGACGCCCTTTACAAGCACAGCGGCGAGATTCATCATATATTGACTTCTCATGAGCAGGGAGCCGCCCATGCGGCGGACGGCTATGCGAGAGCTACCGGGAAGGTGGGAGTGTGCATGGCTACCAGCGGCCCCGGTGCAACCAACCTGGTGACGGGTATTGCCACGGCTTATATGGATTCCGTGCCCATGGTGGCCATCACCGCTAACGTGACGCTGCCGCTGCTGGGCAAAGACAGCTTCCAGGAGGTGGACATCGCCGGTGTCACCATGCCCATCACCAAACACGGCTATATTGTTAAAAACGTGGAGGATCTGGCACCCACTCTGCGCAGGGCCTTTGAGATTGCGAAGAGCGGGCGGCCCGGCCCGGTATTGGTGGATATTACCAAGGATGTGACGGCAGCCGTCTGCGAATATACGCCGGAGAAGCCCGGGACGGGAAAGGCAGCTGCCCGGGAAGCAAAGGTTTCCTGGACGGAAGAGCAGCTGGACATGGTGGCAGAATATATTAAGGAATCCCAAAAGCCTTTTATTTATTTGGGCGGGGGTGCTATTATTTCGGAGGCATATGACGAAGCGGCACAGCTGGCCGAGCTGATAGACGCCCCTGTCTGCGACACGCTGATGGGGAAGGGCGGATTCGACGGCCGCAGCCCCCGCTATACCGGTATGATCGGTATGCACGGTACCAAGGCATCCAACCTGGGAGTCAGCCGCTGCGACCTTTTGATCGCATTGGGAGCCAGATTTTCTGACCGGGTCACGGGGAACCCCAGGAAATTCGCGGAAAATGCCCGCATTGTGCAGATCGACATCGATGCCGCGGAAATAAACAAGAATATCCGCGTGGATATGGGGATTGTGGGTGATCTGAAGGCAGTTTTAAGGCGGTTGAATAAGAAGCTGAAAAAGCAGGACCACGGCGAATGGATGCGGGAGATTGCCGGGCTGAAGGAGAGATTCCCCTTAAAGTACGACGACAGCAGGCTTTCCTGCCCTTATGTGATAGAGACGATTGACAGGGTGACAAAGGGGGAAGCGCTGATTACCACGGATGTGGGACAGCATCAGATGTGGGCGGCCCAGTATTATCATTATACAAAACCCCGCACATTCCTGTCCTCCGGCGGCCTGGGAACCATGGGATATGGTCTGGGCGCCTGCATCGGTGCCCAGGTGGGGCAGCCGGACAAAATCTGTATTAACATTGCAGGAGACGGATGTTTCCGGATGAATATGAACGAGCTTGCCACGGCCAGCCGTTACAATATTCCCATCATCAATGTGGTGATTAATAACCGTGTCCTGGGCATGGTGCGTCAGTGGCAGACTTTGTTTTACGGGAAGCGCTACTCCCAGACGGTGCTGGATGATAAGGTGGATTTCTGCAAGGCAGCCGAAGGCTTGGGGTGTGCGGCGATCCGTGTGACTGCCAAAGAAGAAGTGCAGCCTGCCATTGAAAAGGCCATTTCCCTGAAAGCCCCGGTGCTGATTGAGTGCATGATTCCCGAGGACGATAAGGTATTTCCCATGGTGCCTGCAGGAGCACCTATCGAGGAAGTGTTTGACGGAGATGATGTGCGGTAACGGCCCGGCTGTAATGTATTCCGTGAAGGAATGTCGTGAGCCCAATGACCGCGGTGGCAGCAGATAGTTAATGTGAGGCAGGATGAAAAAGCTGAGTCGTTTCCTGGTGCTGGTCCTTCTGTGCGGCCTGCTTGTGCTGCTGGGCGGGTTCCTGGCGCTGGGGATGTATTATCGGAATAATTTTCCGGTAAACACCTGGATAAACGGTGTTTACTGTACGGGAAAGACAATAGAGCAGGTCAACGGAGAGCTGGCGGCCCGGACGGAGGTTCCGGATGTGGTGATTCTGGACGGGACGGGGACGGAATGGCGGATTGCGGCGGCGGACCTGGAGCTGCGTCCGGACTATACGTCGGCATTAAAGTCATATATGCGGGAAAATTCCACGATACTGTGGATGAACCATATGCGGGAGCCGGCCAGGGCAAGTCTGGAACCTTCGCAATATCGGTGGAGCGCCGAGAAGCTGGAGGAGCAGTTCCGGGCCCTTGGCTTTGTACAGGAGGCGGACAGCCGGAAGCAGGGCTGTTTCATAGCCTACGATCAGGAACAGGGCTATTATCTCCATGACGGT
>CAJTKW010000028.1:22308-48738 GCA_910577035.1 uncultured Acetatifactor sp.
GAGGATTGAATATAGTCCAGGGAGGCCCTGGACTATATTCAATCCTCTCTATCCAGGGGCAAGCTTTCCGTGGATCTGGCAGGGCGGCGCTGCTATGAAACCATTACGGATGATGCGGAGGCCGCCGGACAGCGGGCACTCTGGGGCAGGCTGCAGGACTATTATAACTGCGGGCTTACCTACGATATGGGAACGGAGCAGATCGCGTTCACTCCGGCTGTTTTAAGTACTTTCCTGCAGGCGGATGAGGGTGGGAACCTTCTCACCGACCCCTCCGGCAGACTGATAATTGCGGAGGGCCAGGTGGAGCGTTGGGTGGAGGATCTGGCAGCGCAGTATAATACCTGCGGTACCGAGAAAGAATTTCTTGCCAGCAGGGGGGATACGGTGTTGGTGGAATATTCCACTTACGGCACGGAGCTGGATGAAGACGCGGAGAAAGCATATCTCCGGGAGACACTGGAGAAAATATTGTCCTATCAGTGGAAGAAAGAGGAAAGCCATATTCCCGTTTATAAGCAGGAAGGTTTTGTCAGAGGTCTGGATGACATCGGCGACACTTATATTGAAGTGGACATGACCGAGCAGCATATGTATTATTATGTGGACGGCGAATTGAAACTGGATACGGACGTGGTCACCGGTAAGACAGCCGGCAGAAGGCGGGGGACGCCGGAGGGCATTAACTTTGTGTATAACAAGCAGCGTAACCGGGTTTTAAGGGGAGCGGATTATGCCACTCCCGTGAAATACTGGATGCCGGTCAACGGCGCGGTGGGAATCCACGATGCGGACTGGCGCAGGGAGTTCGGCGGGGAAATCTATAAAAAGAACGGCTCCCACGGCTGTGTCAATACGCCCCCGAAAATCATGGCCGAGCTTTATGATATGGTTGAGGTGGGGACGCCGGTGATTATGTTTTATTAGCTGCGCAGGATTCTGCCCGCAAGTTTATTGATTTAAAAAGTTAATAATTTACTTGACTAAAGCGACGGGAAAGCGTATTCTTATTTTAATGCGTTCGGATGCCGGAAGGAAAATGCCGGAGGGCATCGTCATATAAAAATATCAGGAGGAACTTGAAAATGTCCAGAGTCTATAATTTTTCCGCAGGGCCTGCGGTGCTGCCGGAAGAGGTGCTGCGGGAAGCGGCAGAGGAAATGCTTGATTATAAGGGGACGGGAATGTCCGTTATGGAGATGAGCCATCGCTCCAAGGCCTATGAGGCCATTATCCATGAGGCCGAGGCGGACTTGAGGGAGCTTATGAATATTCCCGACAATTATAAAGTGCTCTTTTTGCAGGGCGGGGCAAGCCAGCAGTTTGCCATGATCCCCATGAACCTTATGAAAAACAAGGTTGCGGACTATATCGTTACCGGCCAGTGGGCAAAGAAGGCCTATCAGGAGGCCGGCATCTACGGCAAGGCGAATAAGATTGCTTCCTCGGAGGATAAGACCTTTTCCTACATACCGGACTGCTCCGACCTTCCCATTAGTGAGGACGCGGATTACGTCTATATCTGTGAGAATAATACCATTTACGGAACCAAATATAAAACCCTGCCCAATACCAAGGGCAAGCCCCTGGTAGCTGACGTGTCCAGCTGTTTCCTGTCCGAGCCGGTGGACGTGGGCAAATACGGCGTAATCTATGGCGGCGTGCAGAAGAACATCGGGCCTGCTGGTGTGGTTATTGTCATTATCAGAGAGGATCTGATTACGGAGGATGTGCTGCCCGGTACTCCCACTATGCTGAAATATAAGATACATGCGGATAATGCTTCCCTGTACAATACGCCTCCCGCTTACGGCATCTATATCTGCGGCAAGGTATTCAAGTGGCTGAAGGCAAAGGGCGGCCTGGAGGCGATGAAGGAATATAATGAGAAAAAGGCGAAGATTCTTTATGACTACCTGGATGAAAGCAGGTTGTTCCGGGGGACTGTGCGGAAGGAGGACCGTTCCCTGATGAATGTTCCCTTTGTCACCGGGAATGAGGAGCTGGATGCAAAGTTTGTCAAGGAGGCTGCGGCAGCCGGATTTGTGAATTTAAAGGGGCACAGGACCGTAGGCGGTATGCGGGCCAGCATCTATAACGCCATGCCCATAGAAGGAGTGGAAAAGCTGGTGGCATTTATGAAGGAGTTTGAAAAGCAGAACGCGTAACGGAGGAAACGATAAATGTATAAGATTAACTGTCTCAATCCCATTGCGGACGTAGGATTAAAGAATTTCAGCGATCAGTACCAGATCACCGCCGACATTCACGAGGCGGAGGGCGTTCTGGTGAGAAGTGCTTCCATGCACGAGATGGAGCTGCCGGACGGCCTGCTGGCTGTAGCCAGGGCCGGAGCCGGGGTAAATAATATTCCCCTGGACAAATGTGCGGAGAAGGGCGTGGTGGTATTCAATACCCCCGGCGCCAATGCCAACGGCGTCAAGGAGCTTGTGCTGGCGGGGATGCTGCTGGCAGCCCGGGATGTGGTAGGCGGAATCGAATGGGTGAAGGCTTCCGCGGATAATGGGGATATTGCCAAGGCGGCAGAGAAGGAGAAGAAGAACTTCGCCGGGACGGAAATCATGGGGAAGAAGCTGGGTGTTATCGGCCTGGGCGCCATCGGCGTCAAGGTGGCAAATGCGGCGGTTTCTCTGGGAATGGAGGTCTATGGATATGACCCCTATCTGTCCGTGAATGCAGCCTGGAATCTGAACCGTTCCGTAAGGCATGTGTTGAATGTAGACGATATTTACGCGGAATGCGATTATATTACCATCCATGTACCTCTCCTGGATTCCACAAAAGGCATGATTAACGCCGTATCCATCGCCAAGATGAAGGAAGGCGTGGTTCTGCTGAACTTTGCCCGGGATCTGCTGGCCAACGAAAAGGATGTGCTGGAAGCTTTGGCAGCCGGCAAGATTGCCCGCTATGTGTCCGACTTCCCCAACGCCACCACGGCAGGGCAGAAGGGGTGTATTGTCATTCCTCATCTGGGTGCCAGCACCGAGGAGTCCGAGGACAACTGTGCCGTCATGGCGGTGGAAGAGATTATGGACTATCTGGAGAATGGGAATATTCGTAACAGCGTGAATTATCCTGCCTGTGATATGGGCATCTGTACAAAGGCAGGGAGGGTAGCGGTGTTCCACAGGAATATTGCCAATATGATTACCCAGTTTACCGCCGAGTTCGGCAGAGCCGGCATCAATATCAGCGATATGACGAACAAGTCCAGGGGTGACGTGGCGTATACCATGCTGGATGTGGAGAGCAAGCCTACGGCGGAAATCATCCGGGCTTTGGAGAAGATCGACGGTGTGTTCCGGGTGAGGATCGTAGTGTGAGAAGAACTTCTAAAGACGTCCCATCATAGGATGGGACGCCAAGAAGTTCTTCTCACACCGAAAAACGCCAAAATTCGGCGTTTTTCATCCTGATTTGAGTTGCAGCGAAGCTGCGGCATGGAGGTTAGTGTGGAAGGCGAAAAGAGTTTCTAAGACGTCAAGAGGGTGCAAAACACACCTCTTTAGTACGCCGCCTAAGAAAATCTAAGTTTCGCCTCGACCTTTGCACTTTGCGCGACCAGAGTTACTCTTCAATACAAAATTCTGCCGAGAAGGTATAATTGGTATAGTCTCCGGTTCCTCTGAAATCCGTAATGGTTTTTGTGATGCAATATCTGCCCGGCTGCAACTTTCCATAGAGCCATTCAACGGCAATCTCCATTTCACGGGGAGAATCCCCGGGGATCCAATAGGCAATGGATTTGAAAGCAGCATTGTCAATTACTGCGTCCAGTGCCTTCCATGTTCCGGTGTCTTCCTCCAGCTTTTTCAGGCAGAAATCCTCGCCGCACTGTATCTCTCTTTCCGTATCATTTGTAATCCTGACGGTGATTGCGGTATCGGAAGCTTCTGTCACCGTCATGGTAACTCCGTCCAGGGGAGAGGATAAGGCGACTGGTTCTGCCACTGGATTGTTTATGAAATCATCTATGTTTTCCGTTCGAATGTCAATGAATTTACTGTTGTCCGTATTGAGTACCAGTCGTATATACGCGGGAATCGTCAGGGTATTTCCGCCGCCGATTACCAGGTAATAGTTTTCGTCGATGTCATAGCGGTAAATATACAGCCCGGAGCCAATATCTTTATAATCGTACTGTGCAAAATGCTTCCAGGACAGAGTTTCCCCGTGTCTGGCAAGTTCTTTCACTTTTTCCAGAGTTAATTTCTCCCCATGGGGCTCTGTTACGGGAGGCTTGGAGGGATTTACAACAGAGTACCAGTTCCCTTCGGCCAGCAGATAGTATTGCCCCGGTCCGTTGATAACGTAGGAGAATTCGGGACAACCGCCCTCTGCCGGGGAAAAGCTATAAAACTCTCCGCCGTTACTGTCGCCGGGGGTCTGTCCGTTTTCACATTGTAAAGGCCTGCACTTCAGTTCAAAGGCCCAATTCATTAATTCGTCAAGCTCCTCATTTTCTATTGTCCATTGAACCGGGCTGCCGCATAAGTAATGCACAATGCTAATACTGGTAATATCCTTTTCGATCCAGGCGGCAAGCGGGCCGTCCGCTCCTGATTGGGAGCCGTTACAGCCGGCCAGGCCAAACAGCATGGTGATGATTGCAAGGGAAGTCAATTCTTTTTTCACAGTATCCTCCTCTCTGAATGGTGTTCCTGCATAGATAGACGAAAAAAAACCGTGGATGTTCTTCCCTTTCTGACAAAGAACAGGAAAACTATCAGAATATTACCCGGCGATAAATATACCGCAGCCGCAGCCTAGCGGAACAACAGCGGCATTCCTCCGTCTGAGCCGTCATTTAAGTCCTGCAGGCTTTCCTCCAGCTTCTTCTGGGAGGCCAGGGAGCCTTCGGTCTGCAGGTCCATGTAAAGGATGAACATATCCTCCAGCGTCATTCCCTTTTCCCGGGCGATGTCCGTCAGGACGGGCTTCAGCTTTTCCAGCTGCGCGGAGACAGGAACCTTCTGCGGGTCGATTTCACCCAGCACATTTTCTGCGTAGGCGTTGATTCTTTCCAGGAGCTTTTTGTTTTCCTCAGTCATTTTCCTGATTCCTTTCTGTTTATAAATGTGGTATACTGTAACAGTGCAAAAGAAAGACAAGCGACTGCCAGGCAGGCATTTGCTTTTTCTTTGAGTATAGCACCGAAAAATAAGTATGTATAGTCCGCACATGAAATAACCGGAGGATAATTTATGGCAGAAATCAGACCTTTCAGGGCATACCGCCCGGCGCCGGGCTTAGAGGGCAGGACCGCGGCGCTGCCCTATGATGTGTACAACCGGGAGGAGGCCTGCGAGGCAGTGCGCGCCAACCCGGACTCCTTCCTCGCCATCGACAGGGCGGAGACGGGCTTTGACAGCAGTGTGGATACCTATGCGCCGGAGGTATATGAGCGGGCGGCAGCGCTTTTGCGGGAGAGGATTGGCAACGGCAGTTTCCGCCAGGATGAAACGCCCTGCTATTATCTGTATGAGCAGGTGATGGACGGCAGAAGCCAGACAGGGATCGTGGCCTGCGCATCCATAGACGATTATCTGGACAATACCATTAAAAAGCATGAGAATACCAGGGCGGATAAGGAACAGGACCGCATCCGCCATGTGGATTCCTGTAACATGCAGACAGGCCCGATCTTCCTGGCCTATCGGGGGAACGGCGTACTGAAGGGGATTATTGAGGAAGTCAGGGAGCGGCCTGCTGCCTGCGGCTTTGTGTCGGAGGACGGTATCACCCACAGAGTCTGGGTCATAAACGATGAGGAGACCATTGCCGCCATTTATGAAGAGTTTGCGGAAATTCCGGCGGTCTATATTGCGGACGGGCATCATCGCTGTGCTTCCGCGGTCAAGGTGGGGTTAAAACGCAGGGAAGAGCATCCGGGGTATACCGGGGAAGAGGAATTTAATTTCTTCCTGGCGGTGCTGTTTCAGACGGAGGAACTGAGGATCCTGGATTACAACCGGGTGGTCAGGGATCTGAACGGTATGGGCAAGGAGGAATTTCTGGCCCGGATCCAAAAGGAGTTCCGGGTGACGAAGCTGGGGAAGGCGCCCTGCCGTCCCGACAGAAAGCGGGTCTTTGGCATGTACCTGGAGGAGGACTGGTATCGGCTGGAGGCGAGAGGGGAGATCTGCTCCGACGATGCGGTGCAGGGGCTGGACGTATCCCTGCTGCAGGACCACCTTCTGGGGCCGGTGCTGGGCATACAGGATCCGAAGACGGACAAGCGTATTGACTTTGTGGGAGGAATCCGGGGACTGGAGGAGCTGGAGCGGAGAGTACATACCGATATGAAGGTGGCTTTTTCCCTGTATCCTACCTCCATTGAAGAGCTGGCGGATGTGGCGGATGCAGGGAAGCTGATGCCGCCCAAATCCACCTGGTTTGAACCCAAGCTGCGCAGCGGCTTGTTTCTGCATTCCCTTTGAACTGGAACCCCTGACAGAATAACGTGCCCGGCGTGGCGGAATGAGAGGAAGAATGAACAAAAAATTATATAACCTGATGAACTGGCCTAAAATTGAAGAGATCATATATTCCGAATGTGACAATCCCCATGAGGTGCTGGGGCTTCACAGTGCAGGAAATCAGACTGTGGTGCAGGCATATTTCCCGGGGACGGTGGAAGCGGTCATTACCTTTGACGACAGCGGGGAGACCTTTCCCATGGAGCTGGCGGACAACGACGGGTATTTTGCGGCCCTGCTGCCCATGCAGAAAAAGGAGGTGCCCCTTTATCATTACCGGGTCAAGCGCAGGGACGGCGCTGCCCTGATCTGCGGAGAGGCGTATCGCTATGCCCCGCAGATCACCGCCGAGGATACCGAGCGTTTTAAAAACGGCATCCACTATACGATTTATGAGAAGCTGGGGGCACATCCCATGGTTCTGGACGGCGTGAAGGGCACATATTTTGCCGTCTGGGCACCGTCTGCCATGCGGGTCAGTGTGGCAGGGGACTTTAACGAATGGGACGGAAGAGTACACCAGATGAGAAGGCTTTGGGATTCCGGTATCTTTGAAATTTTCATACCGGATGCGGCAGAAGGGGACAATTACAAGTTTGAGCTGAAGCTGAAGAACGGGCTCACCTATTTAAAGGCGGATCCTTACTGCAATGCGGCGCAGCTGAGGCCGGAGTCGGCTTCGGTGGTGGTGGACCTGAGCGGCTTTGCCTGGGAGGATGAAGAGTTTATCCGCAATCGGGAGGCCTTTCAGACGGGAAATGTCCCGGTCAGCGTATATGAGGTCTACCTGGGGTCCCTGGCGGAACCGAAGGAGGATGAGTATTATGCGAACTACCGGGAGATTGCGGACAAGCTGATTCCTTATCTGAAGGAGATGGGCTACACCCATGTGGAGCTGATGCCTGTGATGGAGCATCCTCTGGACGGCTCCTGGGGATACCAGGTGATCGGATATTATGCCCCCACCGCCAGATATGGTTCTCCCGAGGATTTCATGTATTTCGTAAACGAGCTGCATAAGGCGGGAATCGGCGTTATCCTGGATTGGGTGCCTGCCCATTTCCCCAGGGATGTCTATGGACTGTCCAATTTTGACGGTACCTGTCTCTATGAGCATTTTGACCCGCGGCAGAGCTTCCACCCGCACTGGGGGACTTTGATCTATAATTACGGCAGGCCCGAGGTATCCAATTATCTGATTGCCAACGCGCTGTTCTGGGTGGAGAAGTACCATGCGGACGGTATCCGCATGGATGCGGTGGCCAGCATGCTTTATCTGGATTACGGCAAACAGGACGGGGAGTGGGTAGCCAATATGTACGGCGGCAATGAGAACCTGGAAGCCATTGAGATGATTAAGCATTTGAATTCCATGATGAAAAAGCGCAATCCCGGGGTCCTTACCATTGCGGAGGAAAGCACTGCCTTTCCCATGATTACCAGGGCGCCGGAAGAAGGGGGGCTGGGCTTTGACCTGAAGTGGAATATGGGATTTATGAATGATTATCTGGGGTATATCAGATATGATCCTTATTTCAGAAGCCACCACCACGGAGAGCTGACCTTCAGCATGATCTATGCCTACAGTGAAAAGTTTATGCTGGTGTTCTCCCATGACGAGGTAGTACACGGCAAGGGCACGCTGCTCTCGAAGATGCCTGGCACAATGCAGCAGAAACTGGCCAATCTGAGGCTGACCTATGCGTACATGATGACCCATCCCGGCAAGAAGCTGCTCTTTATGGGGCAGGAGCTGGGAGAGCCGGATGAGTGGAATGAGGGCAGGCTGGTGGAGTGGGAGCTGGCTTCGGATCCTGAACATGAAGGGATTTCCAGGCTTGTCAGCGACTTAAACGGCATTTACCGCAGCAATCCGGAGCTGTACGTGCTGGATGATTCCCCGGAGGGCTTCGAGTGGATCAATCATATTTCCGCAGACCAGTGCACCCTGACCTTTGCCAGGAAGGGGAAGGCTGAGGAGGATATTCTGCTGGTGGCGGCCAACTTCTCCGGAATGCCCAGGGAGCTGACCACCGGTGTCCCGGCGGCAGGGAAATATAAGGAAATCTTTAACTCCGACGATGAAAGGTATGGCGGCAGCGGCAGGGTGAACAGCCGCATAAAGCATTCCAGGGCGGTGGAATGGGACGACAGATCCGATTCCATCACGGTGAAGCTTGGGGCATTGTCTTTAAGCATATTGAAATTTATGCCTTTTACCGTGGAGGAGCCTGCAAGGGCGGATGCAAAAAAGGAAAAAGTAAAAGAAGGAAAAGCAAAAGAAGGAAAAGCAAAAGAAGGAAAAGCAAAAAAGCCAGGCTGCAGGAAGAAGTAGAGTAGGAAGAAGTAGAGCAGGAAGAGATAGAACAGGAAGAAACAGGGCAGGAAGATAAAGGAGAATCAAACAGGGTATGCGGAAATTGCTGCTGACGGGAACTTCCCCGGAAAATATGGGAAATATCATAGAGGAAATCCAGGAGGAGATCCGGGAGCCCGGAGCTGTCAGAAAATTTCTGGCAGGCCTGCCGGAAAAGGCACTGCACCTGGGGGGACGGGTGCTGCTGGCGCTGCTGGTCTTCCTGGTGGGAGTGCAGTTGATCCGGCTGATCCGAAAGATTGTGCGAAAGTCCATGAACCGCGCGGGAGCGGAGACGGGGGCAGTCCAGTTTGTGGATTCCTTTTTAAAGGCGGCGCTGTATGTGCTGCTGATCCTGATGATTGCCTCTTCCTTCGGCGTGGACGCAGCGGGCATTGTAGCGCTTCTGGGATCTGCCGGTGTGGCCATCGGCCTGGCCGTTCAGGGCAGCCTGTCCAATCTGGCGGGCGGGGTTCTGATCCTGCTCTTAAAGCCATTCCGGGTGGGGGATTATATTCAGGAGAGCTCCACCGGGCAGGAAGGGACGGTTACGGAAATCCAGATTTTTTACACGAAGCTTTTAACCGCCGACAATAAGGCCGTGGTGCTGCCCAATGGCAGCCTGGCCAACAACACGATTGTGAATATCACCGCCCAGAAGGAGCGGCGGATGGATATTGTGGTGGGAATTTCCTACAAGGGGGATTTGAAGCGGGCAAAGGAGGTTCTGGAGGCAGTGCTGAAGGAGGATGAGGCGGTGCTGAAGGACAGGGACATGCTGGTGTTTGTGAGTGAGCTGGCGAGCTCCAGCGTAAATCTTGGCGTGCGCTGCTGGTTCCGGCAGGAGGATTTCTGGACGGGGAAGTGGCGGATTACGGAAAACTGCAAGCTGGCGCTGGATGCGGCCGGTATCGAGATTCCATATAACCAGCTGGATGTGCATGTAAACTGACGGTGGGGCCAGGCGTACAGACTTTATGTGTTTGTACAGACGATAATCCCCAGGCGGAATAACAAATAGAAGCAAGCTTTCAGAAAAAAACAAAAATAATAGTTGAAAAATTCATTGAGAACGGATATAATACATTTAGTCGTGTTTTACAGGCGGCAGACGCTTCCGTGGCTCAGTCGGTAGAGCGACGCACTCGTAATGCGTAGGTCACCGGTTCAAATCCGGTCGGGAGCTCTGGGTGGAATTCCCTATGTAAGGTCCGAGAGCAGATGCTTTCGGATCTTTTGCGTGTGTATCAAAGGCCGCGCCCTGCGTATCATCAGGGATACGTTGTGCTGCCGGGCACACATTTCAGAGTCTGAATTTCTTTTTGATTCTGTGTTCCATGACCTGGAGGATCTTGTAGAATGCCAGGGCGATAATGCAGAGCACAATGATGCCGGTAATGACCATATCCAGCTGAAAGACCTGGGAGCCGTAGATAATCAGGTAGCCAAGGCCTCTTCTCGCCGCCAGGAATTCCCCGATGATAACCCCCACCAGTGCCAGCCCGATATTGACCTTGGATGTGCTGAGCAGAATGGGAAGGGAGCCGGGCAGAACCACCTTGAAGAAGGCATCCTGCTTCTTCCCGCCCAGGGTGTAGATCAGGGTGATCTTCTCGGGGTCTACCTGCTGGAAGCCCGTGTAAAAGCTGATGATGGAGCCGAACAGGGCCACGGAGATCCCGGCTACAATGATGGTGGTGCTGCCGGTGCCCAGCCAGACAATAAAGAGCGGCGCCAGGGCGGATTTCGGCAGGCTGTTTAAGACCACCAGATAGGGTTCCAGGATTTCCGAGAGCTTCCTGGAGTGCCAGAGCAGGGTGGCGGCCAGCAGGCTTAAGATAATGACCAGCAGGAAGCTGGCAAGGGTCTCAAAGAGGGTCACACCGATGTGGGACAGCATGTGGTTGGTACTGATCTGCTTGATAAAGCACTGCACCACGCGGCTGGGGCTGGAAAAGAAGAACGAGTCAATCCAGTTCAGCCTGGCGCTGGTCTCCCAGAGTCCCAGAAAGAGGACAAAGAGCAGAAAGCGCCAGGAGGATACCTGGTGGTGGTGGCGCCGGTGGGCCCGGACAAACTCTTCCTGTTTGGTAAGTTCACGGTTATGCTTTGTTTTCATGTGTCAGGTCCTCCCATAGCCTGTTGAATAAATTTTGAAATTCCGGCGCGTTTCTGGCGGCCAGAGGGGAATCATCCTTCAGGGTGAGCTTTATGGGCATCTCCGTCTTGACCACTGCCGGGCGGCCGGAGAGAATAATGATTTTATCAGCCAGACTGATTGCTTCCGACAGGTCGTGGGTAATGATAACCATGGTCTTGCCGGCGGCCCGGATCAGACGGCATATATCGGCCGAAACCATGAGCCGGGTCTGATAGTCCAGGGCGCTGAAGGGTTCGTCGAGGAGCAGGAGCTGGGGTTCCAGGGCCAGGGTGCGGATCAGGGCCGCCCGCTGCTTCATGCCGCCGGAGAGCTCGTCGGGGCGCTTATCCCGAAAGCCTTCCAGGCCGTACTCCGCTAAGAGACGGTCAACCACGGCCAGGCGTTCCGGGGTCAGCATGTGATGGAGCTCCAGTCCCAGGGTCACATTCCGATAGACACTGCGCCATTCAAAGAGGTGGTCTCTCTGCAGCATATAGCCGATCTTCGGGTAGTTCAGGCTGCCGTCGGGATTATTGAAAAGTATGGTTCCCTGCTCCGGTGAAATAAGCCCCGCTATGATGGACAGGAGGGTGGATTTCCCGCAGCCGCTGGGGCCTACAATGGCCACAAATTCTCCCTCACATACCTCGAAGGAGATATTCTCCAGCGCTTTTGTCTCGCCGTGGAGGCTGTGATAGGAATAGCCGATATTTTTCAACTCCAGAATGTTTTGCATAGAATGCCATTCCTTTTTAACTTTTATATTAAGATATGTTTCATAAACCCCCGGAGTTCCTGTGTTCTCAAACCGGGGAATTCTTGCCTGAAGAAGATGGCAGAAGTAAAAATAGTAGATAGATCAGGATAGGAGAGAGATTTGTGAGAAAATTACATGGGCTGCGTTGTATTATGATACTGGGGATGCTCCTGCTGCTGGGCGGATGCGGCGGGGAGGAGGTTCCCAAGGAAAAAAACGGGAAGGAGGCCGTCTGCATCGGGGAAACGGACATCGGGGAGTATGTCATCGTGGCCGGGAGCCCGGCGGCCCGTAAAGCGGGGAAGGAGCTGCAGTACTATATACAGAGAACCGGGGGAGGCGGGCTGCCGGTGGTTTCGAAGCCGGGAAAGGCGCAGCATAGCATTACCCTGAGAATTGACCGGAAACAGGATCCGGAGAAAACCATCTCCATTGAGAATGGGGAGGTGACGATTTCCGCAGTGGATCAGGAGGCCCTGTATGACGGCGTTTATCTTTTCCTTGACACTTACCTTGGCTGGTGTAAGGCGGGGACGGAGGAAGCCCATATCAGCAGCGTCAGCTCCGTGCTCCATGTCCCTGGGGATACGGCCGGGGAGGAGGCATGGATGGAGGAGCGGGAGGCAATTGTCACGCTCTGGAACGTGAACTGGGCACGGGGCATTTATCTGGATAATGCAGTCAGTGTGAAGAATAATATCCTGTATTATACGGAGGATCAGCTGTATGAGTATGTAAAGCTGATGAAGCATTGCGGATTCACGGGGATTCAGGTAACGGATATGTGTGCGGCCTGGGCGGGGCTGGGCAGCTGGCAGGCGGTCCATGAAAAAATCCGGACCATGGCGGAGGCAGCCCATTCTCTGGATATGAAATTTACACTCTGGGTCTGGGGCGCCGAATTTTCGGGCTACGGCTGGGCGGATGAGACGGTAGTTTACCATACGAACGGAGATTTTGCCTTTAACAGCGGGGAAGCTATGGCTACCTTTGAAAAATATTACAGTATATACGCCGATCTGGCAGACTGCTGTGACAGGCTGATCGGACATTATTATGATCCCGGAAATCTGTTTACCGCGGAGGAGATTGCCTATTTTGCAGGGATGTTACGGGATAAATTCCAGGCGGTGAACCCGGAGATAGATTTCGGCATCAGCTGCTGGGTGGATGTTTATGACAAGGATATTTTCATCCGGGAGCTGGGCAGCGATATAACACTGTATGAACAGGGATACCGGGACAATCCCCAGGCCCAGTATACCGCGTTCAGGACGGCTGTCTCGAATTACGGCTGCCGTCTGGGAACCTGGTCCTGGGGGACCTGCGAAACGGAAATTGACCAGCTGGCGCAGATGAATTTCAATCTGGATTATATCCGTTCGGTGTATCAGATGGCCCGCAATTATGACGTGATTGCAAAGCCGTCATATTGGAGCGAGATGGATTCGTATCATATATTGAATGTTTTTTCCCTGTATTGTGCGGGCAGGATGCTGATCGACCCCGATATTCCGGAGGAAGTGCTGCTGAGGGAGCTGTCGGTTGCCGCGGTGGGAGAAAAATATGCGGAGGCCTTTGGGGAAATGCTGGATTTGATTCAGGATGCAAGGACAGGCAGTACCCATGCCACCTTTACCTGGGCGGACGATAATTATATTTTAAAGAGCGCCGATTATCCGGCCAGGGACATTCTGGCCAGGTGCGAGGCCGGCATTCCCATACTGCAGGAGATGATTGATACGGAGCTGGAAAGCTACTCCCTGCCTTTTCCTGTCAGTCTGAATGCGGTGCTGCGGATGATGATGCCTCATATGCAGCAGATCAAAAGCTTTGCGGAGTTCAGAATCGGCCTTGAGGAGCTGGAAAGGGCATACGGTGAGGGAACGGCCCCGGAAGCCCTTGCCGCCCGGCTGGCGGAGATTGCGGATCCTGTGAAAAGTTACAATACGGTGGTGGGCTCATGGGGACAGGCGGAGGCAAGGGCCCAGCATGAAATGGTGGTGGATTTCTGCAGACGGACCGGGATGGAGATACCCTGCAATGCCGTTTTCCGGGAAAACAGGAAGCTGCATATTTATATGCAGATGGTCGCCTTCCAGATGGGAAAAAAGACGCCGCACTGTGAAAGCACCTACCAATGGAATTATGCCTATGGGGACGAGACCGGGGAGCTGATAGAGGAGCTTGTGGAGGAGGGGCTGCTAATCCGCAGTCAGGACGGCAGCTTTTATCTGGCAGACTGGGAAAATTATATTTATCACTTTAACTGAGCTCTGCTTTAACGGATGAAAGCATTAACGAATGAAAGCACTTATTGCTTGCACAATTCACCACATTATGGTATTATTAAATTTAACTTTAAAATAGTACTGGAGGGATAACTGATGGCACAATTGTGGGGCGGGCGTTTCACAAAGGAGACAGACAGCCAGGTCTATGATTTCAATGCGTCCATTCGGTTTGATAAACGCCTGTTTCGTCAGGATATAGAGGGCAGTACGGCCCATGTTATCATGCTGGCAAGGCAGGGGATTCTTACCACGGGGGAAATGCAGGATATTGTTGCGGGGCTTGACGGTATCCGGAAGGATGTGGAGGCCGGAAAGCTTTCCATTGATGAAAAATATGAAGATATTCACAGCTTTGTGGAGGCGGTTCTGACCGAACGCATCGGGGATACGGGAAAGAAGCTGCACACCGGCAGAAGCCGCAATGACCAGGTGGCCCTTGACATGCGTCTTTATACCAGGCTGCAGGTGCTCCTGGTGGATGCGCTTTTGAAGGAGCTGCTAAAGGTCATCCTGAATACCATGGAAGGGAATACGGATACTTTCATGCCGGGGTTCACCCATCTGCAGAAAGCCCAGCCCACCACCCTTGCCCATCATTTCGGCGCCTATTTTGAAATGTTTAAAAGGGACCGTCTGCGCATGAAGGATATTTTTAAACGCATGAATTACTGTCCCCTGGGTGCGGGGGCCCTGGCGGGGACCACTTATCCCCTGGACAGGGAGCTGACCGCAGAGCTGATGGGCTTTTACGGGCCGACCTTGAACAGTATGGATTCCGTTTCTGACCGGGATTATCTGATAGAATTTCTGGCAGCTCTCTCTACGGTAATGATGCACCTCAGCCGCTTTTCGGAGGAGATCATTATCTGGAATTCCAATGAATACCGGTTTGTGGAGATCGACGATGCTTATTCCACGGGAAGCAGCATCATGCCCCAGAAGAAGAACCCTGACATAGCGGAGCTGGTGCGGGGCAAGACCGGAAGGGTCTACGGGGATCTGATCAGCCTGCTCACTACCATGAAGGGCCTTCCCCTGGCTTATAATAAAGACATGCAGGAGGACAAGGAGGCCGCCTTTGATGCCTTTGACACGGTGAAGGACTGTATTGCCCTGTTTACCGGGATGCTGGACACCATGAAATATAACCGGGAACGGATGGCAGCCAGCGCCATGACGGGCTTTACCAATGCTACGGACGCGGCGGATTACCTGGTCAATAAGGGAGTTCCCTTCCGGGATGCCCATGGCATTATCGGCAGACTGGTGCTTTACTGTATTGATAAAAATACCTCCATCGATGCCCTTTCCCTGGAAGAGCTGAGGGGGATCTGCGATAAATTTGAAGAAGATATTTACGATGCGGTATCGCTGAAAACCTGCGTGGAGAAACGCCTTACCGTGGGCGCACCGGGAGCGGAGGCCATGAAGAGGGTGATTGCCTTAAACAGGGAGTATCTGGAGCAGGAAGAAGAGGACTGGTTCCCGGATTCATCGGAATATGAGATCCATTGTGAGGTAACGGAGACATTGCCCGGATGGTATAAAGTGTGAAAGGAATGAAGATTTTTTTATTGGGAGGAAAATGAAATGAGTGAAAAATTAAAGGTGGGTATTTTGGGCGGTACGGGCATGGTAGGGCAGAGATTCATTGCCCTGCTGGAGAATCATCCCTGGTTCGAGGTGACTACCATAGCGGCAAGCCCCCGTTCTGCGGGAAAGAGCTATGAGGAGGCAGTGGGGGACAGATGGAAGATGGATACGCCCATGCCTGAGGCCGTGAAAAAGCTTGTAGTAATGAACGTGAACGAGGTGGAAAGGGTGGCCTCGCAGGTGGACTTCGTCTTCAGTGCCGTGGATATGTCCAAGGAAGAGATCAAAAAGATAGAAGAGGACTACGCGAAGACCGAGACGCCCGTGGTCTCCAACAACAGTGCCCATCGCTGGACGCCGGATGTGCCCATGGTGGTGCCGGAGATCAATCCGGACCACATGAAGGTCATCGAATTCCAGAAGAAGCGTCTGGGCACCGAGAGAGGCTTTGTGGCCGTGAAGCCCAACTGCTCCATCCAGAGTTATGCGCCGGTACTTACCGCATGGATGGAATTTGAGCCTACGGAGGTGGTGGCCGCTACCTATCAGGCAATTTCCGGGGCCGGAAAGACCTTTAAGGACTGGCCGGAGATGGTGGGAAATATTATCCCCTTTATCAGCGGGGAAGAGGAGAAGAGTGAGAAAGAGCCGTTAAGGATCTGGGGAACCATTGAAAACGGCGTTATCGTGCCGGCGGCGGGACCGAAAATTACCTGCCAGTGTATCCGTGTGCCGGTACTGAACGGGCATACTGCGGCAGTATTTGTAAATTTTGCGAAGAAGCCCACAAAGGAGCAGTTGATTGAACAGCTCCGCGGCTTTTCGGGTGAGCCCCAGAGGCTGGGACTGCCCAGTGCCCCGAAGCAGTTTATCCAGTATCTTGAAGAAGACAACAGGCCCCAGGTAGCGCTTGATGTAGAGTTTGAGAAGGGTATGGGTGTCAGCGTCGGCAGACTGCGTGAAGATGCCATCTATGATTATAAGTTCGTAGGTTTATCCCACAATACCGTGAGAGGTGCAGCGGGAGGCGCGGTGCTCTGTGCAGAGCTTTTGAAGGCACAGGGGTATATTACATCGAAAAACTGACGGATTGATACCAGGGGAGTATACTACATGAACGAGCTGCATTATCAGTTGGACCTGTTGAAGGCAATGAACGATAAACTGATGGAGAAGGAGAAAATGTACACCAGGATCTTTGAGGTTACGGAGAGTGCATTTCTCTATCAGTCCTTTGTAAGCGATCAGATTGCCACGTTGGGGCAATGGAACAGATTTTTTGATTTTAAGGTGCGGGAACCCAGGAATTTTAATAAAATCCTGGATCTTGTGGAGGATGCTTATGTTCCTGAGCTGAAAAGGGTTCTTTTCCTGGAAAAGCAGGGGGAGACAAGCGCGCAGACAGATTGTCAGCTAAAGGCCACAAAGGGCTGGCTGCAGTTTCGGACTTTTGTGATCTATGACAATGACGGGCAGCCGGTGAACAAGGTCGTCTATATCCTGAATGTCACCAAGGCCAGGATCCAGAACGAGGAATTGAACTATATGGCGTATTATGACAGTCTGACCGGGCTGTATAACCGCAATTACTTTGTACGTCTGCTGACGGAATACATAAAGACCGCAAAGGAAAATAATGCCGTTGTCAGCGTTATGCTTCTGGATATAGATGATTTCCGCAAGGTAAATGACGGACTTGGCATTATGGTGGGAGACGAGCTGGTGCAGCAGTTTGGGTTCTTTCTTAAGGAGCTCTGCGGGGATAATATGGTTGCCTGTCATCTGCATAGTGACACGTTTTGCCTGGCTCTATACGATCCTTCCGGCCCGGGAAGCGTGGATGCCGTTTACAGGGAGATCCAGCGCCGGGTGGGAGAGCCTTTCCATATCAGCAGCGGCCAGGATATAACCGTGACGGTCAGCGCCGGCGTGGCAGAGTATCCGGAGGCGGCACAGTCTGCACTGGAGCTGATGAACTGCGCGGAGCTGGTGGTGTTTAAGTGCAAGAAGCAGGGCAAGAATGTCCTTCAATATTTTGCCCCCCCCATTCTTGAAAATTTCCTGAATTCCATCGAACTGGAAAACAAGCTGAAGAGAGCGGTTTTCAACAATGATTTCCATATGTATTACCAGCCGCAGTATTATGCGGGGAACCGCAGGCTTCGGGGGGTGGAGGCGCTGATCCGCTGGAAGGACGAGGAGAAGATGATAAGTCCGGCTACCTTTATCCCGGTGGCGGAAAAGAACGGCTCCATTATCACCATAGGGAAATGGGTGGTAGAAGAGAGTATCCGGCAATATTCCGCCTGGCGCAGGCAGTTTGGCTTTCCCTTTATCATGTCGATTAATATTTCGGCCCTGCAGTACAAGCGGGAGGATTTTGTGGATTCCATTGTGGGGATATTAAACCGTTATGCCGTAAGGCCGGCGGAGGTGGAGCTGGAGATTACGGAGAGTGTGCTGATTGATGATTTCAGCGCCGTTTATGAGAAGCTGAAGGTATTGCGGAGCTACGGGATCAGAATTTCCCTGGATGATTTCGGAACGGGATTTTCCTCCCTGTCCTATTTGAAAAGACTGCCAATTGATACCTTGAAGATTGATAAATCCTTTATAGATACGGTGATGACCGATTCCGCCACCAGGGTGATAACGGAATCCATTATCAATATGGTGAAATCCCTGGGCTTTGAATCCATTGCGGAGGGAGTGGAGGAGGAACAGCAGTATCAGTATCTGCATGCCATTGGCTGTGATGTGATCCAGGGCTTCCTGTTCAATAAGCCTTTGTCCCCTCAGGAGTTAGAACTGGTGCTGGCGAAAAGCCCGCCGGCGGTATAGTGTGGGAGGAACCTCTAACTGCCTTCGGCAGTTTACGCTCATGCCAGAGGGCATTTCGCGAAGAGGTTCTAAATTTCATACCGGAGAATACCCAAAGTACGGCATTCTTAACAGGCCAACAAGTTGGCCTTGCGATTGTGAGATTCCGCGGAGCGTGATCATGGGGGGTAGTGTGAGGGAGTTTGTCGGCCGTGACGGGGAAATGAATTTCCTGAAACAATATTATGATAAGCCGGGAAGTCAGATCGTGGTGGTCTATGGCTGCAAGGGAGTGGGAAAAACCAGGCTGCTGCGGGAGTTCTGCCGGGGAAAGAAGGCTCGTTATTATCGGGCAAGGGCCTGCTCCGACAGGGAGCAGTGCTGCCAGTGGGGAAGCGAGCTGAGAGAACAGGGGGCGTCCCCGGGGAAGTATCCGGATTACGGGGAGCTGCTTACGGCTTCCGTGGTGGAAAAGGAGACCGAAAAGCAGGTCTTTGTCATTGACGAGTTTCACCACATGCTGAAGAGCGGTTCCGATTTTTTTCAGAAGCTGGTTGACTTTGAGGAGAACAGGCTCATGAGCAGGCCTGTGATGACGGTGCTTTGTACTTCGGCTTCCGGCTGGGTGGAAAATCATCTGGTGGGACGAATCGGCAGCCTTGCTGCGGCGATTGGCGGTTTCCTCAAGGTCCGGGAGCTGGCTTTTACGGATCTGCGCAGACTTTTCCCGGAGTACGGGCTGGAAGACAGTATGCGGATCTACGGGATACTGGGCGGATTCCCGGGTTATTGGATGAGCTTTCATCCGGAACTGGATGCGGAGCAGAATATTATCAGGAATCTCCTTTCCCGGGAAAGCCGTCTGTACGGAGAGATGGAAGTGTATCTGGAGCAGGAGCTGCGGGAGCCGGGAGTATATAATACCATTCTTACGGCTATGGCCAGGGACTGCAATAAACTGAACGATATTTATAGACATACCGGATTTTCCAGGGCCAAGATCAGCGTATATCTGAAGAATCTGATGGAACTTGATCTGGCGGAAAAGGTTTATTCCTATGATACGGAGGGGAGATCCGATACCCAGAAGGGAATCTACAGGATTTCAAATCCTTATGTTAAATTTTATTTTCGTTATCTCTTTCCCAACGGAAGCCTTCTTGAACTGCTTCCGCCGGAAGATTTTTACAGGAAAAAGGTGGCTGACTCCTTAGACCTGTATGTGGAGGAGGCCTATCGGAGGATCTGCAGGGAGCATATGGGCAGGGAGTACCGGACTGTGGGAGAATGGCTGGGAAAAACGGGGGCAATTGATATTGTGGCCTCGGACGAAGAGGGCCGGATAGGCGTAGGCGCCTGTGTCTGGGCCAGGGCAATGGAAAGCCGCGATCTGGAGTGGCTGCTGTTTTCCATGAAGAAGGCCAGGATTGAAAGCGACGACATCCGGCTTTACTGTGAGAAAGGCTTTGACGAGGCGCTGCAGAAGAAGGCCGATGAGGCAAAGGTGCGTCTGCTCGGATTCGGGAAAGGGAAAGGACAGTAATATTTGGTGGGAAAAAGTTTGTTTATTGCGGAGAAGCCCAGTGTGGCAAGGGAATTCGCAAATGCGCTGAAAATAAGTGCCTCCTCCAGGGACGGTTATCTGGAATCCGAGAAGGCTATCGTAACCTGGTGTGTGGGTCATCTTGTCACCATGAGTTACCCGGAGGCATATGATGAAAAATATAAAAGGTGGAGCTTTGATACGATTCCTTTTATGCCTGAGGTATTCCGCTATGAGGTAATCGAAAGCTCCAGAAAGCAGTTTACAATCGTCAGTTCCCTGATGAAAAGAGCGGATGTGACCACGATTTATGTGTGTACCGACTCGGGACGGGAAGGGGAATATATCTACAGGCTTGTAGAGCAGATGTCCGGGGTCACCGGCAAGGAGCGGAAACGGGTGTGGATCGACTCCCAGACCGAGGAGGAGATCTTAAGGGGAATCCGGGAGGCCAGGGATCTGAGTGCCTATGACCATTTGAGTGATGCGGCCTATCTGAGGGCCAAGGAAGACTATCTGATGGGAATTAATTTTTCCCGGGCACTGACTTTAAAGTACGGCCGGGCCGTGAAGGATTATCTGAAGCGGGATCGGGCCGTGATTTCCGTGGGCAGGGTTATGACCTGTGTCCTGGGAATCGTGGTGAACAGAGAGCGGGAAATCCGTTCCTTTGTTAAGACTCCTTTTTACCGGGTGCTGGGGAATTTCGGGTTAAAGGGCAGGAGCTTCTCTGCAGAGTGGAAGGCCGTGGAGGGCTCCCGTTTTTATATGTCACCGAAGCTGTACAAGGAAAACGGCTTCAAGGAGCGGGGGGATGCGGAGGGGCTGATTGCGTTTCTAAAGGACGCGCAGGAGGCCCGGGTGGAGAGCATCGAGGGGAAAAAAGAGAATAAAAATCCACCCCTGCTGTATAATCTGGCGGAGCTGCAGAACGACTGCTCCAAATTTTTTAAGATCAGCCCGGATCAGACCCTGGGGATTGTGCAGGAGCTGTACGAGAAGAAAATGGTGACCTATCCCCGAACGGATGCCCGGGTTCTCTCCACTGCCGTAGCAAAGGAAATCCATAAGAATATCGGCGGCCTGAAAAATTACGGGCCGGTTTCTTCGTTTGCAGGGGAAATTCTGGAAAAGGGAAGCTACAAGGGTATAGCAAAGACAAGGTATGTGAACGATAAGCAGATCACGGACCACTATGCCATTATTCCCACCGGCCAGGGGCTGAATAACCTGCGGGGGCTTTCCGCCTTGTCCGCAAAGGTGTATGAGCTGATTACACGGCGGTTCCTAAGTATCTTTTATCCGGCGGCGGTATATCGGAAATTTGCCCTCTGCGTCAGCGTAAAGGGGGAAAAATTCTTTGCTAATTTTAAGGTGATGCTGGAGGAGGGATACCTGAAGGTCGCTTATATCTTCCGCAAGGAGGAGAAGGGGGATCAGGACGGTAATGCAAAGGCGGCGGAAAAGAAAAGCAAGCCGGAGAATCCGGGAGAAGCCGGGGACAGGGCCGACGGGGAAAGCGAGCCGGAAATTAAATGTGATGCGGAGCTTACCGGTCTTTTGACAGCCTTGAAAAAGGGTGACAGTGTAGTATTGGAGGCCTGCGAAATCAAGGAGGGGGAGACATCCCCGCCTAAGCGCTATACCTCGGGCAGCATTATTCTGACCATGGAAAATGCCGGGCAGTTTATCGAGGATGAGGAGCTCCGGGCCCAGATCAAGGGCAGTGGGATCGGCACCAGCGCCACCCGGGCGGAGATCCTGAAAAAGCTGGTGAATATCGAATACCTGGCCCTGAATAAGAAGACCCAGGCGCTGACACCCACTTTAATGGGGGAAATGATCTATGACGTGGTGCGGGGCTCTATCAAAGCGCTTCTGGATCCCTCCCTGACAGCCAGCTGGGAAAAGGGCCTTACCCTGGTGGCGGACGGGGAGATTACTTCAAAGGAATATATGGATAAGCTGACGGGTTTCGTGGGCAGAAGGACCGAATATGTCAAGCGGCTGAACAACCAGCGCCAGCTTTTCGGCATGTTTGATGCGGCGGCGGTGAACTATAAAAAGAAATAAAATTTTATATAAAGGAGAATCAGAATTATGAGTGGAATTACAGTTGCAGATCTGTATGAATTAAAGGAAACAATTGCGGCGGAGCTGTTTCGGAATGTGACTTATCCCTGGGAGGTACTGCCGAAGATACATGACTTTATTCTGGAGCTTGGCAGCCGTCTGCCGGAAGACAGGTATGAAAAAAGGGGGGAGGACATCTGGATTGCAAGGAGTGCCAGGGTGGCCCCTACGGCCTGCTTAAACGGTCCCCTCATCGTGGACGAGGAAGCGGAGATCCGCCACTGTGCCTTTGTGCGGGGCAATGCCATTGTGGGAAAGCATGCGGTGGTAGGAAATTCCACGGAGCTGAAGAATGTAGTGCTGTTTAATAATGTCCAGGTCCCCCATTATAATTATGTGGGAGACAGTGTGCTGGGCTTTAAGTCCCACATGGGGGCGGGCTCCATTACCTCCAACGTGAAGAGTGACAAGACCCTGGTGGTGGTGAAGGGAGAAAACATCAGGATTGAGACAGGCCTGAAAAAGTTCGGGGCCATGCTGGGGGACAACGTGGAGGTGGGCTGCAACAGCGTGCTGAACCCGGGCACGGTAATCGGCAGAAAATCCAATATTTATCCCACTTCCTCCGTGCGGGGGGTGATACCTGCCAACAGTATCTATAAATGCAGGACGGAGATTGCGGAAAAGGAGTGACCGGAGTTAATTTCAGGCCGGCTTCAGTCGATCTATATTAAGAGAGCATGTTATACCGCGCAAAAGGAATTGCAGAAACTCAAAGGAATGAAGGAGGTAGAGGATGCAGGTCAAAACAATTACGGTAAACGCCGCAGATCTGGCGGCGGCAGGGCGGGGGATTCCGACAGTGGGGCTTCCAGGCGTCAATGGGGAACAGGCTGGAAGGAAAAATGTATTCGGCCCCGAATGCGAGGTGACGATTTCCCGGGAGGGAAGGAATTTAAGCCGACATACGGAAACAAGTACGGAAACAAATCCCCGGAGTACTCAGAAGGCGGCTGCAAAGGGCAGCCAGTCATATCTTCCGCAGAAGCAATTCAATAATTTGAGAGATGCCCTGACAGAAATGTACAGGGGGAACGGCTTTACGGGAGAAGAGCTTTTGGAAAGAGTGGAGGCTACGTATCAGGAAATCCAAAAGCGCGCCCAGGGCGGCATTCAGTTTTCCTTGAAAAAACCCACGGATGAGGAGACAGCGGCAATGAATGAGCTTGCCCGGAAGTCGATCAGGGTGGAGGACGTAACCGTGGATTCTTGCGGAGCCCGGGATCTTCGGCAGGCGGCGCAGGCATATCAGGAAATCAGAGTATAAAAATTCTGACAGAAGGAGTATCCCGTGCAAACGGAGTTGCAGGCATGATTCAAGGGAATGGAGGGATGAAGATATGCAGATCAGAGGGATTACCATAAACGCTGCCGGCCTGACAGGGCCGGAGCAGGGGATGCAGGGGAAGGTTTCACTGGGTGCAAAGCAGGGGCAGGCGGAAGACGGCAACAGGTTCGGCCCCGAGTGTAAGGTGACGATTTCCCGGGAGGGAAGGAATTTAAGCCGACAGCAGGCGGAAAAGGATACCCGGAGCACGCAGGGTGTCAGGGAGGAGAAAAGGCTGCTTCGTCAGCAGGAGCAGATGGAGCTTTCTAAGGAAATCAGAAACGGATACAGGGAGAGCCTGAAGGAAATCGAAAAGCAGATAACCGATTATAATACTTCCTATGCAAAATTTGACGCGAAACAGGTAATCTATGACGGGGCCATGATAGATGAGACCATCGAGGAACGTGAAAAGCTGAAAACGACTCTGGAGAACCAGAAGCAGTTCCAGGCGGAGGAGAGCCAGAGGCTGGCGAGGGAAGCCAGACAAATGGCCCTGCAGTCTGCCGGGTATCAGGATGAGATCGACGAAAACAACAGGGATCTGGTAACCCTGCTTAAGGCCATGGAGGAAGCGGAAAAGGCGGAGGAAGAGCGGGAAGGCGGCGGGGCAGAAAATGACGCCGGCAAAACAGAGGCTTCCGGAGCAGTCGCCTCCGTCGGGGATGTGATTAAGAATTCGGCTGTACACTTTATGACCTCCTCCGTGAACCGGGAATGGAACGTGGAGGAGAGAATGGACCATCTGGAGGCATCCGGACGCTGGTTTATGGAAACGGCAAATTCCATCACGGAAGCTGTCCTGCAGAGAAGTGCGGAAATCAAGGCATCCGTGGAGGATGATTCCTTTACGGAGGAACAGATTGCAGAGATGATGGCGGACTTTCAGGAGGGAATGGCAATGAATTATGATAATGTCAGAGCCTTCCGGTCCTTTGGGTTGCAGCTCCGGCAGGATATGAAGGAAATCAGGCTGCAGCATACAGCGGATCATCCGTTAAAGGGGATGCAGGAAACAAAAGACGGCATGATGCTGGCGGGTGCGGATGCCGTCCTGGGAGCGGCCGGACAGGGCAAGCTCAACGAAGGGTCCCAGGAGCTTGCGGAGGAAGTGAAGGATTTGATTGACGAGCGTAACGACGTGGACAGAATCCCGGAGGAAGAGGAGGAAGTACAGAAGGAACAGCCGGAAGAAGAGAAAAAACTGCAAGAGCAGGAAGCGTGAATGTTAAGTTTGTCCATGGATGTTCTCAACAGTGGGGAGATCATCCATGGATTTTTTTTGAGTAAAATAACTTAAAATTAGTTAAAATTTATAGATTGCTACAATTAATTTGTGGATTTTAGCTATTTCAAAAAAGAACAAATTCCAATATGATTAGTGTGAAAGGCGAAAAGATTTTCTAAGGCGTCAAAGTACGCCGCCTAAGAAAATCTAAGTTTCGCCTCGAAGAATCTCAAGGCGAACAAGTTCGCCTGGCGATTCTTCCAAGCGTGACCTTTGCGCTTTGCGTGACCTTTGCGCTTTGGTTTCACGGATTGTTTGTGCCGTCAAAGACGGCACTGCCGCCGTTGGCGGCATGACGGGAAGTGTGAAGAGAATGAAGATTTTCTAAGGGCAGAAATGAAGCTTAAGGAAGTGGGAAAAGAGGAAGGGAGAGGAAAACGGGATGAATATTATTTATGATGAGCAGGCAGGAATTTTTAAGCTGGACACGCTTCACACCAGTTACCTGATCGGCCTGGCGGATGAGGAGGGCTTCATCGGCCATGTATATTACGGAAAGACCATCAGTGACAGTGATGCCGGATATTTGATGCGCACAGAGGAGCCGCCCTTTATTCCTTCCCGAAATAACCGGGACAGAAGCTCCTTTTTTGATACTTTTCTCATGGAGTTTCCCGGCTGCAACACAGGGGATTACAGGGAAAGCGCCATAGAGGTACTGGATGCGGGGGGACATAACGGGGTAGAGCTTACGTACAGGGGGCATCGGATCCTTCAGGGGAAGCCGGGCCTCCCCGGGCTTCCTGCCACCTTCGGTAAGGAAGAGGAGTGTATGACGCTGGAGATTGACGGGGCAGATAAGGTGCTGGGGCTGGAGGTAACGCTGCGCTACAGTATCTTTGCGGATGTGGATGTGATTGCCAGGAGCGTTTCCGTGAAGAACCATTCCGGAGAGAACATTTATCTGACAAGGCTTATGTCTGCCAGCATGGATCTGGACATGGGCCAGGAGGAGTACCGTCTGCTGACGCTGCATGGTTCCTGGGCCAGGGAGCGGCAAATGGATCTGCGGGAAATCGGTTATGGAAAGACCAGCGTGGGCTCCGCCAGAGGGGAATCCTCCCATCAGGAGCACCCTTTCCTGGCGCTGGTGTCCGGGACTGCCAATCAGGAGAGGGGCAGTGTCTATGGATTTCATTTTGTCTATTCCGGTAATTTCCTTGCCCAGGTGGAAAAGACACAGTTTGACAGCCTCCGGGTGCAGGTGGGGATCCATCCTAAAAATTTCTGCTGGCAGTTAAAGCCGGGGGAGGCTTTTCAGGCACCGGAGGTAATCCTGACCTATTCTCCGGAGGGGCTGGGCGGCATGAGCAGGACGTACCACGACCTGTATCGGAACCATCTGATCAGGAGTCCTTACAGGGACCGGAAGAGGCCCGTCCTGATTAACAACTGGGAGGCCACATACTTTGATTTTAATACGGATAAGCTTCTGGACATTGCCAGGGAGGCGAAAAAGGCGGGCATTGAAATGCTTGTGATGGACGACGGATGGTTCGGACATCGAAACGATGACAATTCCAGCCTGGGAGACTGGCAGGTAAACGAGGAGAAGCTGCAGGGGGGTCTGAAATATCTGGTGGACGAGGTAAACAGAATCGGACTGAAATTCGGCATCTGGTTCGAGCCGGAGATGGTTTCGCCGGACTCAGACCTGTACCGTGCCCATCCGGACT
>CAJTKW010000028.1:48748-55298 GCA_910577035.1 uncultured Acetatifactor sp.
CCCGGCCGGGTTCCCTGCCGCTCCAGAAATCAATATGTGCTTGACCTGACCAGGCGGGA
Organism: uncultured Acetatifactor sp.; assembly: GCA_910577035.1. Lineage (GTDB taxonomy): Bacteria > Bacillota > Clostridia > Lachnospirales > Lachnospiraceae > Acetatifactor. The sequence continues at coordinate 48,808 of CAJTKW010000028.1, forward strand.
GGTGCTGGAGCATGTATACCGTTCGGTGGCGGAGGTGCTTCACAGTGCAAATATAGAGTATGTAAAATGGGATATGAACCGGCAGCTTTCCGATCCCGGCAGCCTGTACCTGGGCAGGGAAAACCAGGGAGAGCTCAGCCACCGCTATGTGCTTGCGGTCTATGAGCTGCAGGAGCGGATTACCCGGGAATTTCCGGAGCTGCTTCTGGAGAATTGTTCCGGCGGCGGTGCCAGGTTTGATCCCGGTATGCTTTATTTCAGCCCGCAGATCTGGTGCTCTGACGATACAGATGCCATTGAGCGTCTTGCCATACAGGAGGGCACGGCGCTGATCTATCCCCTTTCCACCATGGGAGCCCATGTGTCGGACTGCCCCAACCATACGGTGGGCAGGAATACTCCTTTCTCCACCAGGGGCAATGTGGCCCTGGCCGGAACCTTTGGCTATGAGCTGGATATTACGAAGATTCCTGAGGCGGACAGGGCCCGGATTCCGGAGCAGGTGGCGCTCTATCATAAGTACAATGACCTGGTGAGGCGTGGGGATTACTATCGCATTGCCTCTTACCGCAGCAATCACTTTTTTGATTGCTATGGCGTTGTAGCTAAAGATAAGCGGGAAGCCTTGTTTACTTTTGTACAGGTGCTGCGACGTCCGAACTATCACAGCAGAATCATTAAACTGGCGGGGCTGGACGCGTCAATGAGGTACAGGGACGAGGAAAGCGGCAAATGGTACAGTGGAGATACTTTGATGAACGCGGGGATTCCTGTGCAGGAAATGTGGGGGGATTTTCAGTCGAAGCTGATTCATCTTACGGCAGAGGGGGAATAGCCTATGGCGAAAGCGGTAAAACTTGCGGATATTGCGGAAAAGGTGGGAGTCAGTACGGTTACCGTCTCCAAGGCACTTTCCGGGCAGAAGGGCGTCAGCGAGGAGATGCGGGCAAAGATCAGGAAGCTGGCAGATGAAATGGGCTACAGGCCGCCGTCCACAACGAAGAGGGATCCGGCGAGGACCCGGAGTTATAATATCGGTGTGCTGATTGAGGAGGAATATCTGGATAAATATGAGTCCTTTTACTGGAATATCTATCAGCATATATCCATCTGCGCATTGAACTGCGAATGCTTTGCCATGATGGAGGTGGTGAGCGCACGCATGGAGGAACAGATGGAGATGCCCAAGGTGATAAGGGATCAGAAGGTTCATGGCATCATTGTCATCGGCAGGATGCCCGGCACGTATCTGAAGCTGCTGCGGGATAACAAAACGGTTCCCGTGGTCTATGTGGATTTTACGGATGATGCGCCGATAACGGATGCGGTGATTTCCGACGGCTATTACGGGGCGTATCATCTGGTCAACTATCTTCTGGACCAGGGACATACCGGAATTGCTTATGTGGGAACACTGCTTGCCACCAGCTCCATTACGGACCGGTACTTTGGATACGCCAAGGCGCTGATGGAGCATGGCATTCCGCTGCGGGATGACTGGCAGCTGGATGACAGGAATGTGTCCAGCGGGACGATCCAGGAAGAGCTGATGCGGCTGCCGGAGGAAATGCCTACGGCTTTCTTCTGCAATTGTGACCTGACGGCAGGAAGGCTGATCCACAAGCTGCAGGAGAACGGTTATCGGGTGCCGGAGGATATTTCCGTGGTAGGTTTCGATAATTATATTTATCCGGGAGTGTGTAATGTGGGGATTACCACCTATGAGGTGGATCAGGCGGAGATGGCAGCCCAGGCAGTGCAGGTCCTGGTAAAGCGGATGGAGGGACAGCCCTGCAAGCACGGGACCCATGTAGTGCAGGGACGTCTGGTGATTAAGGAAAGTGTAAAGGGGGTTGCCGGACTTAACAACCGGTGAAAAATAAATTAATTTTAACGAGACTAAAGTACTGATTTTTCAAAATGAAAAATCAGTACTTTGTTATTTTGCACAAAAAAAAAAAAAGAAAATTGGCAATATGGTAAAATCGACGAATAGAATAAAGAAATAGATTGAATTAATTTGATAATGGATTTATAATTTGATTAACAGCAAGTTAAGAAAAATTAAATTTAGTTAAAAATGCAGGAATATACAGGGAGCACCGTTATGGGAAAATGGGAAAAAACAGCGGTTTATCTGATGATACTGGCCATATCCGGCAGCCAGCTTACGGGCTGCGGCGGGGAAGGGAAGGATAAGCCGGGCACAGACGGAACAGAGAATCCGGAGATTATTGCCACCTATGAAGCGGAGGAAGCTTCCTTTACCGGAGGCGCACATGGGGAGACGGGAAGGCCGGAATGCAGCGGGGGCGGATATGCCACCGGTTTTCAGAACGACGGAGATGCCTGCATTTTCACGGTAGAGATTCCCGAGGACGGTTTTTATGACCTGTTGTTTGGCAGCTCGTCCAGTGACCATAAGGAAAATTACGTTAGTGTGGACGGAGAAGCCGTGGGGAACCTGGTGACGGAGGAGAAGGCCTTTACGGAGTCGGGGATTAACAGGGTCTACCTGACGGCAGGGGGACACGAGGTGGCGGTTTCCAAGTTCTGGGGGTGGATTGATTTGGATTATCTGAAAGTAGCGGTTTCCAGGCCGATACCGGCATCGACCTATCAGGTCTCCGCGGCCCTTGTAAACGAAAACGCCACGGAGAATACCCGGAGGCTGATGAGTTACCTTGCAGACAATTACGGCACCGGCATCCTTTCCGGGCAGTACTGCGATACCGGGATCAGGGGCAGGGAGATGCACGTTGTCCAGGAGGTTACCGGCAAGACGCCGGCGGTGCTGGGGCTGGACTTTATGGAGTACACACCCTCCTTTGTGGAGCACGGGAGCAAGGGGCGTTCCACTGACCTGGCCATCCAGTGCTGGGAGCAGGGCGGCATCGTTACCTTCTGCTGGCACTGGAACGCTCCCTCCAAATATCTGACCGGCAACTGGTACAGCGGTTTTTACACGGAATATACCGATCTGGACCTGGCAAAGGTCATGGGCGGGCAGGATGAGGAGGGCTATGAGCTGCTGATGGCGGACATCGATGCCATTGCCGCACAGCTTCTGATTTTACAGGAGGCGGGAGTCCCCATTCTCTGGAGGCCCCTCCATGAGGCAAGCGGCGGCTGGTTCTGGTGGGGAGCTGCCGGGGCGGAGCCTTACATACAGCTTTACAGGCTGCTTTACGACAAGCTGACCAATGAATACGGGCTGAACAATCTGATCTGGGTGTGGAACGGCCAGAATAAGGATTGGTATCCGGGAGACGAATACGTTGACATCATCGGCGAGGATATTTATCCCGGCGAGCGGGTTTACACTTCCCAGATTAACAAGTATCTGGAGGCTGTGAATTACACGGATGCGGGTAAGATGGTAGTGCTTTCCGAGAACGGCTGTGTGTTCGATCCTGAGCTGGCGGTGAGGGACGGCGCCATGTGGGGCTTCTGGTGTACCTGGAGCGGCGAATTTGTGGCTAAGGATACTTCCATCTTTGCTTACAGCGAGAAGTACACGGAGGCCGAGGCCCTGAAACGCTTCTATGAGCATGAGGCGGTGATTACCCTGGATGAGCTTCCGGATCTGAAGACCTATCCCATTCGAAAATAGGCCTCCCGGATCAAAAATACCCAAACTGCTTTTTGAAGAAAAAGCAAAAAGAATATAATCAGGAGTATGGAAAGAATCATGGAACGGGCTATGAAGAAGACGGCAAAAAATAAAAGACCGGGAGGGATGCTTGCTTATGACGGGAGGATAATAGGCTTCCTGAATAAGGCGGGGGAGATCATCCTTTTAAATATGGCATTCCTGCTGTGCTGCCTGCCGGTGGTTACCGTGGGACCGGCTTTTTCCTCTCTGTATTACGCTACCATGAAGAGCATTCGCAGGGAGAGGGGGTATCCGGTGAGGGAATTCCTGGCCTCCATGAAGCGGACGCTGGGGAAGGGGATCCTGCTTACCCTGGTGAGTGCCGTCTGGCTGGGGCTGCTGTACTTTGGCAGGTATTATGCCAGGACAGGGCAGTGGAAGCTGTCGCCGGGGGCGGGGCTGTATGATGCGTTCCTCATAGTCAGCTGCTGCGTATTGGTTTACATATTTCCGGTGCTTTCCAGATTTGAGATGGGACTGAAGGAGATTTTGAAGCTCAGCTTTATCATGAGTATCCGCTTCCTGCCGTTTACGGTCCTGAGCATTGCCGGCCTGGCGGCGGTGGTCCTGCTTATGGTTTATGTCCTTCCGGTTCCCTGTATCCTTTTTGTGCCGGGGCTGTGGTGTCTGGCGCAGACCTTTCTGACGGAAAGAGCGCTGCAGGCCTATACGCCGGAGGCGGAGCCGGGAGAGGAACAATGGTTTGACAAAGAACGATAATCTATGCGGAAAAGGGGAAAACAATGAAGCAAGCTGAAATTTTGAAAAAGGCAACGGCGGCTGTCCTTCTTGCGGCAATGGTATTTACCATACTTCCTGCCGCGGGGATGGAATCCCAGGCGAAGACAGACCGCTCCATGGACGATTTTGACGAGTTGGTCAGCACCTATAATGTGGATGACACCATTCCTTCTTACCGGGAGTACAAGGCAGCCCATGGGGATGCGCCTTATCCGAACAGCGTGGTGGAGATCCCGGCAGCGGGCTTTGTCAGATATGAGGAGAGTGATGCCCCTGCGGTGCCGGAGATCTATTCGGAGTATGAGGGCATGGCGGGAGACAGTGTGCTCACGGGAGAGGACTCCCTGATCGAGCTGGAGGCAGATGTGCCGGAGAGCGGCATGTACAATCTCTCGGTGGTTTATTATCCGACCCCGGGCAAGAACTCGGACATTGAGAGGAGCGTGTTTGTGGACGGCGGGCTGCCCTTTGAGGAGATGGCGCTTGTGACCTTCCCCAGAGTGTGGACCAATTATGTGGAGGACACCCGGGTGGACAAAAACGGCATTACGGTTATGAACTGGGAAAAGGATAACCAGGGTAATGACGTGAAGCCCCGGACCGTGGAAGTGCCGGAATGGCAGACCAGGTATTTGTACGACAGCGACGGTTATGTTACGGAACCTCTTTCCGTTTATCTGGAGGCAGGGAAGCATACGATCAGCATCATTTCCCAGCGGGAGCCCATGCTGATTAACAGGCTGATCCTGAGCAATGCGCAGGAGGCCAGGTCCTATGCCGAGGTAAAGTCACAGTGGGATGCGGAAGGAGCCGTGGACTCTACAGGCACCCATATTTTCCTGGAGGGAGAGTACGCCACCAAGACGTCTTCCCAGATGCTGTATCCCCAGCAGGATCAGTCGTCGCCCTCGGTTTCGCCTGCCAGTGCCAGTGCCCTTCTGAACAATTCCATCGGCGGTAACTCCTGGCGGCTTGTGGGACAGTGGATCGAATGGGAGTTTGACATTTTAAAGAGCGGCTATTATTGTATTTCCTTCTATGACAAACAGAATTTTTCCAGAGGCATTCATGTATCCCGCCGGATTACCATTGACGGGGAGGTGCCCTTTGAGGAAATGAATGATTATGCTTTCAAATACGGCCAGAACTGGCGGGAGGACCGGCTGGAGGACGAGAACGGCGAGCCTTACCGTTTCTATCTGGAGGAGGGACATCATGTCCTGCGGATGGAAGTGGTGCTGGGTGAATTTTCCGAGATTGTGGGACTGGTGGAAGAAGCCGTACAGCAGCTCAACAGCATCTACCGTCAGGTAATCAAGGTGACCGGTGTGGATCCCGATACTTACAGAAGCTATCAGCTGGAGGCTACCCTGCCCGGCCTTCACGACGAACTGGTGGAAGCCAGGAACACCTTGAATGAAGCCCTGGAAAAGCTGGAAGCAGTGGCAGGCAGCAACACGGATAAGAAGGCTTCGCTTCTGACCATGCGGGACCAGCTGGATGATTTGATCAAAGACGGGGAATATTTCGTCAGGGTCATCGGCGCCTATAAGATAAACGTCCGTGCGCTGGGCACATGGATTACCAGCGTAATCAGCCAGCCCCTGCAGATTGACCGTATCAATATTTATTCTCCGGATGTGAAGATCAAGTATGACAAGACAGGATTTTTCAGCCGGGCGGGATACGAGATCCAGCGCCTGTACTATTCCTTTATCATCGATTACAACAATATCGGCAGCGTGGATGAAGGCGGTAAGGACAGGGAGAATGCGGCATTGACCCTGTGGGTGGGGTCGGGCCGTGATCAGGCAAATGTCATCAAGGCGCTGATCGACGACAGCTTTACCAGCCGGACCGGCATCAGCGTCAACGTACAGCTGGTGGATATGAACACCCTGTTGAAGGCTACCCTGGTGGGAGAAGGGCCCGATGTGGCCATCCAGGTGGCAAATACCAACGGTGTGGCAGGGGCGGTGCTTTATACCGGCAATGATACGCCGGTGAACTACGGCATACGAAATGCGGTGCTGGATCTGACGCAGTTTGGGGACTGCGGTGAGGTGCTGCAGCGCTTCCCGGAAGCGGCTAACAC
>CAJTKW010000029.1:0-12525 GCA_910577035.1 uncultured Acetatifactor sp.
GGCAGGCTTCTTGAAAAGCTGCCCGCAATGCGCTGTTGGACGCCACGCCGCCTGCTATGGCAAATTTTGTGAACTGGTATTCGTCTACCGCAGCCATCGCGTGTTCCACTAACACATCTGTCACAGCCTTTTCCACGTTCCGGGTAAAGGCCTTCGCAATCTGTCCGGAAATGCTTTCCCCTTTCCGAATCCGTTCCGCCACGGCCCCCATCTCATCTCCAACCTTTGCGTCCAGGGATCTGCACTTCCCGCTGCGGACGGCGCTGAGCAGATTTCCGAAATGAAGCTCCGCCTGGGCATTTACCAAAGCTCCCACAGCGGCTCCGTCCGTCTTCTCCACCTGCCTCAGCAAACGGTAAATACCGATATAGCTCTCCCGCTCTTCGGGGGTGACTTCATGGTTTCGCTCCAGGCCGTAGAGGAAACGGCTGTAACTCTCCGCCTCCTGGTCGTAGTCCTCCGGCAGCTCTTTAAAATACTGCTCCAGCTCGTCAAAGGTCTTTTCCAGGGGATTAACTCCGTCCCGAATCATTTTCAGCGTCGCCGCCGGTGTCAGCTTCTCCACCACGGTCTGCACCACCCGGTCGGCTTCCCTTACCTTATCCAAATTTTCCAGATTCATCTCCATGCGGTTATAACCCAGGATCCGCACCGCCCGACGATTCTCCTCCGTAAGCTCCTGTCCCAGATCCTCCAGAATATCATCCACATTGGCAAAGGCCTTCCTGATACTGTCTCCAAGATCTCTTCGCGGCTCCGTCATCAGTGCCTCATAGCTTTCGCCTGCTTTTCTGTAGGTATCCTGCAGCGCCGTGCCTTCTCTGTGGAAATTCTCCAGAGTCTCCGTACTCTGCCCCTGAGCAAAAGTACCCACCACGTCTGCCGGCAGCCCCGGAATCTCCCGGATCACCCCTTCGGCATTGTGAAAGCTCCTGTACTTCTCCACGCTTTCGGCATCTCCGGGGAAATACTGCTCCGCCAGTTGTGCCTCTGCCTGCCTCAGCGCTTCCACCAGCTTCTCCATGGGTGCCGTATCAATGGAAAATCCGCTTTTCAGCAGCTTTACATTCACCTCCGCCGTCATACGCAGACGGATCTCCTCCAACTGTCTTCTGGCAGTAATGTCTCCGGCGTATTTTTCCCAGGTTTCCTCATTCCGATAATAAGCCTCCATACGGACGGCCTTCTCATACAGAGTTTCCGCTTCTCCGGAAAGACATCCGCAGACAGGATCCTTTCCGTCAGCCACCGCTTCCGCGGCCGCCTCCGCAAAGCGCTCCGGGGTTACGGGCATTTCCAGATTCTTTATTTCCTCCAGGCGCTCCAGATTCTCTCCCGTCAGCGGCAGCCCGTTATCTAAAAGCCAGGCGGCATCCCTGCGGCTTTCCTCATTGACCTGCCGTCCTGAGCCCGCAATAATGTTGTCTATCTGCCGGGCAAGCCCGTCCTCCGAACCTGCCTTCTCCTGCCCGCCCTGGACTCCCGCTGTCTTCCGGTCTGCGCCGACGTCCCCCGGCAGAGCAGCGTTTACTGCGTAATAGCCCTGCACATCCTCCGCAAAGTACGCGGGAATATTTCCGCTCCCGCCGGCAGCCCCGCTGTTCTCAGCCACATAGAGATTCCAAATCTCGCTGTCCATCCCGTTATCAATCAAATATCTGGTGCTTCCCTGGTCCGGGGCCTGAAGCTGTGAGGCCATGGCCCATGCCGCCGCCACTCTTTCCAGGTTTTCCTCCGTCAACGGAAGATCCGCCTCCCGGAAGCTCTTACTCACCGCTTCCGCCAGCCCCTGGCTTCCCAAGGCTGCCGCCAGGGTCTCCATGTCTATATCGTCGGTATAGCCCGCCACACTCTTGCCTGAACGCACCAGCTCCGCTTTGATCTTGTCCACGATGGTGACGGTCTCCTCGGGATTCATATTACCGAAATCAAAGCCTTCTTCCTTGGCTTTGGCATAATCCTCCTCCGACAATGTATGTGACATAACCGTCATATAGTCCTGACTGATTCCCACATCCGCATTCCCGGCCTCCTGTTGAAGCTCGATCAGGCTCTTGCCCTTTTCCGGCGTATTTGCCGGCAGACCGCCCCGATTCCATCCCGGCGCATAGATACCGCCCTCGGACACTGCTCCCCAGGCGGGACAGCCCTTTGCGGAAGAAGCCCTCTGCTCTCTTCCGTTAATCCCCAGGCTCTCCGTATGCTGATTCTGAGCCCCGCTCATTGACTGCTGCTGAAATGATATTTTCAAAATGTTCTCTCCTATCGCCTGACGGCAGAAATGATTGCTTCTTTCTTTATTTCGGTCAGGAAGGGAAGTTTCTTAATACACAAATTTCATCCCCACTCCGGCCGATTCGGAATCGGCTCCTGCTGCCCGGAACAGAAATTTTTGTTTCTTTCCGAATAATATGAATTATAGAATAGAAAAGCCTGACAGGCATCTGTCAGGCTTTTTTATCCTTAAAATGTAAATACCGCCGCGCCGTAGGGAGGCAGATCCAGAGACAGCGAATACTTCTGATTACACAGAGGCTCCTTTTCCGCCGCAATTTCTCCGGGAATTTCGTTGCCCCAGCCGCCGAAGCGTTCCTCGTCACTGTTTAAGATCAGCTTATACTTTTTATTCTTCGGAACCGCCACCCGGTACCCTTCCCGCTTTACCGGCGTCATATTCAGGACAAACAACAGGCTGTTCCTTCCTCTGGAAGACCTTCTTACAAAGGAATACACGCTGTTCTCCGCATCGTCCGCATTCATCCACTCAAACCCGGCCCAGGTATCATCCAGCTCGTAAGCCGCCGGATATTTTCTGTAAATCGCCAGCAGCTCCTTCACGTAATCATGAAGCCCTTTATTATTCTTCTCACCGAGAAGGAACCAGTCCAGCTCCCTCGCCTCGCTCCATTCCCTCTCCTGGCCGAAATCCTGTCCCATGAACAGCAGCTTCTTACCGGCATGCCCGAACATATAGGCATAACCCACCCGCAGATTCGCATATTTATCCACCTGGTAGCCCGGCATCTTATTCACCATGGAGCATTTCAGATGCACTACCTCGTCATGGGACAGAGGCAGGATATACTTTTCGCTCTCGTTATAGCTCATGGCAAAGGTCATCCCGTAATGATCGCCCTTGCGGTAAATAGGATCCAGCTTCATATACTCGCAGAAATCGTGCATCCAGCCCATGTTCCATTTAAACGCAAAGCCAAGGCCCTCACCGCCGATGTCCCCGGTGACATTGGGCCAGGCAGTGGATTCCTCCGCAATGGTCAGGAATCCGGGATAGCTTCCCCTGACCACGGAATTCATATGCTTGAAAAATTCAATGGCTGCAAGGTTCTCATGGCCGCCGTACTTATTGGGCACCCACTGGCCCGCCTGCTTTCCGTAATCCAGATACAGCATGGAAGCCACCGCGTCCACCCGGATACCGTCCACATGAAACTCCCTCAGCCAGAACAACACGTTGGCAATCAGGAAATTCTTAACCTCCGGCTTCTCGTAATTAAATATCTTGGTGCCCCAGTCCGGATGCTCGCCCAGGCGGGGATCGGGATGTTCAAAAATGCACTGCCCGTCAAACTGCCCCAGCCCATGGGCATCGGTGGCAAAATGAGCCGGCACCCAGTCCAGAATGACGCCCACTCCCGCCTTATGAAGCTGGTTTACCAGATACATAAAGTCTTTAGGCGTGCCATAGCGGGAAGTAGGAGCATAATACCCTGTTACCTGGTATCCCCAGGAGCCGTCGAAGGGAAATTCCGCAATGCCCATCAGCTCCACATGCGTATATTTCATTTCTTTTAAATATTCCACGATTCTGTCGGCGAACTGGCGATAATTGTAGAAGCCCTCCTCCGTTCCGTCAGGATGCTTCATAAAGGATCCGATATGGCACTCATAAATTGCCATGGGTTCCCTGTTCATATCTTTCTGATCCCGCTGCTCCAGCCAAGCTGCATCCTTCCACTCAAAGCCGGTAAGATCTGCCACAATAGACGCGGTTCCCGGCCGATACTCCGCCTGGTTTGCAAAGGGATCTGCCTTGTAAAGCTTCCTGCCGTCCTTGGCAAGAATAAGAAACTTATACATATCCCCTACCGCAGCCTCCGGAATAAAGAGCCCCCAGATTCCCACCGGTCCCAGCTTTTCCATGGGATGGGATTCCTCATTCCACTGATTAAAGGAGCCGATCACATGAACCGCCTCGGCATTTGGCGCCCATACACCGAAGTAAATGCCCTCTGCCCCCTTTTCCACAGAGCGGTGCGCCCCCAGCTTTTTATAAATGTCATAATGAGTGCCCTGTGAAAACAAATACTGGTCAGCCTCCGATATAAAGACCTTTTCTACCCCTTTTGTCATACCTGATCCTCCGTTATTCAAAATCCTTTTCCGTCAGAATAATCATGTCCTCTTCATCATACCTCCTCGCAAACAGAATGTCAAAGAAATGTCCCAATGTTTTTCTATTGACATGGCGGATGGCATCGTCCACAATTTCCTTAACTTCCATGACAGTTACCACATGATCCAGCGTCTGCCTCTCTTCAATTCTGGTATGCAGGGCAAGAATGCCCAGGTCGTCAATGGAGTATTCCAGCTCTCGGGCATACTGCCTTCCGAAGGCTACCAGCGAATCATTGCTCATGGCTTCAACGTCCATTCTGGCCGTAAAGCTCTCCCCCAGCTTTGGATATGTCTCCAGAAATTTATCAACAGCCTTCCTGGTATCCTCCATAAATACAATGATGCCGAAATTTTCTTTTTGCAGTGACCTTTGCAGCGCTTCCGCAGCCGGCGCTTCCAGATCAGAGACCTTCTGAATAATCAGTGCACCACCGTTGAGGCGTTCCAGGGTCTCCGCCACATTTTTCGTATTCAGGCCCTGGCCCGATATTTTGGCAATCTTTCCCGAGAAATTACTGTCCGTCATCTGAATCTCACGAATCATGTTTTTCGCCAGGGACAAAGTATCCATCCCCCGCTCGCCGGTTATAATCACATTTCCGGTGTAGGCCGCCATGCTGATACTGTCAATTGCCTTTACCAGCCTTTCCCTGCCGGAACGGCTTTGTATGAAAGGCGCATAAAGCTCCTTCTCGTCGCGGGTAAGGGTTCTTGCTCCGGATACCTTTTTCTCTCCCTTGCCGTCCGGCCCGGTATGGCCGTCCGCCTCTACGTCTTCCGCCCCGGAGGGTTCTTCCTCAGGTATCTCTTCCCCGCCTGCTTCTTCCTCCCCGTCGCCTTCCGCTTCGGAATACGCTTCCTCTTCGATGCCTTCCCCTCCGTCACCTTCCTCTTCGGAATATGCTTCTGCCTCTACGTCTTCCGCCTCGGAGGGTTCTTCCTCAGGTATCTCTTCCCCGCCTGCTTCTTCCTCCCCGTCGCCTTCCGCTTCGGAATACGCTTCCTCTTCGATGCCTTCCCCTCCGTCACCTTCCTCTTCGGAATATGCTTCTGCCTCTACGTCTTCCGCCTCGGAGGGTTCTTCCTCAGGTATCTCTTCCCCGCCTGCTTCTTCCTCTCCGTACGTCTCAAAGTCAATCGGCTCTTCTTCGGTCAGCTCTTCTTCCACCGGCCCGGCCTCTGCCGACTCGTTTTCCAGCTGCTCCAGCAGGCCGTCTTTAACGGATTTTTCAAACTCGGTAAACATATCTCCGGTCTGCTCCAGAACATGCCGCCGCATTTCCTCCTGCTGCTTTTCTTTATTCTCCTGCTTCAGTTTCTCCCATTCATCCAATATGTCATCAAAATTCATCTGCCCGGTAATCTGCTTTTCAATGGTTTCATTTTCGGGCACCACCAGGCTGATCTGCCCGTCAGACTCCTGGGAGAGTACCCCCGCCAGCTCCCTGGGCGGCTGTGCCGTCAATACCTGTTCCACCTTTTGTCCCAGATTTTCCATCCGCATCTGATCCATCACAATCTTAGCGGTCTCATCGGCATGAAGCTCCTCCATTCCCTCCGGCACCGGTTTGCCGGAAGCCGCATCCTCCACCGTTTCTTCCCCGTCCGCAGCCTGTTCCTGTAACGGCTCCTCCGACACAAAAGTCTCCGCTGCCCCTGGGTTTCCCCGGTCAAAGGGCTCTTCCTTCCGGATATTGCCCAGTTCTCCCGTCTCGCCGAAAAATACCTCCGTTCCCTCCATAATTTCCTTCTCAGGCTCAAGGTCGTCTTCATCCACCTCGTCTATTTCCGGAAGATCCAGGCTTTCCGTATCAGAGTCCAGCAAAGGCGCAATAATGGATCGGGTAATTTCATCCGACTGCGCTTTGTTGTCCGCCAGAACCTCCTGCAGCCCGGCAGCAATCTCGGCCTGCAGATTGATGGTATTATAAGCACCCATGTCCAGCGTCTTCACCTGTATATCCATTTCCTCAGGTTCGGACTGCCGGGGCATATCATAAGCAGTCTCCCCGGGCATTGGAGCCGGTCCGGACAACACCCAGTCCGTCCTGGTGTCCCCGGAAACTTCCCAGCCGTTCCCGGCTGTCTCCTGTTCATTCCAGCCCGGGTACCCCGCATCACCTGCCTGATTGACATCCGCCGCCTGCTCTGCACTGCCCGCTTCCGGCCAATTTCCCAAGTCCGAACCGGCATTCCAGGAGGAGTTGTCCCAGCCGCTCTGCGCCGCCTCCTGTGGGGCTTCTCCCCAGCCGCTCTGCGCCGCCTCCTGTGGGGCTTCTCCCCAGCCGCTCTGCGCCGCCCCCTGCGGGGCTTCTCCCCAGCCGCTCTGCGCCGCCCCCTGCGGGGCTTCTCCCCAGCCGCTCTGCGCCGTCTCCTGCGGGGCTTCCCCCCAGCCGCTCTGCGCCGTCTCCTGTGAGGCTTCCCCCCAGCCGCTCTGTGCCGCCTCCTGTGAGGCTTCCCCCCAGTCAGACTGCTCCTCTGCCGCCACAGTTTTTTCCACGGGGTCAAATCGATGGTCATATTTCTCCTGCTGGCCTGCACTCAAAGGCTGATGGAGCATTTTCAGCTCCATCGCTTTAATCACATATTTTCCCTCTCCAAACCACAGAATCAGCTCATCACATTCCTCTACACACCGTGTAGCCAGGCCCACCCTGTGGTACAGGTATGCCAGCTCATAAGCCCACTTTTCCCTGTAATCCCTCTTTTTCAGCTCCTCCAGCACGCTGATGCGTTCCTCCAGGCTGACGTCCTGAGCCTCATAAAGCTTATACTGGAGAATATAGCGCCCGGAATCCTTCGGCGCGACCTGTACAAACTCCTTATAATAATTCACCGCCTGTACGAATTCTTCCGTCTTAATGCAGAGTTCGCAAAGGGAATAACAAATCGTCTTTCCCCCGGGTCTTCGCTCATATGCCAGCAGCAGCATGTTCTTGGCATCCTCGTAACGCCTGTTTATTTTGTACAGATCACTGATGGTACAAAGCATCATTACGCTCTTGACCCTGCGCCAGTCAACGGTATCCGCGATTTCCGCCGCCTGCTGGTACTCTCCGGCGGCTATCAGCTCCTTTATTTCATCTGCCCTTATTTTATACTCATATTTATCCAAGGTATCTCTCCCCAATTCGATGTACTGCCTCATTCCTGTCTCGCCCAAGGATCTGTCTGCGAATTAGCAAAGCAGCACGCTGAACACTTGCGTATACTTCCCCACTATTTTGTTAAGTGTACCATAGATATAGTGCACATGTCAAAGAAAAAAGCCAAAAAAAATACAATATCTAGTGTCACGGAAATCCCCGGAAACGCCGGACAGCTCCCTTGCTTTTTCATTTCCGCGCATGATATAATGATGCAGCCGAAGGCCTTTCACGGCCTTGGTAAGCTTTCTTCTCATCCTGGCCCGCGACGGGGCAGCATATACCTGCCCTCCTCCATCTCGCAGAACGCTGCGGCGGAGGATGAGATCGACGGGAACAGGGGCAACAGCTGTATCGGGCCGGCAGGACTGAAAGAAAAGGTTCCGGGCACAATACTACGGAGGACTGGCTGCCCTACCGTCAGTCCGGTAAACCGGATGCAGCTTTGCAAAAAGGAGGACCCTCATCAATGGCAAAACTCTTGATCGCAGATGATGACAAAGCTCTTGTCACCATGCTCCGAACTCATTTTGAAATGAAACGGTTCGAAATTCTGACCGCCGAAGACGGCGGGGAGGCATTGGAAAAATTAAAATATCAGCCGGACCTTATTCTTCTGGACATTAATATGCCCCGGATGGACGGCCTCTCGCTATGCCGGCTCATACGGAACAAAATATCCTGTCCCATCCTGTTTCTGACGGCAAAGGCGGAAGAGGATGACCGGGTGGACGGACTGCTTTCGGGCGGCGACGACTATATCACCAAGCCCTTCAGCCTGAAGGAGCTGGATGCCCGGATCACTGCCCATCTGATGCGGGAACAGCGGCGCAGCCTCCCGTCAAGCTGTCTTTTCCGGGACGGGCTTATCATTGATTACGCAGCCAAAACCGTGCAGATTGCCGGCAGCTACACGGAGTTTACCAGGGCGGAATATGGAATCATTGAGTTTCTGTCCTTGAATCCGGGAATCGTGTTTGACAGGGATCGAATCTATGAGAAGGTCTGCGGCTATGATGCCGAAGGCGACAGTCGTGTCATAACGGAACTGATCCGCAGAATCCGAAAAAAATTTCAGGCATTTACGGACACAGAGTATATTGAAACCGTGTGGGGGATGGGATACCGATGGGCAAAATAATTCAAAACCTTACTGTCAGAAAAACGATTCTTCTCTATTTAATGCTCAGCCTGGTCTGCAGCTATGTTTTGTCCGTCTATATTTCCGCGCTGGCCCGGCATACACAGGCAGCCGTCTGGCGGAATTATACTGACTCGGATAATTATCCCGGACGGGAGCACTCCGAATATGCGGAAAACCGGCTGACACCCGGCACTTACGACGAGATAAGGCCCGCCTACTACGAAATGACCCCTGCCCACCGCCGTATAGACGATGTCTGCGACTTTTTGCAGACCTATACTGTACTGATCCTGTCCATAGCCGGAAGCTGTGCGTCTGTCTTCCTGTTTTACCGAAATAAATTGAAGTACCCTCTTTTGGAGCTGACACAGGCCTCCCGGAATATCTCTCAAAACAATCTGATGTTTCACATTGTATACGAAAACAAGGACGAAATGGGACAGCTATGCCGGGAATTCGAACGGATGCGGGCACAGCTTGTGGAAAATAATATCCGCCTGTGGCGAAGCCTTGACGAAGAGCGGGCTCTTCGAGCCGCCATCTCCCACGACATCCGCTCCCCCCTGTCCGTCCTGAAGGGATACCACGAAATGCTGTCGGACTACCTTCCCGGTGAAGCCATCAGCATGGAAAAGGCCATGGAAATGCTGTCGGAATGTGGAAAACAGCTTGAGCGCATGGACAGATTCGTGGAGACCATGCAAAAACTGAACAGTCTGGAACGGCGGGAGCTGTATCCTGAAGAACTTTCCACAGGGCAGCTGCAGGCGGAGCTTTCTGCGGAAATCAGCATTTTGGAAAAGGAAGCCGGGAAAAAAATACTGCTCCGCAACGTCACCCCGGACGAATCCTTTCGGGGAGATCAGGAAATCATATTAGAAGTCACGGAAAATCTGCTGTCCAACGCCCTTCGTTATGCCAGGGAAACAGTGGAAATCACCCTCGACCTCAGGGCGGACGAATGCCGGATCCGCATCACCGATGACGGCTGCGGATTTTCCGATTCCACTGCCAAAGCTGCGAAGGCCTGTTCCCCGCAGAACCCGCAAAACACCAGAGACAGCCTGAATCACTCGGGGCTGGGCATGTATATCAGCAGACTGTACTGTGAAAAGCACGGCGGCAGGCTTCTGACGGAGAATATGCAGCAGGGCGGTGCCGCGGTAACCGCCGTATTTGGCCGGATTGTGTAAGCAGTCCGGTTTTTTTGATTTTATACCGTCTTGTTGTCTTTTTATTGTGATTTGTCCGGTACTTTGTATTGATGACGACTTTCGCTTACAATTTTCTGATTACCGGAGATAATACAGAAGGAGGCAAAACATGCTTGCCATTTTTAAAAGAGAAGTCACAAACTATTTAAAGCGCCCCCTGTTCTGGCTGGGAATCGCAGCCGTGATCCTGGGCATTTATCTGCATCTGGATTTCTACCTGCAGATTCATTTTCTCTCCCCGGGGGAGCAGATTGTCAACAATTACCCCGAGACCATCCATGCGGGAGAGACCTGGGAGGGCTATATCCCCACACCCCCGGAGGAACGCCGATCCTTATGGGAAGCATCCGTAGAGGAAACCTTTGTCTCGGTTTTCGGAATGAACAGCGCCGAAGCGGAAGCTGCCGTAAAGGAAACAGAGCATCTAAGCATCTATGACGCTGTTTCGTATCTTGAAGAAAACCACCCTATTTACGGGCTGGCTTCGACCTATGAGAGGACAAAATACCGAAAGGGAACCAGCGGGGAAATCAATGCCTATCTTGAGCAGGTTCTCTCCGAAAAGCCCTTTTCCTATTATTTTTCCAGAATATTTGCGGACTTCACAGGGCTGTATATGGGCTTCTTCGCCACCCTTATGCTGGCCGCTCTGTTTATGCAGGATACGAGGAATTACACCTATGAGCTTCTTCATACCAAGCCTGTCACCGCCGAAGGCTATGTACTGGGAAAAGCCCTGGGCGGATTTTCCGCCTGCCTGACTACGCTGGCTGTCCTGAACCTGGTGTTTTGGGCAGTCTGCCTGATTTCCACCCGGGATCAGGGCTTCGAAGTACACCTGCTTGATTTTGTCAGGGCTACCTGCCTGTACATTCTGCCCAATATGCTTCTGATTGTATGCACTTATGTTCTGGTTTCCCTGCTGTTTAAAAACCCTCTTCCCGGAGTGCCGCTTTTGCTGCTTCTGATTGTATATTCCAATATGGGCGGCAGGAACGCCTTTGGGGTAAGCGGTTATTACGGCAGGCCTCTGGCCATTATGGTACGGTTTTCCGGACAGCTTTTCGATACGTCGGAGCCGCCCATGGTGCTGCTCAATCAAAGCTTTCTGTTGGCGGCATCTGCTGTTATTTTGGTGCTTTCGATACAGATTTGGAAACGGAGGCGGATTTAAGGCTGCCGGAGTGAAATCTGACATTTTCTCGCTTTTTCAGCATAAAACGCTTTGAAATGGAGGAAATAGGAAATGATGAAAGAAGTCAAAATTTCCCTGCCCTTTTATAAAGCTGCCAGCGCCTTGCTCTTCATCGTTATTTTAAGCCTGATCCGGGGCGTATCGGTGAGCTGTGAAATCGGAACCGCCATGGAGCCTGCCCTGGCAATTCTGGTGTCGGCGTTCTGCGCGGATACTTACGTGCTGGAGATTACCGGCAGGCGCTCCGAAGTCTGGCGCCTGTATCCGATGAAACATAAGCTCTGTTCCCTGGGCGCACGTCTGCTGATTCAGCAGGGCTTTCTCCTCTTGCTGGCGGCGGCAGGATATTGCCTGTTCTTTCTCTTTCAACGGCCCCGCCTGTTCAGCCTCATGCAGCCGGCGGCCGGAAGCGAAATCAGGCAGTTTCTTATTTTTCTGGGAGCAATGGCGGTGACAATCGCATTCTGGTCCGTGCTTTCAAATACCATTGCCTGCATCTTCCGCAGCCTGTGGTTCGGAATCGGCGGCTGCCTGCTCCTGTGGCTTCTGGCAACTTCCTCCTTTGCAAGGAAGCTTCTGGACACCCGGAATGTTTTTTCCTATACCTATCGAAACATTGCAGACGCCGGGGACTTCGGCTGGCTTGCGGGGAAGGGCCTCTGTATCGCCCTCTGCGTCGTAATGCTTCTGCTCCTGCCGGCCCTGATAAAGAAAAGAGGATACTATAGTAAGAAGTCATATTTTCAATCGGAAAAGAGGTAATTTATGAGTATTCAAATGAATGACCTGACTGTCACCTTTCGAAACAACGTAACTGCCATCGACCACGCCAGCCTGGAAATCCCGGAGGGCATCTTCGGCCTGCTGGGGGAAAACGGCGCGGGAAAAACCACGCTGATGCGGGTGCTGACTACTACCCTTGCTCCTACAGGCGGCACGGTAACCATGAATGGCCTCCTGTACCACGAGAAAAATTATGAAAAGATACAGCGGCTGATCGGCTATCTGCCCCAGGAAATCGACCTCTATCCGGGCCTGACCGTACAGGAATGCCTGGAATATATGGGGGCCCTGGCAGGCGTCCCCAAGGCTCTCTGCAGGGAGCGTATCGGGTATTATCTGGAAAAGACCGGTCTGACAGAGCACAGGAAAAAGAAAATGAAGCAGCTCTCCGGCGGCATGAAACGGCGAGTGGGACGACCCGGAATTTCTCATCATCGACGAACCCACCACCGGCCTGGATCCGGAGGAACGCATCCGAATCCGCAATCTGCTGGTGGATTTTTCGGAAAAACGCACCGTTTTATTTTCCACCCATGTGGTGGAAGATCTGGCTGCCACCTGCAATCAGCTTGCCGTAATGAAAAAAGGAAGCTTCCTGTACGCCGGCAGCGTACAGAATCTGCTGGA
>CAJTKW010000029.1:12565-55072 GCA_910577035.1 uncultured Acetatifactor sp.
GCGCAGTATGGGAATGTATGGTAACCGATCCCGTAAAAGCACGGGAACTGGAACAGAATTACCGCATTTCCTCCAAGCAGCAGGCAGAGGGTGGTATCCGGCTGCGCATTTTAAGCCGTGTAAAGCCGGGAATCGACTGCAGGCCGGTACCGGTGACGCTGGAAGACGCGTATATCTATCTTCACAACTATTAATAGCCGCAAACATCTTTTTCGTAGAAAAGCGGGTTCGGAAAAGCCGTTTCAAAACCCGCTTTATCTATCTCCCGACATATTTATGCCGCTCCTGCAGAATACAATTTCCGAAAGCTTCCCGACTTTTCCATCAGCTCCTGAAAGGTGCCCTGTTCTACGATTTTTCCGTCATCCATTACAAATATCCTGTCATATTTCTGCAGTGCATCCGGGTACAGCTTATGTGTTACCGCAATACAGGTT
This sequence comes from uncultured Acetatifactor sp., assembly GCA_910577035.1. Lineage (GTDB taxonomy): Bacteria > Bacillota > Clostridia > Lachnospirales > Lachnospiraceae > Acetatifactor. The sequence goes on from CAJTKW010000029.1 coordinate 13,003, forward strand.
ACATTCTCCATCCCCAAAATGGTTTCCTCAATTTCCCTGGCACACTCGTTGTCCAAAGAAGATGTCGCCTCGTCCAGCAGAAAGAGGCTTTTGTGATACAGCAATGCCCTGGCAATGGCAATTCGCTGCTTTTCGCCTCCGGAGAAACGTAATCCGTTCTCTTCAACCCTTGTGTCAAGTCCATTTTCCAGATGATTTATGGTCTCCTTCAGTCCTGCCATGCGTACCGCTTCGTCAAGCACCTCTGCCGGATATTCCCGATACAGAGTAATATTGTTTCTAACCGTATCGTCGAAAAGAAAAATGTCCTGTGAGATCAGTGACAGGCTGCAGGATTGATTCCTGACCCCATCTATCTCCACACTGCCTGTATAATCCTTATAATGGCCTGCCAGAATCTTCAATAATGTACTTTTCCCGCTGCCGCTTCTGCCTGCAATGGCATATTTTTTCCCAAATTCAAACTGTGTTTCCACATTTTTCAGGACAGGCGTGTCTCCATACGAAAACGACAAATCATCCAGCTTCAGCAAATGCTCCATTTCCTTTCGCTCGGATACGTTCTCCAAATGCCGTGATGATTGAATCGCCGTATGAATCTGGTCACAGACCGGTTTTACTGCTTTCAGCAGGCTGAATTTCGCGGAAAGCTGGAACGCCGGAGATATAACCTGCCCTGTCAGCTGCGTCACGGCAATGATACTTCCGATGGTAATCACTCCACGTGCGGCAAAGATACCGCATAAGGTCATAATCAGGAATTGCACGGAAATGGAAGCCATATTTGCCAGACCGTACAGCCATGCCATTGTGCCGGCGGCGGAAGCCTTGCTCTGTTCCAGCTTTGCGGCAGCTTCCGTGTGTTTTCCGCGCATGATGTCACCGATCTGATAGGCTTGAATCACCTCAAAGCCGCCCAGAATATCTTTTATGTTCACATTATAATCCGCCGCACACTGCATAATACTTCCCTGAAGTTTACCCAGCCTCTTTCCAAACAGCTTAGGGATCAGACTGGGAATCGTCATGGCAAGGATAGCTATGACTGCTATAATCGGATGAATGTAAACCAATAGAACCACTGCAATCAAAATACCAACAAGGGATTCATAAATAGAAAGCAGGTTTTTAAGATAATTCTCTTCCAATACGCCGAGATTTTGATTGAACAGGGTAATATATTCCGCGCTGTTTGTATTCTGCAGTTCCGATATATATTTATTTAATATTCCACTCATAATTTCTTCCCGGATATGCAGCATAATATGCTTGATGCCGGCGGCATTTATTTTCTCGCTAAAAAGAATCACCAGGCCAAGAAGCAGCGCATAGGCGCAGCATACCCCGGCGCACCTGAAAAGTGCGGATAACTGTCCTGACGTAATGGCCAGGGAGACAGAGTCAATCAGGTAATGGATCAGAACCGCAACACCAACGGTTCCAAATGTTCTCAGTGTCTGAAACAGAATCAGCAATACAAGCCTGGCCCTGTTTTTATAAAGAAGATATTTACGCATACGATTCCCTCCGAAATGAATAATCCATATTTTTCTCGTGATTAATCTTTTAAACTTTCCATTTTTCACCTTTATCCTGCAGCTGCGGTTATTAATGGTATATGGATTATTATAATGACTCGGAACAGGAATGCCATATCGTCAGATGTTTTAAAAAGACTTACCTGAAATGTTAGATTTCTAAACGGATAAATTTAGTTCTTTCTCCGCGTAGTTTCGTGCCAACTCGGCAAACTCTTGTTTTTCCACAAGCTCCATATAGGGAATAATCGCTTTTAGTATGATACGGCTTTCCCCATCATTGCCCTGCAGGTGTAATAACTTTGCTTTGACAAATAGAATTTCCGGCAGCAGCATTTGCTCCTGACTGTTTATGCTCAGGGCCTCCGCCTCTTTGCAGTAAGTCAGCGCTTCCCTGTACCTATGCTCTTTTTCCATATATTGCGTAAGATTAAACGCAACATTTATTCGCAGAAGATGATAGCCGGCCACGGCAGAAACATGCTTTTTCAGGGAGCAATACAGCTCTTCTGCCAGATGAATGGCTCTGACTGCCTCGTCGGATCGGAAAAGCGCCGCCGCAATTACATTTAAAATATTTGCTTCCCTGACGGACAAAAGTTCATTTCGAAAATCCAGATAATCAAGTGATGGTTTTGTCATTTCAATGGCCTTATATAAAATGGATAAAACCTTCCCCATGTCCGTCTCTTCATATAGCATGATCGCTGCCGACAGCAGCAAAAAATACTGTCTGTTGACGGAATCACTGTCTGCGGATTTCTCTAATGCTGCCAATTTATCCTTTGCCTCCGCCAGCCGGCCCGCCCTCAATAATTCAGCCGCCTGGTCTGCTTCCTGCGCAAATGCAAGCTGCTTGTCAGTTTGGTAATAAATATTGCAGATCTGGTATGTGCTTGTACCAAGTCGGCTTAACAAAGCTTCCAACACGGTATTGGAAGGCATTTGGGTTCCATTCTCAATTCGTGAAACGGATATGGGCGAGCATATCCCTTCCGCCAATTCCTCCTGCGTCATATGAGCTCTTTTCCTTAATGACCGGATCATCTCTCCCATCGTATTGCTGCCCATGAGTCCCCCCCAATCCCTTTTAAATCAGATTACTCAGCTCCGCAAACTGCTCCAGAGTCAATGCCTCTCCCCGAATCATAAGCGGCAGTCCCATTTTTTCCAGGGCTGCTGCCGCTTGGTCTCTGGAGATTCCCAGCTCAGGGGCATTTGAAAGACTATTGACCAAAGTTTTCCTGCGCTGTCCAAAGGATGCCCTGATAACGGAAAACATCTTCCGTTCATCCTCTACCTGCACGATTGGCTTCTCATGCCTGGTGAGCCGGATCACCGCGCTGCCCACATTAGGCCTGGGGATAAAACAATTTGGCGGCACCTTTGCCACCACCTCCGGCTCCGCATAATACTGCACCGCCAGGGATAAAGCGCCGTAATCCTTTGTCCCGGGGCCCGCCTGCATCCGCTCCGCCACTTCCTTCTGTACCATCACGGTAATGCTCTTCACCGGCACCTGCTTTTCAAACAGTCCCATAATAATGGGTGTGGTAATATAATAGGGAAGGTTTGCCACTACCCTTATGGGTCTGCCGCCGTTTCGCTGCTCCACGATCCGGTTTAGATCCACCTTCAGTATATCGTCATGAATCACCGTTACGTTTCCGTAATCCGAAAGTGTCTCATCCAGTATGGGAATCAGATTTTTGTCAATTTCCACTGCCACTACTTCCCTGGCCGTCTCCGCTAGATATTGGGTCATGGTGCCGATTCCCGGGCCGATCTCCAGGCACAGGTCCTCTCCGGTAATTCCGGCGGCTCTGATAATCCTCTCCAGGACCGAGGTGTCAATCAGGAAATTCTGCCCGTATTTCTTTTGAAAATTGAAATGATATTTTTGGAGTATTTCTATAGTATTGCGTGGTATGCCCAGTGATGCCATGTGCATGTCTCCTTCGCATTATTTACGGTCTTCTCCCCAAATCCCGCGCCCTGCCGCCGCTTGCTTTTATCATTTGACGCCACCCCATCTGCGCCGCCAGCTTATATAAAAATCTTGGAAAGGCAACAGAAACATACAGATTTTCTCCCGCCTGGCAACAATCCTGCCGGCCTCCCTGGGCCCGTCCCCCACAGATCGCCTGAGCAAGCACCTTCAATGCCTTCTCAATGGGTTCCCTGGGTCCATGACCTGACTTTGTCTTAGGCATCTGTGACAAGGCACCTCCGCCGCCGACACCCACGCCGCCTCCCCAGACATACCCCGCCTTCAAGCACCAATTCTTAAGTACCTGCAGCGCCGGCTCTGCCTGAATGCCCTCATAGAAACCGCAGTTGACGATTCCATATACCCGGACTCCGCCGTTTTTGCAGGGAGCCGTCTCCAAATCCCCAAGGCAGGAGAGCAGGTGTCCGGGAATCCCGTCCACATAAAGAGGAAAAGCAAACACCAGGGCATCGGCCTGATTCAATGCCTCTGCCATTTCCTTTGCGGCGGCACTTGTGTGGAATCCATATTCCACCGCTTCCGTATCCTGAAGATAAGCCTTTAAATCCTCCAGCAAAATTCCGCTGGCACTTCCCCTTTCCTTCGGGCTTCCGTTAATAAGCGCTGTTTTCATATCCGCAGGCCCTCCAATTCCTCCGCCGATTTATAGAAATGAATTTCCTTTACCCGGCCGTCATAATTGTCCGCATTTGCTTCCAGAATCTTCCTCGCCGTCTCCTTTTCCGCATCCGTGATATTTTCTCCGTAATAATAGGCAGACAGCAGGATTACATTATTATATCTGCGCTTATGGTGCATTTCACCCCTGCGCATCACAAAATCCGGATGAATATAGGAAATCGCCCTGTCCTGCACGGTTTTTACAAAGGGACTCACACTGCCGTAATAACATCTGCTCACCAAAACCAGCTCCGTGCATTTACTCATATCAATTCCCGTGTTCTCGTACCCGTCATGGATCACACATCTTCCGGGCGTCCTGGCCCAGCATCCAAAGCACCCGATGCAATTTTTGATATTGCCCTGAGGTTGAATTATTTTGTAATCGCCTTCCACCGGAACCTTGAAATTTTCCAGATCGGTTATTATTAATTTCATTGGGATTCCTCCTTTAAAAACTCCAGCACCTCTCCTAAATCCCCGAATATTTTCCTGCTCAGGCGGGCCATCTCCTCATCCGGCGCAATCATATCCGGCACCATCAGAGGCGTCATCCCGGCGGCATACGCCGAACGGATCCCGTTTGGCGAATCCTCTACGGCATAAGCCTCTCCCGGCTCCGTGCCAAGCTCCCTGCAGGCCAGCAGATAAATATCCGGCTGAGGCTTGGAGTGTTCCACCATATCTCCCGTGACAATCACCGAAAAAATATCACGAATTCCCGCCTGTTCCAGGTGATTCAGTACGGTGGAACGCCTGGTGGAAGAGGCAAGGCCCACCCGAAAGCCCTGTTCCTGCAGCCATGCAAGAAGCTCCCGGACCCCCGGCTTTACAGGCAGTCCGTTCTTTTCTATATAATTCCAGAACCAGTCCGAGGCCTTGGACCGGAATCCCTCATAGTCAAAGCCCTCCCCGTAAGCCTCCATCACGATCCTTCTGCTGTCATTGGCGTTCAGGCCGATACATTTAGGGAAGATTTCCTCCATCCCCGGCAGTCCGGCTTCCTTAGCCGTCACCAGCCAGCTCTGCTCACACAGCCGCTCCGTATCAAACAGAACCCCGTCCATATCAAATACTATTGTGTTCAAGCTTCCTCTTCCTCCACTCCATAGTTACTCTTATTCTGACCGGATACCTTTCCCGCAATGATTCATCCGCCTGCATCACTCTCCTGTTCAATCTGCTCCCACCGGTAAGTGTCAAAATCCCTTCTGGCCGACAGATAATCCGACCACCTGTCACGGACATTGAAAAAACACCCCGCCGAAATAATAAACCAGAAGAAAATACCGGCCAAAAGCACAAGCAGCTGCTCAATGGGATTCATGACTTCGAAATCCAGCGATACTACACTGTGTCCAATCCAGCCCAGTACAAGAGTGCATAGTACTATGCCGCCTGCGCCGAGCAGCGTTTTTTTCAGCGGCATCCGGGGCATCTGAATGCTGTCATATTTCTCCAGCAGCTGCCGGTTTTTTTCAGCCTGTTCCCGCTCATAGTCCAGCAGAGCCTGTGCATATTTTTTCCAGAACTGTTTTGATTTTTCCTCGTTATACTCCGGCCCCTTCGCTTCCGCCGCTTTGTCCCCATCCGTATCCGTTCCGGTTTCCCCGAACAGCTTTTCCCGTATCCGGCGGACAGTATCCACCGCTTTGGAATCCTCTCTCATATAGCAGTTTGCCGCCCAGGTATCGCAGAGATACATCTTCGGCGCCAAAAACATGGAAAATCCCAAAAAAACGCCGCCATCCCGAATCTCCAGCAGACATTCCCCTCTATATCCAAAAAGGACCGCTGTGGGAACAATTCTTTCCGCCGAAGCATTTTTATAGTGCTCCAAAATCATTTGCTCCATCTCATCGGTTTGTTCCATCACCAGGCTCTCGAATTTCCTATAGGCCTCCACCTGAAGCGGATTGATTTCCTGGTCTTCACTCTTCGCCATAAATACGGGCTTTACCCCGTAAAACTCCCCCCAAAGAGGGATCTTGAGCTTAACCAGCGGCGACTGCGGGAGCCACACCCGCCCCTCACAATATTTCATATTGCCCAGCACCGGATGTATCAGATGCTTCTGTTTTCTATTCCCGGACATGGATTTCTCCTGACATGGCTTTCTCCTGTTTCATACTCTGCCTTACGGCGCAGGTGCCCTGATGACATTCCCCTAATCTTGATCCTGCTTCAGGATACCATAAATTCTTTCACAGATCAAACGAAACTCTGTCTCAGAAATAACAAAACCCGCAAGCCGTTATGGTGTGAAAGTATATCATTTGTTTTCTCCTCTCAGATTTCACATTTTCATTTGATGTTTAAATATCTCCCGATGCCGGATTTCTCATTATTTTTCAGCGCATACGGTGTTCCCTGGGCAATCACCTCACCGCCAAAAGAATCCGCTCCGGGACCTATTTCAATAATCCACTGACACGCGGACAAAACCACGGCGTCGTGTTCAATCACAACAACAGAATGCCCCCTGTCAATTAAGCGCCTCAAAATACTTTTCAGATTATATATATCATACAATCCCAGGCCAATTGTTGGTTCATCCAGCAGATACAGCATGTTTCCCTTATTTTCCAGAAGGCTCTTGAAAAGCTTGATACGTTGTGCCTCTCCCCCGCTTAAGGCTGGCGTCGGCTGTCCTAATGTAAGATAACCCAGGCCAAGAGCTTCCAATTCCCATAAAACGGATTGTATTTTCTTCTCTGAATCAAAAAAATCCCTGGCCTCGGATATTGACATCCCCAGTATTTCATCGAGATTTTTACCGGCGGTTCCCCCCTTCGCGAAAACCGCCTGCACATCCTTCATTAATCCTGTATAGGTTGCCACAGTGGAACGGCTGTTTCTTCCAATCGGGTACTGTGACACATAGACGTACCCGGAAATGTGGCTCGCTCCCCAAAGTGATGCCCCTTGACAGGTATCCTCTGCCAGTCCGTCAAAAAAAGCATCCTCTTCCTTTTCACAAACAGAAAAATGTTTCTTTAACAACGGCACAAGCGTTTTGGCAATCAGGGAACTCTTCCCACTGCCGGATACTCCTGCTATTCCCACCAATGTATGCAGGGGAACAGATACCTCAATGTTTTTAAGATTATTTGCATTGGCATTTTTAATCTGCAGCCAATTTACACTATCTTCCTGCAGCCCTGGCAATTCTGATATTTTACTTACCTTATGGATGTATTGGGCAGTTATGGACTTTTCGCAAAGAAGGAGTCCGCTGAAGCTTCCTTCGTATAGAATAGTTCCGCCCCTTGCTCCGCCAAAAGGGCCAAAATCAATAATATGATCCGCCCTTTTCATTGCTTCCACATTGTGCTCTATGATAATAACCGTATTCCCCTTATCACAAAGAAAACGCATCTGATCAAGCACCTGGACTTTTTCCGTTGGGTGCAGCCCTGTCAGCGGCTCATCGGCAATAATTACCAGGTCTTCCATTGTACTTTGTAATAATTCCGCTAATTTTAAACGTTGGTATTCTCCTCCGCTCAGACTGGGAATGGTACGGTAAAGATTCAAATACCCCAGCCCAACGCGAATCAGGTCATCTAACCGTTCCACCAGCAATTTACCTATATTTTTCCCCAGTTCCGTAGTTGTGGCCCGTTCCGTCAGCTTCCCGATAAAGTCCTGTAAGCAATTAACGGAATATTGCGAGGCCTCCGGTAATGATACCGCTTCGATTTTTATGCTGCGGCCTGCTTTATTTAACCGGTCTCCCCTGCATTCCGGGCAAGTACGCCTGCGCAGCAAAGTTCCGATATATCTGTCTTCCCCGTAAAGTCTGACCAAGTGCGGACCAATACCGCGGAAATGACTCTTTTGAGACTGCAGCCCATGAAGGAAAGCCTCCGCCGCCACTGCAGGCTGTTCACGCAAGGGCAGGGACAAATCTGCATCCAGGGCCTCTGCAAAAAAAGATAGCTGGTTTTTCAGAGGCTTACACTCCGGAATCAATGTACATAATTCCGGTAATGTCATATGGCTGTTCTTTCTGAACAAGCCAAAGTCCACATCCACCACGGATCCCGTGCCATTGCAGGTTTTGCATTTTCCGGCAGAGGAGTTGAAGGACAATTGGCGGCTCTCCACGGGAAGGATTCCCTCTGTCTTTCCTTCTGTCAGATACAATAGCCGCAAATAGTTTAAAATTCCTGTTTTCGTTCCCACCGTTGACCTTGGATTCCATCTGCTCTCATTGGAGCTTTTGACAGAAACAGTCGGGTTCAGTCCCGTAATACCCTCATAGAAATCATAAACCGATGTTTCCTGTGGCAGCCCAAGGCATTCCAGATATTCACAGCATCCAGCCTCATCCAATATATCGGAAATCAAGGTTGTCTTTCCCGACCCGCTTACCCCGGTTACTACGGTAAGCCTGTTTTTCGGGATCTCAACATTCACATGCTTCAGGTTATGCAAAGATGCGTTCTTTATTTTTATCCATTCCATAATTACACCCCTGCTCTTTGAATTCATGAATTGTTTCCTTCCAAGCCTGTGCCACTTCTTTTGATGCCATGGAATTTTTCTCACATAAATATATCTGTAATAAATCAAGCTGCGGCGTACAGACGATAAACTGTCCCCCCGCACCAACAGCGTAATATGTCCTTACGCCGGACACGTCACAGTTCCACCAGCCATATCCATAATAGAGCTCTTTTTCTGCAGCAGGTACTTTCCTGGAGGTTGACAGCTCGATCCACTCTGCCGGCAGTAATGCCTGGCCGTTCCAAATACCCTGTTTCATGTATAGATACCCAAACTTAGCCAAATCACGGCCGCTGAGTCTTAATCCGAATCCTCCGTAATTTATGCCTCTGGCATCCGCTTCCCATTCCGGGCGCGTCCTGCCGTCTGCTTCGTTCCCGATGCCCAGCTTCGAAAACAGCACCTCCTCAGCAAATGTCAGAGGAGTTCTTTGAGTCGCACGGTATAAAATATTTGACAGTAAATGATAGTTTGCGTCATTATATTGGAATTTTCCAATATTCTTTCTATTAACCGGCAGCCGAAGCAGCAGCTTTAACTCGTCATCACTCTCACTCATGCGTCTGTTAAATCCGGCATTGGCAGGACAAAAAATTCCTGACGTCATAGTAAGGAGATTTTCAATCGTAATCTCCTCTTTAAACCATTCCTGCGGTCCGGAAACAAACTCAGGGAAATAATCCGAAACCGCATCCTGAAGGCCGAGATATTCCTTCTCAATTGCAATTCCAATCAATGCAGATAAAAAGCTTTTGGTAACAGAAAACAGGTTCCCCCTTGTATCCTTCGTAAATCCTTCTCCATACCATTCCCTGATTATATATCCATCCCTGACAATCAGCGCGCAATAAATTTTTCTATTTTCCACGGTAACTCCTTATGATTCAGGTAAATATGGCCCCGTCACCGATTGGCCTGACCTTTTCAGCTCTTCAGGAGAGCCCGTCATTATGATTTTTCCGCCGGAGTTCCCACTGCCAGGCCCAAGTTCAATGATGTAATCGCACCACGATAATACATTTACATTATGCTCGATCACAATAACCGAGTTCCCCTCCCTGACTATTTCTCCGACCACGTCCAATAACCGTGCTATATCCGGTTCTCCCAGCCCCGCCGTCGGCTCATCAAGGATATATAATACATTGCCCTTTCGCTTTTTTAACAGCTGCTTCATCAGTTTCAGCCGTTGACATTCTCCGCCGCTGAGCGTCGATAAGGGCTGTCCGAGCTTCATATATCCCAGGCCTGCTTTTTCAAGCAGCTCCAGGCTTGCAGTCAGCCTGCCAAATCCATGAAAAAACTCCCGCGCTTCCTGAACGGACATCTCCAGAATGTCCGTAATATTCTTATCAGACACCGTTACGGAAAGGACCTCCTTCTGATACCGTTTCCCATGGCATTCACTGCATACCTCCTCGTAAACAAGTCCGGCATTTCTTTTTTCAAGGAATCCAATTCCCTTACATTTATCGCAGGCCCCTTGCGAATTAAACGAAAAATAGGATGCCGAGAACCCTTTCCCCTCCTTTGCTGCTTCCGCTTCAAATAATTTTCTGATAAATGTCCATATATCCAGATAAGTGAGAAGATTGGACCTGCAATTTCCGGCGATCGGCCTTTGATCTGCCTGAACATATCCGTCCAGGTACTGTAAACCACTGACGCATTCCCATGTTTTGTCAACAATCTCATTTCCATTTATAATTTCATTTTCTTCCCCCAGGCTCTCATCATTATTGTCGTTCCCAAAATGAAATTTCAAAATAGGTATCAGCGTTCCTGCAATCAGGGAGCTTTTTCCGCTTCCGGAAACACCAGCAATCCCTACTGCTCTGTATAACGGTATCCGGACGGAAATGTGCTTCAGATTATTGGTGGAAACATTTTCCAGAAAGAGAGAAGGTGTACTTTCATCTGCCTCCCGGTAAATCCTTTTCCCGTAAGGATTCTTCCTGTATAAATAATCAGCCAGAACAGAATGTTTATTGTTTCTGAAATCTGCACTTGCTCCTGAATAAACAATCTTTCCGCCAAATTGGCCTGCTCCGGGTCCGACCTCGATGATATAATCGGAAGCATTGATTATATCCCTGTCATGCTCCACAACAATTACACTGTTTCCATTATCCCTTAATTTCTCCAGCCATGTAATGATCTGTTTCCTTTCCAGTTTATGAAGTCCTGAAGCCGGTTCATCAAAGATATAGATCATAGAATCCTTCCGGGAATCCAAATGCTGCATCAGAAACAGCTTATGCAGTTCACCTCCGCTCAAAGAAGGAATTTCCCGCGCCAGTGACAGATACCCTAATCCAAAGGCTGTCATTTTACTGATTTGGGCCACTATCCTCTCTATTATCTGCCCTGACCTTTCTGAGTGCATCGGCTCCCTTCGTACACACAAGAGCAGGTCTTCCAATTCTGCCACACTTAAAGACTGCATTTCACCAATATGCAGTCCCCTGACCTTCAGGCTGCGTCCTGCTTCCCCAAGCTTATACCCCTGACAGCAGGAACATTTTTCTTCACTGGCAATGCCGGGAAGTAACGTGCCCTTCTGCCAGGAGCTTTCCACTGCCGGAATCACACCCCAATATGTTCCATACGCCATATCGGGATTACGGAAGCCATATAAGAACTGATTTCTCTTTTTCCGATCCAGCTCCGCGAATCTTACCGTTTCAGGATCCATTTCATAATAATCGGTAAAACGGGAAAGTGATTTCAGGAGCACCGATATTTTCAACCGCTTGCAGATTTCATAGAGGGTATCCTCTTCACCGGCAATAATATTCTCCATATGCAGCTCCGTACGGTGCCCCCGTCCCTGGCATTCCAGGCACATTCCCTCGGGAGAATTAAACGAGAGCTGCCGATCGCTGACCATTGGCAGACTAACCTTACAGTTCGGACAGACCTCCTGATTGGCAGCCCTGGCGCCGCAATGGGGACAGAGAATCGTGCCTTCCAACAAATACAGCCTTTTTAAATCCTCCAGGATCTTGAACCTGGTACCTATCGTTGATTTGGGATTTGCCTGCCGTATGGTATTCTGGCGAACCCCAATCACCGGGCTTAAGCCGATAATCTCGTCGCAGGTCTGAATTTCCAGTGTGTCCGATATAAGATCCCTGTATCTGCAATACTGATGGATGCTCTTTTTATACAGAATATCATATACAATACTGCTCTTACCGGAACCGCTGACGCCGACAATTGTCACCAGCTTTTCCTTCGGAATCTGTATATCGATGTTTTTCAAATTGTGCACATTTGCATTCTTTATGGTGATATATTCCATGAAGGTTTGCTTTTCCTCCTGAAGCAGAGTCATCTCCCGGCCTGCACTTGTCGCCATGAACACAGGCGTTATCCTGCAAAACCAGATTTTACCTGTGGCCAATTCCTATGATCTGATTCATTTAGCTTTTCTTAAGTTTTCACCGTAATGCTTGAAAATGATTCTTTTCGGAAACCTGATCCATGTATTGAACGGCTTCCACAAGGAACGACTGATTTTTTAGACTTTAATGAACCCTCAAAAAAAGGCCCTCATATATCCCAACCGGTATTTCCTCATCAAAAGAATACTGTTCCATTGTTTCTTTTTCAAAGCCATATACCGTAATCATATTTCTTTCAGAATCCACTATCCAATACTCTCTGACGCCTGCCGTCCGATACTTAAACAGCTTCGTGAAATAATCCATTGGCTTGTTTCCGGGAGACACAATTTCAATAATCCAGTCCGGCGCGCCATGACATCCTTTATCATCCAGTTTAGATAAATCGCAAATAACAGCAATGTCCGGTTCTACATAATCCGTACCATCCTCACTCAAAAACACGGCAAATGGGGCAATATTAACCTCGCAATCCCCCTTTTTAGCGTCAATATAATCCGCAATCTTTCTGCTTAATGAAAGCAACAGCTGCTGATGTGTTCTGGTTGGAGGTGCCATATAATATATCCTTCCATCAATTAACTCCGCCCGCTTCCCGTCCGGCAGTGCATAAATATCCTCTATTGTATATAGTTCTTCTTTTTTTAACAAATCCATAATTCCCACAGCCTCCGCTCGTACCACCATTATATCCGGCAGCAGCCGGAAACACAATCAAATTCTTGAAAAAGGAATGGTATTTTGGCAGTTTTCCTGTATAATGGAATTTAGACCATAGAAATTGCGTAGCAGTTTCTATGGTAGAACTAAGATCATAGAAAAGCCGGATGGGAAAGCCTATGAAACTCATTTTCATTATCATGATAGTACTCGCACTTACAGTCATCGCTTGTTCTCTGATCCTGAACAGAATCATGTTCCAAACAGTTAAATGCGTGAATCGACAAAATTGTCATGAGTGCTATACAGATAAAAACTTACGAATCAGCTTCAGGAGCGGAAAAAATCTTCTGACCGGCTTCCTGTATGGTTCTGATAACAAAGCCGGTCTCGTAGTCATTTCCCCTGGAATGGGCGTAACCTCTGACTACTATATTCCGGAAGCACTATGGCTGGCTGAACACGGATATGCGGTCATGATGTTCGATAATACCGGGTACCGGGACAATCCGGGACACTTTCGGGGAATCTTACAGGCAGTCTATGATTTACGGGCTGCTGTTCATTATGCAGAGCAATATAGACTTCCTATCACATTATTTGGCCACAGCATGGGAGGATACGCGGTTTGTGCCGTCTTAAATTATGCGGATGTGACTGTTGACAGGGTTATTTCCGTGGCCGGATTTGCCACGATCAGAGAGATACTTCATGCCTATGCCGTTTCCAATATAAAGAAGTATTCTTCTCCTGTTGAACTACTCATCCGGATTGCGCAGTTTATCTGGTTCGGGAAAATGGACAAATTCAGTGCAGTTGACGGCATCAACAGATCCGACGGCAAAATTGTGATTGCCCAAGGGAAAAACGATGAAGAAGTATCCTGTGACACGGTAAGTATTTACGGCAAACAGAAGCTTCTTCGCAAATCCAATATCCAGTACCATCTGTTTGACCGCGGAATACACAGCACCCATATGGGGATTGTCAGGGGCGATCCGGATGAAATGCTTAACGAGGACCTGTTAAAATATTTGATATAATCCACCCAAATTTATATCTCCCCATTCTCATTTCTTCCCGTAAGTTTTTGCAGGACTGTTTCAGGGTCATACGCAGAAGCAGCTGATTCTGCTGCGCGAAAAATCGGTTCAATGACAGAAATATCTTCCACCAGGTCTTCCGCAATCTTTTCCACCGTCTGGCCCAGCTTCATCTTCTTACAGACTCTGGTAACCAGCTCTTCCGCCTTACCTTCTGCCTTACCTTCTGCCTTACCTTCCGCCTTACCCTTTACCCGTCCTATCGCTTCCCCTTTCGCCAATCCTTTTTCTTCACTCCTCTGCAGATTCTCCATCAGTCTCACACAGCTGATCGTTGTTCCTGAATCCACTTTTATCATCTCTACCATCCTGTGCACCTCCCTCAAATCATCATTGACTGCATTTTCTATACGGCTCTCTTCCATGTAATGTAACAGCAGCCTTAACGCCTCATTCGAGCTGCCTTTCGTCCCTTTCGTATACAGAAAAACGGTAGATTCTCCGTCCTCATACTCCATCCCCTGTTCTTCCACGCAATGATTTTTCACCGTGTAAACCATGCGGTCCAGTCCAAATGGATCAAAGGGCAGCACCATAATCACCACCACATTCATCAATTCATCATACTTCGCCCCGGAGCTGAGGCTTGTGGCTATGATCTTCCCATGATAGAAGCGCACCCTGCGAGGCAAGACTTTTACCTCAGCTGCACGGTCCCTGCGGTCCGGCTCTATGTCGTAAACCGTTACCCTTCCCCCTGCATCTCTCTCCTCCGGCTCGACTAAGACATCAAGCCTTGCACCATGCAAATCTCTGTCTGCACCATAAAACACTTTCTGGGCTGTCACCGACAGATACTTGAATTCCCTGCCGAAAATGGTTTTTAACAGGATCCTCACAAACTCCTGCCCGATCTGTGGATGCGCCACCACCGACCCGAACAGGAAATCATCCAGCAGGTTCATTTCCGCCAGCTTCTTCCGTGCCCTTTCTTCCATTTCCTTTGTTACTTCTGGGGCTTGTGCTGCCTTTGTTCCTTTTGTATCTTTCGTTTCTTTTGCTGCTTTTGTTTTTTTCATACGATTCTCCTTTCGTGTTTGACGGAAAGAAGAACGTATATGCCAGACGTACAATCAGCACCTGCCATACCATTCCGTGCAATCCGCCATATTGTGTGGAATGTCCTTGTTCCATTATCATACAGGGGGCGTAAACCGAAATGGCTAGAAATGCTTCCCAGATATATATTTATTGTAGCAGGTCAAATACTACCTGTCAATTGGAAAATTTGGTCTTCCCGGGAAAAGACAGCCCGCTTCATTACAGAAAGGCGCCCGTTATATCACTTTAAACCGGCGAGCTGTTCATACAGCCGCTCCGCCAAAACACCCTTTTCCCGGCATCGAAGGACAAATGTCACAAATAAAACCAGGAAAAAATAAAAATACTGCCGCTTTCCTATTTGTTTCAAATATGTTAGAATGGTTCTTATTCGGAAATATACCTTGATTTTAACCGTTACAAACTCTGCAGCAAAGGATACGATTATGAGTAGAACAAAACAGACAAAATTATCCATGCTTCCCTATCTGTGGAGCTATAAATGGCATTACCTGCTGGGTGTCGTCGTTCTGCTGCTGGTAGATCTGGCAAGCCTTTATGTTCCCCAGTACACCGGCGAAATTATTGACGGCCTGACGAAGGGCAGCTTCGGCTTCGACGGTGTAAAACCCATCCTGCTTAAAATTCTTCTGGCAGGCCTTATCATGATGCTGGGCCGCTTCGGCTGGCGCTTTTTCATCATCGGCGCTTCCCGGGGAATTGAATATCGTATGAGGAACGACCTGTTCCGCCATCTGGAAACACTTTCCGCCCGCTTTTACAACAGCCACAAGACGGGGGACCTGATGGCCCATTTTACCAATGACCTCCAGGCCATCCGCCAGGCGGTGGGCATGGCCGTGATCACTACCTTTGACGCTGTGGTTATGACAATCATGGTGCTTTTCAAGATGATCTTCTACGTGGACCTTAAGCTGACCCTGCTGGCCTTTGTTCCCCTGACCCTGGTGGCTTTCGGCTGCTATTATTACGGTACCGAACAGAAAAAGCGCCAGACCAGGCGTCAGGAAGCATTTTCCCACCTGTCTGACAAAGCGCAGGAAAGCCTTGCGGGAGTCCGGGTATTGAAAGCCTTTGTCCAGGAGGATGCAGACTTTGACGCCTTCCGGGAGGCGAGCAACAATAACAGGGAAAAAAATCTGTCGGTGGCGAAGCTCCAGGCAGTCTTCGGAGCGGCACTGGATATGGTGACCGGCCTGAGCCTCCTGCTGACCCTGGTCTTCGGCGGAAAGATGGTGCTGGACGGAAAGGTATCCATCGGTCAGTTCGTATCCTTTAATTCCTACATAGGCATGCTGGTCTGGCCCATGATTGCCTGCGGTGACTGTATCAACACCTTCAGCCAGGCAGCGGCGGCATTTCACCGGGTAGCCGCCATCTTCCGGGAAGAACCGGATATAGTGGATGCGGATTCCCCCCTTCAGGCGGACTGCAGGCTGCATCTGGAGGGTGACATCCGCCTTCAGGACCTGACCTTTACCTACCCGGACGGCGAACTTCCCGTGTTAAAAAATATAGACCTCCACATCCGCCCCGGTGAGATGCTTGGTATTCTGGGGCGCACCGGCAGCGGTAAATCCTCCCTGGCAGACCTGCTGCTGCGGGTCTATGACTGCGAGAAGGGAATGCTGCTTCTGGACGGAAAGCCTATAGACGAAATTCCCTTAAGCATTCTCCACAGGGATATGGCATATGTTCCCCAGGATAATTTCCTGTTTTCGGATACCCTGGAGGAAAATATTGCCTTCGGCCTGGACGAACGTATTCAGGAGCACCCGGAACTGCGGGAAAGCATACATCAGGCGGCAAGGGACGCCTGTATCCATGATAACATTATGGGATTCCCCGAAAATTACCTGACTCTGGTAGGGGAAAGAGGGGTCACCCTATCCGGCGGCCAAAAGCAGCGAAGCTCTATTGCCAGGGCATTATTAAAGGATTCCGCCGTGCTGATTCTGGACGATTCCCTGTCGGCAGTGGACACCGACACGGAAGAGCAGATTCTGGAAAACCTCCTGCGCCTGCGGAAAAATAAGACCACCATTGTCATTGCCCACCGCATTTCCACCCTGCAGAAGGCCGACCACATTGCCGTGCTGACAGACGGAGAACTGGCTGAGTACGGCACTCATGACGAACTGGTGGCGCTGGGCGGCTTCTATGCCCACATTAACGAAAAACAGCAGCTGGAACAGGAGCTGCAGGAAGATTAATCAAAGGGAAAGCATGCGTCGGAAGCCCTGGCGGCATACCGGATCCGGCGCGGAAACGAGGACATTATGCAGGAAGATAAAATAGAATCCGTTTATAAGGGAAGCGTTCTGCTGCGCCTCCTCTCCTATATGAAACCCTATGCAGGCCGGGTCATCCTCTGCCTGCTGCTGGTACTGGGCCTGACGGGCCTGGAGCTTTACCGCCCTATTCTGATCGGCGACGCCATCAACCTGTTTGAAGAGCAGGGAAGCTATGATATTATTATAGAGACTTCCATAAAATATGGTATTGTGCTGGTCTTAAGCTTCTTTTTCACCGTAGTCCCCATGTGGCTGCTGCAGAAAACCGGACAGCAGATTATCCATACCGTCCGTCAGGAGCTTTACGCCCATATCCAAAAGCTGAGCAGCCGTTATTTTGACCTGACTCCCGTGGGAAAGCTGGTGACAAGAGTCACCAACGACGTGGAAGCCTTGAGCGAAATGTATTCCGGCATTCTGGTACGGCTGTTCCGCAACATTGTAAAGATTACGGGGCTGGCCGCCGTTATGCTGGCACTGGACTGGAAGCTGGCGTTGATTTCCTTTATCCTGCTGCCGGTAGTGGCCGTACTGACCGTAGTCTTCCGCAAGATTTCCAGAAAAACCTATCGCATTACCAGAACGCGGCTCACCGACCTGAATACTTTTCTTTCGGAAAACCTCTCCGGAATGCGCATAATCCAGCTCTTCGGCCGGGAAGAAAGGAAATTCCAGGAATTCAATGACAAAAATTATAAATACTACAGGGCGTTCTATCGGGAAATGCTGGTGTTTGCCATTTTCCGTCCCCTGATCTACATTCTCAGCGTACTGTCCCTGATGCTGGTGCTGGGTCTGGGCAGCCGGGATGTCTTAAGTGAAATCATTCCCATCGGCACCCTGTATATTTTTGCCCAGTATATCCAGTCCTTCTTTGACCCCATCCAGGAGCTGGCAGAGCAGTTTTCCACACTGCAGTCCTCCCTGGCCTCCGGCGAAAAGATTTTTACCATTATGGATGAGGAAGCCCTGGTTCCGGAGGCAGCTGAGCCTGTTGTTCTTCCGGAAATCCGGGGGCGGATTGAATTTGACCATGTATGGTTTGCCTACGATAACGAGAATTACGTGCTGCGGGATGTGTCCTTCGTAATTGAGCCGGGGCAGAGCGTAGCTTTTGTGGGGGCCACCGGCGCAGGCAAATCTTCTATCCTCAATCTGATCGGAAGATACTATGACATCCAGCAGGGACATATTTACATCGATGGCGTTGATATACGGAACTTAAGCAAAAAGCAGCTGCGCAGCGCCATCGGCCAGATGCAGCAGGACGTATTCATCTTTGAGGGGACGGTGGCAAGCAATATCCGGCTTTACAATGACGAAATCTCTCCCGAAGAAATCAAAGCCGCGGCAGAGTATGTGAATGCCTCCCACTTTATTGAAAGGCTGCCCAAGGGATACGAAGAGCCTGTATCCGAGCGGGGTTCCACCTTCTCCGCCGGAGAGCGCCAGCTTTTGTCCTTCGCCCGAACCCTGGCCCACAAACCCCGCATCCTGGTTATGGACGAAGCCACCGCCAATATTGACACGGAAACGGAGCTGCTGATTCAGGAGGCACTGGAAAAGCTGATGCGGGGACGCACCACCATCATGGTGGCCCACAGGCTTTCCACCATCCAGCACGCGGACTGCATCATGGTCATGCACAAGGGCAAAATCAGAGAGAGAGGCACCCATCAGGAGCTGTTGTCTCAAAACGGCATTTACCGGAAGCTGTACGAGCTGCAGATTCACCATGAAATTACGGCATGACGGAAACAGACACTACAAGGCGCACTCCAAAAGCGGCATCTGAAATAATTTAAACAGATGCCGCTTTATTCTGGGAAAGGTACTTCGCCATGAAAAAAACTCATCCAAAAATCATCTATTTCATAAGTTTTCTTTTGCTGAATCTTTGCCTTACTTCCTGCGGGGCGCAGGAGCTTTCCTTTGGAAAAGAAATATTCTTCGGCGTAAAGGCAGCGGAAGAAATCAGCTTCGCCGGGGAGAACCACCGCCCCGTCCAGGTCGCTGCGGGCAGCCGCCGTTTGTGGGCATTGGCCGCGGACATGGGTGGCGGCATTTATGAACGCGAGATCAGTACCGGAACCGCCCGGAGCCTGCAATGGAAACAGGGCGAGCAGGAAATGATTATGGGCATATCGGCGGCCGGCGATATGTTGTATGCCGCAGTATCCTGCGGGGAGACGGTGCAGGTACGGAAATGCCCGGAAGGCGGATCCTGGGAAACCTTACTTTCTATTCCCCGGGAGGAGGCACCGGAGCAGGTGCAGCCCACCGTATTTTTTGCAGACACAGGGGAAAATGCCTGGTTTGCAAACGAAGATGAGATCTGGAAGTATTCGCCGGAGAACGGCCGAAAGACGATCTACAAGGTAAAGGGCAGTATCGCATTTCTGCTGGAAAAGACGCCGGGAACAGTGGCCGCCGTTGCAAAGTCAGGCCGAAAAATCACTCTGTACTCCCTGACGGCAGACGGAAAGGTGAAAGAGCAGTGGACGATCCCGCTGCCCACAACCCACCTTGCGTCAATTATGACGGAGGATACGGATACCCTGGTACTGGCAGTGGACAATCGAATCCTGTTTGTCAATAATGAAACCGGAGAAATCGTCTCCCACTTTAACAGCATTGACGCAGGCGTATCCACCAATCTTCTGGGAGGGCTGTGGCATCCGGAAGAGGGAGCCGTATACCTTGTGGAGCAGGCCGGTGACACCGGGGGAATCTGGGAAGAGCTGGCTGCCCAAAACGGACCGGAGGGAGAGCGGACGGTGCTGGTCTACGGTACCGTCTCCTTAAGCGAAACCATGCGGGAGCGCATTACTTCCTTCAACAGGAGTAATCCGGATTATTATATTACCGTGAAGGAATATGACGGTAAAAGCATCAGTGACCAAAGGCTGCAGATGCAGGCGGCGGTCACTTCCGGCAGGGGGCCGGATATTCTGGATCTGTATTCCCGCTGTGTGGACAATTACACCGCATATGCCGAAAAAGGGTATCTGGAGGATCTGGAGCCCTGGCTGCTCGAAGAGGAGCTAAACGACGACATGGTCCGGGCGATACACGAGCTGTACCGGGTAGAAGGAAAACTCTGCATGGCGGTGCCCCATTTCACTCTCTGGGGCTTTGCCGTCAATCCGGAGTATCTGCCAGAAACGGAAAGCTGGGATTACCAGACCTTTACGGAGGCGGCCGGCCTGGCACTGCCTGCCAGCAGGGACGGCACCGCAGGCAGCCTTTTGGGAATGCTCCTTCGGGGACGGCAGAATGAATTTATCAACCGGAAGGAAAAAACGGCATCCTTCGATACCCCGGAATTTATAAGCCTTCTGGAATTTTGCAGAGACTATGGAGATAAGAGCCTGGTAAAATTCAGCTTTGAAGATGCAGCCGATGCAATGATGGTACAGCTTTCCGCACACGATCCCGGCAGTTATCTGACGGTACATGCCTGCTACGGAGAAAAGGCGGTGCTTTACGGGTATCCTGCCACAGGCAGCCAGGTCCTTCTGGTAAATAATGCCGTGGATGCCTGCGGAATCTATTCCCAAAGCCGCAATAAGGAAGGCGCCCTGGAGTTCCTGCGGACACTTTTTGCCGAGGATTACCAAGGGCATATGAGCGGTTACACATCCGCCTGGGCAGCCAGGGAATCCTGCTGGTATGCGCAGTGGGATTCTTCTCAATCCGGTATCCACATTAACGGTATCTACGCCGCTCCCGCTGCAGAGGGTGAAGCAGAACGGCTTGCTGATCTGATTCTAAGCGGAAATGTCACGGCCGACCTGGTGCATTACACGGTCATTGATCTGGTGCTGGAAGAGGCAAACGCTTATTTTACAGGAGACCGCACCGCGGAGGAAACCGCCCGGAATATCCAGAGCCGGATACAACTGATGCTGGACGAGTGATTTACTCCCCTCAATTCATTTCCTCGATATGGTAAATATAATCCAGGGAACCCAGGGCCTCAATAATTTCACTGTGGGTTTTGTATTTCTTTAATTCCTGGCTGGCAATGGTAATGGTCACGGAATACACGCTTAAGCCGGATCCCAGATAGGCGCTGTTTGACTCAATGTCATCAATCCTCAGCCCCAGTCTGCGGATTGTTGTCACGAAATCCTGCAGGTTCTCCCTGCTCTTTAGTTCCAGGTGGATTTCAAAATGATTGGATCGGTTTTTCAGGTAAGTCTCCACCGCCGGCAGGTAAGTCAGAATACATAAAAGCAGCAAAAAGGAAATCAATGTCACCGTATAAAATCCTGCCCCTGCAGTCAGTCCAATGATACCGCAGGACCACAGCCCTGCGGATGTGGTCAGACCCTTGATCTGGTTCCTTGAGCTGAATAAAATAGAATTTCCGCTGAGCATGGCAATGCTGATTACGGATGCCGCAGACAAAAACGGAAACTTTACCGGCGTCTCCTGCATCAGAAATAAGTCCAACAGCATCACAAGGGCGGAAGAAAAGGATACCAGAATAAAGGTTCGAAGCCCCGCCGAATGCCGCTTGCTGGCGCGCTCGCAGCCGATCACCGCAGCGAGCAGGACTGCAATCGTCAGCCGCAGGCACACGGAACCGATCCCTATATCGCTGGCCCATTCTCCCAGCCATCTCGCCAACGGGTCATAAATTATCTCGTTCATCCTAACCTCCTGCCTGCCATATGGGAATGCCGCAGCATGGCATACTGCTCCTCCGCTGCCTCCGTAAAGGCAATCTCTTCCTCTGACGGAGTATTCAGATGCCCCGGCAGCTCCTTTTGGATCGCCTGAATCCGCTGGATCAGCAGCTCCACCTCACTTAACTTCTTCTCCGGGGATGCCGTAATCTCCGGCGTCAGATCCTCCAGCTCATGGGAATAGGATTTCGACAGGTACAGAGAAAGCTTGGCGCAGGCCGGGCCGATGAGCTCATACAAAACACTGGAGGCCAGAATAATGGTCTGCAGGACACTGCCCGTCTCCCCGCCCAGGGTTCTGGCTCCTAAGGCCGCAAGCCCGATAGCGACCCCCGCCTGGGGGATCAGCGCCAGTCCCAGGTAATTCCGCACTTCCTTCTTTTTCTTTACCAGCAGGCATCCAAGAAAAGCCCCGCCGTATTTTCCGATAATACGAACCAGGAAATAGAGAATCCCCACCACCAAAAGGGGAACCGCCCCCACCGAAGCAGAACTGTCAACCAGGGCATCCAGCTTGAAGCTTAAGCCGGAACGGACAAAAAACAGCAGCAGAATCGGCGGGCTGAAATAATTCAGCTGCTTAAACAGCTTATCATCTTCCGTAATATTAATGTAGACCATGCCCATGGACATGCAGCCCAGCAAAGGCGACACGTCCAGCAGCGCACAGATCCCGCAGAAGGCAAACAAAGTGGCCACGGAAATAATCAATCGGTTATCCGTGGAACGCTTCTTCGGCATCAATAGCTTCATCAGCCCTCCAAACAGGCCGCCCAGCAGAAGCACCCCGAAATTCACCAGAATGGGCTGTAAAATGCTCACGGCGCTGAACCTGCCTGTCTTTGCAGCCAGCGCCACGGAAATCGCAATGCTGTAGGCAATCAGTCCCACCACGTCATCCAGCGCCACTACCTGCAGCAGGGTATCCACAAAATCACCCTTTGCCCCCGTCTGCCGAATGGTCATCACCGTGGAAGCCGGAGCCGTAGCCGCCGCCAGTGCCGCCAGAACCACCGAAAAAGTCAGATCCAGCCGCAGCAGGAAAAAGGTAACCACAAAGATCAAAGCCGACGCCATCAGGGATTCCAGCACTGTGATGACCACCACCTTCAGACCGTTTTTCTTCAACGCGGAAACCCGGAAAAATTCTCCCGTGCCGAAAGCAATAAAGGCCAGGGCAATGTCGGCAATAAAATCCATTCCCTCCACAAGGGCAGGAGGAACAATCTTAAAGCAATAAGGCCCCAGCAAAATCCCGGCTACTATGTATGCCGTTACGTTGGGCAGGCGCAGCTTCTTGGTAATACGGGTCATAGCATACCCTGTAAACAACATAAATGCCACGGAAATAATAATGGCAGCTACCCCTGACGAATCCTGAAGCTTATCATAAAGTAAATCCAGCATCCCTTCCCCTTTCCCCATATCTCTTGCATCATAATTTATTATATGTTACACTATTCCAGTAATAAAGTAAAATTATGTTTTTTTAAACATCAATAAATTTTTTATATAAATTCAGGAGGCTATATGATCGATTCCAAGTTTGAAACCCTGCTGGCAGTTGCGGATTTGAGAAATTTTACCCGGGCCGCAGAGGCGCTTTCCCTGACCCAGCCCGCAGTCAGCCACCACATCAGCCAATTGGAGAAAGCTTACGGAGAGCAGCTTTTCGTGCGCAAGAAAAACGGCTTAATGCTGACAAAAGAAGGAGAAATCCTTGTAAAATACGCCAGGAGGATCAAGGCCCTGGATGCCCAGATGCGGGCGGAAATTGCCGACGCCAAGCGGGATTTGAATAAGATCCGTGTGGGCGTAACCCACACCTCAGAAAGCAATCTGATGATAGAGGTACTTGCCAGATACAGTAACGAAAATCCAAACATAAGCATTACGGTTATCACTGATACTATAAAAAATCTTTATACTATGCTGGAAAATTTTGAAATTGATATTGCCGTTGTGGACGGGAAAAATACCAACTTAAACTTTAATGCCCTGATGCTGGACACGGACTATCTGGTCTGCGTCATGTCCAACAATAACCCTCTTTCCAGACATTCCCTGGTGACTCTGGCAGAATTGAAAAGGGAGCGGCTGATCCTCCGCTCCTCTTCCTCCGCCACCCGCAGCCTTTTTGAGGCCACCCTGGAGGGCATCGACGACAGCATTGATGCCTTCGACGTCACCATGGAGGTGGACAATATTGCCACCATCAAGGACCTGATCCGCAAGGAGCTGGGGGTGTCCATTCTGCCCAAAAGTGCCTGTATGGATGAGCTGCGGAAGGGAAAGATTACCGCCCTCCCCATCGAAAACCTGAGCATGATCCGCGAGACTAACATCATCTACCACAAAACCTTTTCCCACACGGACGTGCTCCAAAACATAACCAAAATTTACCAGGAAACCGCAAAGAAATATATCATTGGGCAAAAAACCAGTTAAAGGGCACAGCGGCATATCATTCCATACCGTCCAGAAGGCGCACCGCCTCCCTGCTCAGTACGGCCTGTCCGAAATCATGAATGTCTTTAAGCTTCCGGGGAAAGACCATCCCTCCCCATAGCATATGCGTGCTGTGCTGGTCGGAGCCGGCCGTCAGAGGCAGCCCATGCTCCCCCGCATACTCAAGTGCCCGCTCATTATACTCCGGATGCCGCTCCTTCTTTTCCCGGCTGGAATGGCTGGCATTGACGCCCTCCACCGCGTCTGCAAAATCCGGATAAGTACGGATTTCCCGGATATAGCTGGCTTCCCGGTAGGGATGGGCCTGGCTGATAATGCCGCCGCCCTCATGCACCAGTTTAAACTGCTCTTCCACCGTGGCATCCCGAATCTCGGGATGCTCCAGAAGCCAGTTCCTGTCCGGCCCATAAACAAGAAATTCCGTCCCGCTGTACCCGGATTCCCAGCCGAAAAAAACCTGCAGACCGATTCTGTCCCCTTCCGCCTTGGCATGTTCGTAGCCCAGGCAGAAGCGCTCCACCCACTGTCTCCAGGGAAGGCTTCTGTCCACTGCCGTATTCCCATAGAAGAAGTGATCCGTGATAATAATGCCCGTATAACCTGCCTTCTTATAAGCCCGGGCCATTTCCGCCCCGGTACTGACCGCGCAGGCGCTGGCTTCCGAGGTGTGCATATGAGTTTCGTACAGAAATCCGTCCATATCAGTAAATCTATCCTCTTTTCGCAAATTTGCCCCATCCGTAAAAATTCCGCCCCGGCTGTTTCAGGATTCGTCTGCGCACCCTTACATATTCCAAAACACCGCCGGATCGGTTACAAATTGTATCCTATTTGGAAAGCCTTCCGTCGCATATCCCGCCGGAACCAGCTCTATCTCTGCGTCCGGCCTGTCAGGCCGCGAATCGTCAAGCCTTAAATTCGCGTTTAAGCGCAGCAGGTTCTTAGCCATATATTCCCTGTAATTGCCATAAATAAATGCTTCCCCATTGTAAGAGGCAGCTGCATTGGGGTAAAAATCATCCCCTGAAATAATCCCCTCCCGAAGCCGGGCAACGGAGACATACCTGCCATTATCATCCACGAAGTACAACCTGTATGTGGGATCCAGCATAATCCTTTTTCCCGAGGGCATGCAGCAGTCAACCACCACATGACAGTCCGTAAAGGGTTCCTCATAGGGCTTGCATGTCACATGCCGGGCCCGGATTCCATTCATTCTCAGGAGCTCAGCCAGAATCAGCGACAGTCCCCTGCAATTCGTCGCGCCCCCGTTCCGCCTGCATCCCTCAATGATTCCCGCCATGCTGTGGTCCCGGGGCAGGCGCGCATTGCTGCTATGCTTAAAATGGTCACATACAAAATCAAGCATCGCAAAGACAAAATCATCCTGATCTGCAGAGGCCCTGCCGGAATACGACAAATAATCGTACTTTCGTAAAATATCAGGTATTTTCCGGTTTAAGACAAATACCGTCCGATATTTTTCCGGCTCCGGGCCGGGAGCATATCCGCCGTAGTTTCTCAACAGCTCCAGACGCGGCTCCCTTGGAACGGGCTTAATCATCCGAGGTTCCTTTTTCAGCAGGAAAAAGGAAAACACCCCATATGTCGCCGCTCCGGCCAGAAGTCCGCATAGAATTCTCACTGCCAGGTTCGTCATTTTCTTCCTTTCCTGCCGCCGTTATTTCGGCACTCCTGTCAGACTTTTTTACAGATGTTCGTAATGCTATTATACTCCTTTTCATCAGATTATCAATATACATACATCATTCCCTCACCTTTACCGCCAGGGCATGGGCCTTCATTCCTTCCGCTTCCGCAAGCCGGACGATATGGTCCGCATTCTTTTTCAGGGCCGCCTCCGTATAATGAATTACGCTGTACCCTCTCATAAATTCCCCAACCGACATGCCTGAGGAAAATCTGGCGGTACCGCAGGTGGGAAGAATATGGTTTGTACCGCAGAAATAATCGCCCACCGGTTCGGTGCTGTATTCCCCCACAAATACCGCACCGGCGTTTGTCAGGCGGTCAAGCACCGCCTCATAATCCTCCAGAAACAGCTCCACATGCTCCGGTGCAATTTCATTAACCGCCTGTACGGCTTCTTCCACGGAATCCACCACAAAAATATCGCCATACTTATCAAAGCTTCTTTTCGTGGTGTCGATCAGATTGTTTTCTTTGCACAGAGTATTGATTTCCTTTCTGATCTGCTGCGCCTGATCCTCAGACAGACAGAAAGCCGTACTGGCTTCAAAGCCCGTTCCATGCTCTGCCTGGGACATCAGATCGGCGGCGATGAAAGCGGGATTGGCATTTTCATCGGCAATCACTGCAATTTCGGAAGGGCCCGCGACGGAATCTATTTTCACCTCGCCGAACAACAGCTTTTTTGCCATCTGCGTATAATTATTTCCGGGACCGACTATGGCGTCAACCTTTCGGATGCCCTCCGTCCCGTAAGCGACGGCCGCCAGTCCCTGTGAACCCGAAATCTTCAGGAAATTTCTTACTTTCAGATAATCCGCCACATATAATAAATGTTCGTCAATGGTTCCGTCAATCCTGGGCTTTGTCAGTATGTACAGATTGGGAACGCCGGCAACGATTGCCGGGACGAGGTTCATATACAGGGTGGAAACCAGCGGCGCCATATTTCCGGGAACGGTAACGGCAACGCTGTTGATCGGCGTATACCTGCGCTCCAGGATGACACCGTCCCCATTTTCTTCCGAAAAGCCTGCCGGAAATTGCCTTCTGTGAAATGCGAAAAGATTGTCACAGGCCCTTTTCACCGCCTCCTTAAATTCGGGGGATACCTTTTCCCTTGCATCGTCAAATTCCCGGTCGGAAACAAAGAATCCGATTTTGTCAGGATCAACGCCGTCAAATTTTTTCATGTAATACTTCAGTGCTTCATCGCCTTTTTCCCTTACACTTTTCAACACCTCCCTGACTGTAGTCTCAACCTCCGCCGGTATGCTGCCTTTTCTGTTTAAAAGATTCCTATACCTGGGGTTTTGTACGTCAAATTTGCTGATTGTAATCATTGCTTTCCTCCTCCTTTTTGTTCATGGCGAAACACGTTATCACGATTGGTTACAATGCTGCCAGTGTAAAATCTGCTTTGCAGACTCGTAAAAGCACGCGCCTGAAAGCACAACTTGCTAGAAAAAGCGCAGATTGCTATAAAATAAAAAAAGCTTGCCAGAGAAATTTTCCCTGACAAGCGTGGATCAAGCGTTTCGCCTAATATCAATTTTAACTGTACCAGCATATGGTTAATCTGTCAAGCCAAAATTTCCACCTCTGCTTTCGTACTTTGGTAACGCCTAACAGTCCGGTGCCCTGTCTGAGCTGTTAGGGTAACGCGCTATCCGGCATCTGCCCGTGCACCCGCATTTTCCGCTTCCTGCGCTTTCATCTCCCGCAGTACGCTTACTCCTAAAGGCAGTGACAGCAGGAAGGAGCAGGCATCAGACCAGGTCTGGCACATCTGCACTCCCAGCAGGCCGAAAAAAGCAGGCAGAATCCAGATCAGGGGGATAAAGAAAATACCCTGTCTGGCCGCCGCCACAAGAGACGCCTTCGCCGCCTTGCCGATAGACTGCAGCATCATATTGCACATGACGATCCAGGCATTCAGCGGGAACACCAGACATTGCAGCCGCAGGGCCAATGTGCCGATACGGATCACGTCCCCATCCTCTTTGCGGAACACGGTTACCAGCGGCTCTGCAAATACAAAACCTGCCACGGAAACCACGATCAGGAAAACCGCCGCATATTTCACACAGAACCGAAAGGCCTCCCGCACCCGGGAATACTGCTTTGCTCCGTAATTCATACCGCAAACCGGCTGGAAACCCTGGCCGAAACCAATCAGCGCGGAATTGGCAAACATGGAAACGCGTCCCA
The DNA here is from genome assembly GCA_910577035.1 of uncultured Acetatifactor sp. Taxonomy (GTDB): domain Bacteria; phylum Bacillota; class Clostridia; order Lachnospirales; family Lachnospiraceae; genus Acetatifactor. Next base: position 41,334 of record CAJTKW010000029.1, read on the forward strand.
CAATGGACAGTGCCGCTATGGCCGCGTCACTGAAATCCCCGCCATATGTACCGGCAGCGCGGTTTAAGCAGATCTGGGCAATACTGGCAAGTCCCTGTCGGCAAAGGGAAGGAATACCACCCTTAAACATCTCCCAGTAAAGTATCCATGAGGGCTTAAAATTCTTAAATTGAATCCGGATGTTGCCGCCCTTTCTGCTCATGATAAACAAGATCACAAAGCTGACCACCTGGCTCACCACCGTGGCCAGCGCCGCTCCTGCCACGCCCATATCACAGACAAAGATCAGCAGAGGGTCCAGCACAATATTCAGCACCGCCCCGGTGACGATCCCCACCATGGCATATGACGCACTGCCCTGGAAACGAAGCTGGTTGTTCAGCACCAGCGAGGACATCATAAAGGGACAGCCCACCAAAATAATCCGCAGATAGTCTTTTGTATAGGGCAGAATCGTAGGCGTGGACCCCAGCACCTTCGCCAGCGGCGTCAGAAAAATGATTCCTGTAACTCCTGCGAGCACCCCGGCAAAAAAGGCCGAATAAAACCCCACTGCCGCCATACGGTTTGACTCTTCAAACTCTCCGGCACCCAGCTTCCGGGAAATGAAATTCCCGGAACCATGGCCAAAGAAGAATCCAAAAGCCTGAATAAAGGCCATCACCGAAAAGACCACGCCCACTGCTGCCGTAGCCTGGGTATTCAGCTTTCCCACAAAAAAGGTATCCGCCATATTATAAAAGGAAGTCACCAGCATACTGATGATAGTGGGCACCGCCATCTGACAGACCAGATGCGGTACCGGCTCGCTGAGCATGTAATCCACCTTCTTCTGCTGATCCATACTGCGCACGTTCATAAGTCCCTCCCCTCTTGCATTCCTCTCACCTTTCAGACATACCCCTCTTGTCCGCTTAGAAAGTCTTCATTCCTTTCACACCTGTATCTGAATCAGCTCCCGGCACCGGTTCAAAGCCGCGTACAGCTCCTGCTTTCTCGGTATGGCAAGGTTGCCGGGAAGGGAACCTGCGTCGCCCCCTTCTCCGCCCCGTCCCTGACTGCCGCCGCAGAAAGCGCCAAAGCCCCTTTCCCCGATACGGTTATACATATTCTCCACTGCCTGGCCCAATGTCTTTTTACCGTCAAAATCATGGAGCTTCATATTCTTAATCATGTAGGACAGTGCCGTCACCTGCTCTGAATCCACCAGCTGCTCCACATACCGCAGATCCACCTCTTCCCGGTTGACGGAAAAGCCATCCACGCCGTCCGTCCTCATTTTGATACGGTCGTCTTTGGCAAAGGCCATATCTCTTTTTACCACCCGGTGATAATCCGGCTTTTCCGATTTATCTGCCGCTCCCAGAATATAGGGATAGCTCTCCGCCTCCCTTTTGGCAAATTCGGTGATTTCCACAGGCTGGTACTTATTCATCTGCACAATGCAGTCCGACTTGTGAAAATAAGAGCCGCAGCTGCCCGCCACCAGTATGGTAGAGATGTTATAGTCCTCATACAGCTCCCGCACCTTGTCAATAAAAGGAATAATCGGCTCCACGTCCCGGCTCACCACCCGCTGCATCAGCTCGTCACGGATCATGAAGTTGGTGGCGCTGGTATCCTCGTCGATCAAGAATACTCCCGCTCCCGCTTCCATGGCCTCCACCGTATTGGCCGCCTGGGAGGTACTGCCACTGGCATCCTCCGTGTAAAAGCATTTGGTATCCCTGCCGTTGGGCAGATTCCGGATAAACATGGAAATATCGGTCTTCTGGATACTCCTGCCGTCCTCTGCCCGCAGCTTCATGGCAGTATCATCCGTAATCACATATTCCCTGCCGTCTCCGGCAATATGATTATATACTCCCAGCTCCAGCGCCTCCAGCAGGGTGGACTTGCCATGGTATCCGCCGCCTACAATCAAAGTGACACCCTTTTTAATCCCCATGCCGGCAAGCTTTCCGTGATGAGGCAGCTCCAAAACCACCTCCATGGACGCAGGGCTCTGAAAAGCCACCGCCTCTTTCATGGGCAGGGAGGATACCCCTGATTTCCTGGGCAGGATTGCGCCGTCAGCCACAAATGCCACCAGCTCTCTCTTTTTCAGTTCTTCCCTGATATATTGCTGGTCGTCCGCCAAAAACAGCACCTTCTCCAGGCTGTCTTTCGGGCAGGTGGAGGCCAGCAGAGTCTGCCTTACGCATAATGGCAGGAAATCAAACAGGATTTTACCCAGCTCCCCTGCGTTGATGGTACGGCCGTTAGCAGGAAATCCGATTTCCATGCGTACCGTCAATTCTCCGTTGGCCGTATTTACCGTACAGGCGCTGCGCTCCAAAATTTCCTGTCCCGGATGGCTGATGCCCAGAAGGCCGCTCTTGCCGGAGCCCTTTGCTTTAAAGGAATAATCCTTGATCTTCGCCGCCATCCTCCGTAGCAGGAAATCCTGAAAAGCAATTTTTCTGACATTGCTGTCATAACATTTCCCGTCAAAGCCGGCCACCTTTCCCGGCACAATAATACTGACCTTGGAGGGCGCCGCAAAGGGATCCCCCTGCACATGGTCTATGGACAGCACATATTGCTGAAACTGATATTTCCCTCTCGTGTCCTTGTATGCGGGATAGCTCTTATGGTCTATCTGCCGCAGCAGTGTCTGCAGTTCTGCCGCTGTTTTCATATTCTGATTCCGCCTTTCCTTAAGCATAAAACCCTACCTATTATTTTAGTCCTTTTTGCAAAAGTGTCAAGGAATCAGTCTGCCATTTAAAAAACTGCGCAGGGAAGGACCGCCGGCTGCTGCTTCGGCGACCCTTCCCCGCTGTTTTCCGGAAGCTGTCCTATTACAAGATCAGTCCGTATTTATGATCGTAATCTGATACATATCTCCATTGTAAAACATAAACTCAATATTATTGCTGTGGTACGATTCGGCAACATAATATTTCAATGTCTCCGTATAGGCGCCTTCAATGAAATCGCTGTCGCTTTTCTGATATTCATACGGTTCCCCCATAGCCTCTTTGACCTCGTCCACCGTTGATTGAAAAGAAATCCCGCTGCACAACAGCACCTCCGGATTAGCATCCTCATAGTCGTCGTAATGAAATGAGAGCCCATACACCTCACAGTCCTTCAGGCTTTTGTCCTTTTCCCCGAAGTTCTTAAAGCGGACATAGATTTTCACGCCTTCCTTATTCTCCATGAGAATGCCGGTAGTATAGTATCCGGCCTCCAGCACCTCCATACGGCTGGCCTTGTCCGTATCAATCTTATATCCCACGGCCTCAAGATCCGTACATAATACAGGGAATGTTAATATCCGTCCGTCCAATGACAGCTCCAGAGTTTTCCAATCCGTAGAGGAAAACTCTGTCTTCCATTCCCTCTCCGTGCCGCCGCAGGCCGTCAGGCCCCACAGCAGGGCCGCCAGCAGCACGGCTGCCCCTGCTCTTTTCATCCTTCCTGCTCTTTTCATTCTTCCTGTACTTTTTCTGTTTTCCTTCATCTGCTCCTACTCCCTTAATACTGTAATCTTTGTTCGACACACAAAAAGATTGTAAGTAACATCGTTCCAAAAGAAAAGCAAAACCTGGTTGCAAAGCTGCAACCGTTCGTTTCCTGCCTTATAATACGCTGATATTCATCCATTCCAGATAATAAGCTTCGTCTGCCGCCTGCGGATTATCATCCGCATAGCCGCGTATGGAATAAATGCTTCCATCTTCCAGGTCACAGTATCCGTAAAACTGATACACACTTGACGTTTTGGTTTTCCCATACTCCAAAACGGAATAAGTATAATAGTAAAAGGTCCGGCCGCTAACCGTCACCTCCCCGGATGCAAGAGGGCGGGACAGATTCCTGTCCGCGGCAGATTCCGCCATGTCCCTGGCTGTCATCCAGGTATACTTCACCACATTTGTCTGAATATAAGCCTGATGGTCCTCGTCAAAATAAGTCTTTCCTGTAATATTATCTGCCGTCAGCATACAGTGCTCCGGCAGCCTGTAAGAAAGGCTGTGCTGCCCGTCCCCGTACACGAGGATGTCTTCTGAAATGTATTGATGTTCCGGATCAAGATTCTGATCCTCCATCCAAAGCGTTCCCACCTCGTCATCCAGCTCGTCGGTTGGATCGGCTCCCTCCCAAATACCCTTTGCCCGGGCAAACGCCTCTTCATAGAGCTTTTCGCGCAATGTTTCATCCAGTTTTTCCATGTCGGTTCCGTCATACGGAATCACCACCAGCATATGTCTCCCCTCATCCGCCGGCGCCAGAATCACTTCAGAATAAGTGCGCTCATATTCGCTCCCCCGCTCCTTCTCCAGGCTGATAACATAGCGGACATACTCATACTCCTCTTCCCCACTGTACTCCGCTTCCTTCTCCATCCGATAGCCGGCCTTCATCAGCGATTCCTTCTTTTGTTCCATGCGCGCCCACATTTCATCCACCGTATCTTCCTCGATATTGATCTGAATCAGATACTGCTCATCCTGCCTGATATTCATACAGCCGCTTCCATGAAGGTATACCTTTCCCTTTTGGGGCAGGGTAAACTTCATGCCCTTGAATACTACCTCCCAGGCCGGGGGCTGTTCCCTCCCCTCATTTGCTCCCGCTTCCTCCGCCGTTAATTTCTCCTGCTCATCGCCGGGAGCGCCATTACCGCTCAGGGAAAAAGAACCCGCAAACCACAGCCCGCCAAAGAGCGCAGACATCCATACTCCTGCCGCCGCAATGTACGCTGCTTTTTTTGTCCTGCTCATGGCTGTTTCTTCTCCTTTGCCTCATCCGCCGGCATCTGCCGCAGCTTCCCTCCTGATCCTTCCGCCGGCACCGACCGCAGCTTCTCTCCTGATCCTTCCGCCGGCCGCAGCTTCTCCTTTTGTCCCTTTGCCAATCGCCGGCACTCGGCAAGGCATATCAGAAACATTGTCAAAAGGACCAGTTCCACTGCCCCCAGAACGATCAGCGTAGACGGACGATACCCATAATAAATGTCCCTGTGTTCCCCGTCCGTGTAACAGATCAACGAATCGCCCTCCCTGATACCGTTCACATCCATCCACACTGTCTTTACAACCCTGCGGGATACATCGTCAATAAAAGAGACATCCGCCTTGGTATACTGCTGGTACACTCTTTCCACACGCACCCGCTTCGCCAAAGCGTCCTCTTGCTTCCAGGCATGATACCCCAGCACCGTAATAAAAAGCGCTCCGCAGAAAAAGAACGCTCCCCCGGCCAGCACAAGCAGGATCCGCAGACGCAGGGATACCGCCTCTCCCGGGGCTTCTCCGGCAGATGCTTCTTTCAGTCCCGGCTCCGTCCCGGCAGGCGGCTCCCTGTCGGGCGCGCTTTCTCCGTAAACCAATCCCGTAATGCCGATCTGCAGAATATCGCAGATTGCCACCAGCTTGTCCAGATCAGGATATGCCTTATCAGTCTCCCACTTGGATACCGCCTGTCTAGTCACGCCAACCCTTGTCGCAAATTCCTCCTGGCTCAGGCCCTGCCTTTTCCGACATTCCTGTATCTTTGCTCCAATCAACAGCATATTCCCCAAAACCGCCTTTCCAAACGCCTATATAATTACCTTATTCGTAAATAAGGAAAATGTCAAGTTCCCGGGCCGCCCACTGTCGGAATTCCCAGAATTATCTTGCTTTTCCGCTGGTTTTTGATATAGTTAGAAGGAAAAAGCCGGCAGCAGAATATCCGTTTCACAGCGCTGCCCATAGACGGAGAGAAAGCATGGCATCTCATATCAAGAGCATGACCGAGGGAAAGCCCGGTAAATTAATATTGACCTTCGCCCTGCCACTGATGGCGGGCAATGTGTTTCAGCAGCTTTATACGGTGGTGGACACTGCCGTGGTAGGCAAATTTCTGGGTGTCAATGCCCTTGCCGCACTGGGGGCGTCGGACTGGCTGAACTGGATGATGCTGGGGATCATCCAGGGCTTCACCCAGGGCTTTGCCATCCTGATGGCACAGGAATTCGGAGCCGGCCGCAGTGACAGGCTGCGAAAGGTCATCGGCAGCTCCGGTATCCTTTCTGCCGCCTTTTCCCTTATATTGATTGCCGCAGGACAGGTTATTGCCCGCCCTGTCCTCGTTCTGCTGCAGACTCCCGATGCCATCATGGGCGACACCCTGCTGTATCTGCGCATTATGTTTCTGGGCATCCCCATTGTTATGGCGTATAACCTTTTTGCCTGTATCCTGCGTTCCCTTGGAGACGGAAGGACCCCTCTCTATGCTATGGTAGTGGCGTCCCTGACTAATATTGTTCTGGACCTTCTCTTTGTGATTGCTTTTCACTGGGGCATAGCCGGTGCGGCATCCGCTACTCTGATTGCCCAGCTTGTCTCCGGTGTATACTGCCTGTATCATATTGCCGGAATCCGGATCCTGAAATTCACGGGGGAAGACTTCCGTCCGGAACAGGGTCTGTTCGGCAGGCTCCTGAAGCTCGGCTTCCCCATGGCTTTCCAGAACTGCATCATAGCCATAGGCGGCATGATCGTTCAGTTCGTCGTCAACGGCGCCGGGGTTCTCTTTATCGCCGGGTTCACTGCCACCAACAAGCTTTACGGCCTGCTGGAAATTGCCGCCACCTCCTACGGCTATGCCATGATTACCTATGTAGGGCAAAATCTGGGGGCAGGAAAAACGGACCGCATCCGCAGGGGTATGCGCTCCGCCTTAGGCCTGGCACTGGCCACTTCTGTCTGCATTGCCATCGTCATGCTGATATTCGGACGGCTGATCCTTGGCTGCTTTATCTCCGGTACCCCGGAGGAGGTGGAACAAACTATGAAGATCGCCTATTTTTACCTTGCTGTCATGAGTATCTGCCTGCCGGTTTTATACATTCTGCATGTTGTCCGCTCCGCCATCCAGGGCATGGGCAACACGCTGCTTCCCATGCTGTCCGGCATCGGGGAATTCGCCATGCGCACCTCCACGGCACTGCTGCTGCCCCTGGCGGTAGGGGAAGTGGGAATCTTCTTCGCGGAAATCGCCGCCTGGCTGGGCGCAGACGCCATCCTGGCCGTCAGCTATCTTGTGACTGCCAGGAAGCTGCCCGGGACCGATTCCCCTCCGGCCTGATTCCCCATACATACAAAGCTATCCTGTTTGGGCGGCCTCATTTACCGGCCGCCTGTCGAAGCAGTCGAAGCATCCAATACCTGGACAGATTAAAGGTACGCAGGCTCAAGTCTTCCGTCCGCCGATCCATTTTTTCCATCCAGTAATATCCAAAGCTGTCCGCACTGTCTCTGTCCCACTGTCCGCCATGTGTTTCCCTGCTGTATTCCCCGGTGGCCCCATGGTCTGCCCATGCTTGCAGCTCATACCCCAGATTCTCCATATAAGGCACCAGCACCGGTGCCGCGTCGGCACACAGTCCGCTCAGATACCGGTAATCATAATCCTGTATTCCCCTCCCCTGCCTTTCTCCGTTTTCCACGGCACTTGCCACGTTTACCCTGGCGATCAGATAATCCGGGTGGGAAAAGGACAGGACAAGATACAGCACCGTCACCACCGCCACACTGTAGCGGAACCATGGGAAATCGGCCTTAAACACATTTATCAGCACTCCGATAAACAGCACCGCCAGCAGTGCCAGTGCCCACAGTACCAGCACCCTCAGAAAGGTCAGATCATAGCTCTTAATATACATTACCATACGCATGGCACTGGATGCTATCATGATAAAGGTACAGGCTGACATAACTGTCATAATTATTTTTAAAGCCTTACTGTCCTTAAAGCGGCGCAGGCACACCAGCACAATCACAAAATTCAGCAGGCTCACCCCCAAAAGCTGGAAAAAGCCTTCTCTGGCATAAGCCGCATAGGTATAGCCCTCCGGCAGCCGCATCCTTCCCAGGAACAGCCCGTTAATCTGGACAACGGAGAATACAAGATACAGCGCCGTCAGCATCCCCGTAACCGTAATTGCCAGGGCAGGCTCCCCAGTCCTTTTATCGGTTACTTCCTCCCGGATTCTTTTTTCGCAAAGCCAGGCCGTAAGGCAGTAGGCCGCCAGAAACATAAAGCTTATACGGAAAATCACATTTGCCATATTGCCGGGTGTAATTCCTTTCAGCAGGCTGCCCGTCATCTGGCGGAACACCGCATCCGCGCTGGCGAGAAGCGCCAGTACAATAAGCATCAGAGGTATCCCCGCCAGCAGCCCGAGCCCCGCTGCCCATACCCGGTGGTCTGTCTTTCCGGCATTCTCCTCCCGATATTCCGCCCCGTCCTGAAAGGGCCTTGCCAACTCCCCGACGGCGCCAAAGGCAAGCCGGCAGATACTGCCCAGAAACTTCCCCGGCCCCCACTTTGAAGTGTTATAATATTGCTTCAGCAGCAGGCACATCATCAACAGGAAAATACCCAGCTTGTTGAAAAAAATAATCCGGCTGTCATCTGTGCAAAAGGTGGAAATGCCCAGCAGAACCATGGCGCCCATATAGAAAGCGCTTCCTTTTTTTAAGGTAGTCTCCAGTTTTGCAAGCGATAAGTACAAAAACAAGAGGCTGCCGGCCACGAAAAAAGGGAAAGTTACCCCCGATCCGTTCCTGTACATGCAAAAGGTATAGAATATCGCATAAAGAAATGCTGCCGGCCCGAAAAAGCCGAAGTTCTCCCGCATTCTTTCCGTTTCCTCCGTATCATCTACCGCCCCCTGCTTCCCTGTGCCGTCAATCACGGTCATTGGCATTTCGCTTACGTTGTTTCCCGCCTTTTCCGTCATATCACATTCTGTCCCAATCGTTTGCTCCGTTCCCGTCATTTTCTGCTCCTTTCATTCCTGCCGGCAGAGTTAATTTCCCCCCAGCAGTCACAATGCGCCAAAAGGCACTATGGGTATGCGGCCTCACGTAAAATTAATCCCCCATGGCAGTTTCTTCCTCCACATACTCCAAAATATCCCCCGGCTGACAGTTTAAGGCCTTACAGATCGCCTCCAGTGTGGAAAACCGTACTGCCCTTGCCTTATTGTTTTTTAAAATAGACAGATTTGCCAGCGTAAGATCCACTTTACCGGCAAGATCCGTAAGGCTCATTTTACGCTTTGCCATCATAACATCCAGATTTACAATAATCCCCATGCAGCCCTCCTATATGGTCCAGTCCGTCTCTTCCTTGTACGCCACTGCCTGCTCAAACACAAAGCCCAGCACCTTGCTGAACAACCCGGCAATCAGGAATACCAGAATGACCACCCCCATGGCAATCGTCATATAGACAATACTTCTCACTCCTGCCATCAGGGCAATGAAAAAGCTCCAGTTCCCCATTTTCTGCAGACTGACCACATTCTCCCGCACAAAACAGTTTTCCGCCAGCACGGTCTTAAAGATTTTCCGCAGCTCCCAAAGCAGTTTCTCCGCCGCAATGCCCAGTACAAAATAGATTATGACAGATTCCTCATAATGCTGAACCAAATGCGGCAGCTGCTTTCCAATCCACCTGATGCTCCAGGGCAGAGATGCCGTCACCAGAATTCCTCCGCAGAACATCATATCTAAAAGCAGCTTTGTCACTTTGATCCATGTCAGCTTTCGATCCGGCAAAGAGCCTGCGGACTTTCCGAAGTCCTCCCGCTCCGCCCCGGGTTCTGCAAACTCCCCGGCACCCCTTTTATTCCCTTCGGCCCTGTTTCCCTTCATATTTCCTCCATTTCCCAAAACAGTATTTTTGTATCGTTACTATAGCACCAGGCAGATCGAATGTCAATATATTTTTATTGAAATTCGATAAATTTGGAAGTCTTAAGGAAATATTAATGCAGTCACCGGGCAGCTTTATCCTGACGTCCCGCCGCGCAATCCCTTTTTTATCTTTCCAAAATGATATGCGGATGCTATAATTGCAGTGAATCCAATCGGGAAATGGCACCCCAGAAAGAGGTAAGAAAATGATTCTGGAATTACGCAGCCGCACGGCAGATACAGTAATCACCTGTTTCCGCAAGACTCGAGACCCGGAGGTGCGCAGGTATCTTCCGCAAAAAGCCGCCGAAGAAGAAGAGGCCCTGGCTGATTTCGAAAAATCACAACAGCCCGGGGCCTCCAGCTATGGCCGCACAATCTATGCGGACGGCAGCTATATCGGAGATATTTGGTGCTACTGCATCCGGCCGGACGAGCACCATGCCATGGTCAGCTACTGCGTCTTTGATAAGACGTACTGGGGAAAGGGAGTTGCAACGAAGGCGTTGCAACTGTTTCTCATTGAAATAAAAGAAAAGTTTGGATTAAAGTCCGTGGGCGCATTTACTTATTCCGCAAACGCCGCCTCTATCCATGTTTTACGGAAAAATTCCTTTGCGGATGCAGAAACCTTTATTGAGGACGGGATTGAATCCAAATATTTTCTAAAGGAGTTGTAAATTGCAGTTTACCTTTTCTGCACCAGCAATGACAGCAAAGCACTGCTCCCAAAGGAAAATCTCTGAAAAACCAGAGGTGCACCGGTTACCTTGCCCGCCCTGTATACATCCATATATTTATCTCTCGAGCGGCAGAAAAGAGTTTCCAATTCCTTTCCATCTTCCTGCGGGACTTCCTGTGTCTGTTCATTAAGCTGCCTTAAACCTGCCACCACTTTTGCAGAGCTGGCCCAAAAGGCTGCGGCAGCTTCAAAATGCACATTCAAATACTCTTTTTCCTTTGCGGCAGTCAGCGATGTGCCATCAATATCAAACCATTGATCTTTGCAGTCTTCATATCTTTTTTCAATCTCCTCATAACGCTTCGCATAAACCAAACCACAGGCGTTTACAAGATCCGTGCCGTCATACTCTCCGTTATCGTTGTCTTCCGCTGCCTGTTCCAGGATTTCTCCCACGGCTTCCTCGAACCATGTAGTGGTATATGCTATTGCATGAGAATATCGATACCGCAGGCTGTCCCCGTATTCCTTCAGGTTTCCATATCCGTCGTACTCATTATAAAAGGCAGGCTTATCCCCGGCAGATATTTCCAGTATGTCACACTGCTTTAACCGGCTTTTGCCTTGTTTTACACTGTCCGCATTGGACATTACCTTTCCTTTTCCCTGTGCACCGACAGAATACGTTTCGCTGGCTATTGTTCTGACATTCATTTTCCGCTCCTGCCTTTCAGCTTAATAAGCACGCATACGATCCGTTTTCTTGCCCGCCAAACCTGCAGATACCTATGCGTCTTACTTTTTATATCGGCTTTTTCCATTTTCAGTTAAGGGAACAGAAACGCCTCAGCCACCAGTCAGCTTATCGGAGATTTCTTTCGAGGTTTGCCAGACATCCGTTGCAATCGTGTGCCAGTCATTATGCAAAAGCTGGATCGCGTCTACCTAAACATTTTTACTTACCGAATTTGGAAAGTAATTTGTAAAAATATCGTCAGCGAGAAGCGCTGCGCCAATGCTCATGTACGGTAAAGAAGCAAGCAACCGAAAACAAGAGATAGACCGCCAGCACCACACTATTCCGAAACAAAGACCAAAAGACCGCATTGTGGAATCTCTTTTTTCCCTATATTTTTGTGATAAAAATAATACTTAGCAAAGCCTATTGTTGATGCTCGTTTGAATGTGTATAATAAAGTGCAGGGAAAAGGAATTTAGCTATACGTAATTTGTTTCCAAGGGGAACAAAAAATCTTGGTGTAAAATATAGATTTTTTGATAATATTTACAACCTACAGTGAGAAAACCGTACTTATATAGTGAAAGCAGCTTTCACTATATAATATGGGGAGGGAAACTCATATGGACGATAACAAAATTGTAGAACTATATTGGGAGCGAAGGGAGGAAGCAATCAAGGAAACCGCCCTAAAATACGGTAGGTTATGCACACACATTGCTAAGAATATTCTTTTAAGCTGTGAAGACAGCGAGGAATGTGTGAATGACACATATTTTGCTGTATGGAATGCGATTCCAAATGAGCGTCCAAACAGGTTTTCTGCCTTTATCAGTAGAATTACAAGAAATCTTGCATTAAAAAAATATGAATACATTTCTGCGGCAAAAAGAAATCCTATTGCAATTACCTCTCTAGAGGAATTAGGCGATTGTGTATCTGGAACGGAAAGCCCTGAATCGGAAGTTGAATCAAGACGTATAGAAATCACGATTGATAAATTCCTTTGGCGGCAGAGTGAAGAAAAGAGAACTATTTTTATCAGGAGATATTGGTATTTTGATTCTATTGAAAACATCTGTGAAAACATAGGTTATACACAGAGTAAAGTGAAATCTATGTTATATGAAATGCGCCGAAAGTTAAGAAAGTATTTAGAAAGCGAGGATATCGAAGTATGAATAAAAAGCAACTTTCAGAACATATTGGAAACATCGATGACAGGCTTGTTGAGCAGGCAAAAAGAATCTCTAATTATGCGGCACAGCACCGCCAGAAAAGGATTCGGCAGTTTTTAGCAGCTGCGGCAGCTTTGGTTCTTATGGTTTCCAGCTTTAGTGTAGGTGCAATAGCTTTTGCCCACGAAATCATTATTGAAGTACCGGTAGAACAGGAGAATGTTGTGCTGGAGGAAATTGGGCTTACGCTGATTTTGCCCGATAGTTGGAAAGGCAAATACGAGGTAATTGAGGATATTTATGTTCCAAACAATTCAACTATGTGGGAGTTTTGCGTTAAATCCGTTTATAACGCACAAGCCCCGGCGGATGAATCTGGTGAGGTGTTATACCGTGGAACTCTCTTTTATATATTCCAATATGCCGACTATTGTATGTCAGCGAAAGAATTTGAGCAATCCGGCATTGCTGGTATTGGCCGCTATCTTTTTGCAACAGAAAATGCGACTTATGTAATCATGTATGCAACTGATGTACAATTTGACCCGGAAAACTCTGACCTAATGGCTGAGTGGAATGCCATGGAACAGTCAGAAGAAGAGATTCGGTTTGTAGTTGACAATATACTCAAAGATTAGAAAGGGGAGGTATTTCTCATGAAGAAATTAAATGTACTTGTTTTAATGGTGGCATGTGTATTTTTATTGGCAAGTTGCAGTAAAGAAACGGATGACAGAAATTCATTTTCAGAATTTAACGAATACATTTTGGAAACAGTAATGGAAAGTTATGAAGATGGGAGTATCAGCCGGGAAGATATTGTAATAGACCAGATTTATTACGGACACTTTTCACAAAAAGATATAAATGAAATATTTGTACTGTGCAAAATTTTGAATACTCCTCATGTTGCCGGATTAGATAAAACCATAGCTGTCCTCTTGGAAGCGGATTCATTAAAAAAGATAGCTTATAAAGAGTTTAATGCGGATAATGTGACTATAGATTGCGTTCAGAACAGCATCGGACAGAGCAAAATATTATTTATCGGAACAACTATATATCAAGGAATATTAACGCAGGAAATACAGCTTTTGGGTATTCAGGATGGTCAATGGCTGGATATTCCGATAGAGAACTTAGAAACTTTATCAGATGGCTATTTTTGCTTTATGGGAGATGAAGAAATTATTGTTTCTTCTATAGCAGACCATGCGGATATTATAGCTATATTAAATTGGAATCCAGATACGGAAAAATTTCTGTTAGATTAAAGAAAGCGAAAGCTGCCAGTCAAGCGTTACCAACGTTTACAGCTTGCGGAAAAAGATAGAGCCCGATAGCCGCAAGCCCGCCTTTTGCGGCTTGCGCCGCTTGAAAAAATCCACCCACGAAAGGAG
>CAJTKW010000030.1:0-21552 GCA_910577035.1 uncultured Acetatifactor sp.
CATTGGGACATTTTCATTTGTGGTTTAATGAGACATTATCATAAATGGCTTATACAGGAAACATGGAAAAAAATTAAAATAGTTGACATTTAGGGCACCTTATGTTATCATGTCATAGTATGCCGCATGGCTCGGTATAAGTGCAGAACATCTGCCACCAAAGTCAGCGAGTAAGACAGGCAGCGGTCCTGACGGATCAATGCAGTCATGAATAGGAGGTGCCTTATATGTACGCAATTATTGCAACAGGCGGAAAACAGTACAAGGTTTCTGAGGGTGATGTAATCAAGGTTGAAAAGCTGGACGCGGAACCCGGAAATGCTGTTTCCTTTGACCAGGTTATCGCAGTAAGTGACGGAACCCTCAAGGTAGGCGACGATGTGGCAAGCGCATCCGTGTCCGCTACCGTTATGGAGCAGGGTAAGGGTAAGAAGGTTATTGTATACAAGTACAAGAGTAAAACCGGATACCACAAAAAGAACGGTCACAGGCAAGCATACACGCAGGTTAAGATTGACAAGATCAACGTGAAATGACAACTGTAGTGATCCGTAAAGACAAAAAGGGTTCCTACAGGGGCTTTTACTGTATGGGACATGCCGGATATGCCGGGAAAGGCAGGCCGGATGTGCTGTGTGCAGCCGTTTCGGCGCTGACCATCGGCACTGTGAATTCGCTGGAAGCACTGGCAGGAGAAAGCATTACGACTGCCCAGGATGAAGAGGCGGGCTTTCTACGGTGTGATTTCGAAAGCGAATTGCAGGAGAAATCCTCATTTCTGATGGATTCCATGGTGTTTTCCCTGGAAAATATCAGCAGGGAGTACGGCGACAGATATTTACAAGTAAAATTCGAGGAGGTGTAGACCAATGCTGAATATGAACCTTCAGTTATTTGCTCATAAAAAGGGAGTTGGTTCGTCCAAGAACGGCAGAGATTCCGAGTCTAAGAGATTAGGCGCGAAGAGAGCCGACGGGCAGTTTGTAAAAGCGGGTAATATTCTTTACAGGCAGCGTGGGACCAGGATCCATCCCGGTGTCAATGTAGGACTTGGCGGAGACGATACTCTGTATGCTCTGGTTGACGGAGTCCTTCGCTTTGAAAGAAAGGGAAGAGACAGGAAACAGGCTTCTGTTTATCCCAAAGAGCAGTAATGTGAATGCAGGGGGCTTCAAACCGAAGAGTTTGAAGTCCTTCTTTACTATGAAAGTATTGAAAGAGGGCAGCTATGTTTGCAGACAGAGCCAGAATATATGTAAGAAGCGGCAAAGGCGGAGACGGCTTCGTTTCCTTCCGGCGTGAGAAATATGTTCCTGCAGGCGGTCCGGACGGAGGAGACGGCGGCAGGGGCGGGGACGTGATTTTCGAGGTCGATGAAGGGCTTAATACCCTGATCGACTTCAGGAATGTGCGCAAATATAAGGCAGAGGACGGGGAGCCGGGAAGCAAAAAGAACTGTCGGGGCAGGGACGGCGGCAGCATCACCTTAAAGGTGCCCCAGGGAACCGTGATCCGGGAAGCGGGAAGCGGGAAAGTCATTGTGGATATGTCCGGGGACAACAGGCGTGTGGTCCTGTTAAAGGGCGGCAGGGGCGGCAACGGCAATCAGCATTATGCCACAAGCACCATGCAGGCACCCAGATATGCCCAGCCGGGCCAGCCGGCAAAAGAACTGGAGCTGATGCTGGAGCTGAAGGTGATTGCGGACGTGGGGCTGGTAGGTTTTCCCAATGTGGGAAAATCCACCCTGTTATCCAGGGTCAGCAATGCCAGGCCTAAAATTGCCAATTATCATTTCACCACCCTCAATCCCAATCTGGGCGTGGTGGACCTGGAAGGCACCGGGGGATTCGTGATTGCAGATATTCCCGGGCTGATCGAAGGCGCTTCCGAGGGTGTGGGGCTGGGATATGAATTCCTGCGGCACATTGAGCGTACAAAGGTCATTGTCCATATCGTGGATGCCGCGGGGACGGAAGGACGGGATCCGGTGGCTGACATATATGCCATTAACAGGGAGCTGGAGTCTTACGACCCGAACATTGCGGCCAGGCCCCAGGTCATTGCGGCAAATAAGATTGATGCCATATACGATACGGAAAAGGATCCGGTGGAGGCCATACGCAGAGAATTTGAGCCCAAGGGGATATCGGTCTATCCCATCTCGGCAGTCAGCGGGCAGGGTGTAAAAGAACTGCTGTATCATGTAAACGAAATGCTGAACGGACTTGAAGATACCGTCACGGTATTTGAACAGGAATACTTTCCGGAGCAGGAGGCATCTGCGGAGGGGGACGAGCCCTGCAGCGTGACCTATGACCAGGATGAGGATGAGTATGTGGTGGAAGGGCCGAGAATTGAGAAAATGCTGGGCTACACCAACTTAGACAGTGAGAAGGGATTTAATTTTTTCCAGAATTTCCTGAAGGAAACGGGAATCCTGAAACAACTGGAGGCGCTGGGGATTCAGGAAGGGGATACGGTCCGCATGTATGGCCTGAAGTTTGATTATTATAAATAAGCAGAAGTAGATAAATGCTGAAAGCATACGGAGGTGTCAAAATGACAAGTAAACAGCGTGCCTATCTGAAAAGCCTTGCAAATAACCTGGATCCCATCTTCCAGGTGGGAAAGTCCAATCTGACACCGGAATTGACGGCTGCTATCGGTGAGGCTTTTCACAATAACGAACTGATTAAGATCGGCGTCCTCAAAAACTGCGCCGACGATCCGGGGGAAATTGCCCAGATTGTTGCGGAGAGGACCCATTCCCAGGTAGTCCAGGTCATAGGCAAGAAATTTATTCTCTATAAGCCGGATCAGGATAAGCCAAAGATTGTGCTGCCCAGGGCGAAATAGCTTTTGCAGGGCAGAAAAAACTCTGCAGACGAAACAGAATGCTGCCGGCACATGAAATTTGCCGGCGAAATCGGCAGGAGGGGCTTGTTGTGGAGGACGCAAAGCTATTAAGAAAGCTGAGAAAAGAAATGCAGAAGGTACAGGACGGGAAGCGCTATGAGCATACGCTGGGGGTGGAATTTACGGCTGCGGCGCTTGCCATGCGGTACGGCGCTGCCGTCCTGGATGCGCAGACGGCAGGAATACTGCACGATTGTGCCAAATGTCTGTCCGATGAAAAACGGTTGAAAATCTGTGAAAAGCATCATATTCCCGTATCGGATGTGGAGCGCAGAAGTCCGTTTCTGCTACACGGAAAGGCAGGCGCCTGCCTGGCGGAGGAAAAATACGGCATTCAGAACAAACCGGAGATTTTGGACGCAATACGATACCATACTACAGGGCGGGAAAACATGAGCCTGTTGGAGAAAATCGTGTTTGTGGCGGATTATATTGAGCCTGGCAGGAGACATGCTCCCAATCTGGCGGAAATCCGGTTCCTTGCTTTTGAAAATCTGGATGCCGCAGTACTGTGTATTCTGAGGGATACCCTGGATCATCTCAAGGCGGCGGGCGGTGAAATTGACCCCATGACGGAGAAGGTTTACCGTTACTATCTGGACAGACAAGGATCAGCATTGTCCCGGGAATCGGCAGCCTCCCGGTAAAGACACGCAAAGGAGAGTATATGGAAAAAGAAAAATCAAAGGAGATGGCCGTGCTGGCCATCGACGCATTGGAAGACAAAAAGGCGGAGGATATTCACGTAATTGACATCAGTGAGGTATCCGTGATTGCCGATTATTTTATCATTGCAGGAGGAAGTAACCGCAGCCAGATCCAGGCGCTC
The DNA here is from genome assembly GCA_910577035.1 of uncultured Acetatifactor sp. GTDB lineage: Bacteria > Bacillota > Clostridia > Lachnospirales > Lachnospiraceae > Acetatifactor. The sequence continues at coordinate 3,749 of CAJTKW010000030.1, forward strand.
TGCGACAATGTGGAAGAAAAGCTGGGCAGGGCAGGAAACACGGTCAGGCAGATCGAAGGCTATGACACGGCAAACTGGATACTGATGGATTTCGGAGATGTAATCATTCATATCTTCGACAAGGAAAACCGGCTTCTGTTTGACCTGGAGCGAATCTGGCGGGACGGCAGACAGATTGGGATAGACGATCTGAAAAGGTAAAAGGAAGGATTTACGGCCATGCTTTTTATATCCCACTCATCCGTTGATGCTGCAACAGCCATGGAAATCTGCGGATTGCTGGAAAAGAACCGGATAGAATGCTTTATTGCGCCAAGGGACATTCGCTCGGGAAGGGAGTATGCGGAGGAAATCATTAACGGTATCGACCGGTCTTCCGCCATGGTGCTGCTGATGTCCGAGGCAGCGAACGCCTCCCCCCATGTACTGCGGGAGGTGGAACGCGCCGTCAGTAAAAAAATCCCTGTTCTGGTCTGTAAGCTGGAGGAAGTGGAGCTGAGTAAATCCCTGGAATATTTTCTAATGACCCATCAGTGGATCAACCAGGGAAACAGGGAAGACTATACCGGAATTCTGAATGCGGCAAAAGAGCTGGAGGCCAGGGCCGGCCGGGAGACGGCGCACTCCGGAGGAGAAGAGGCCGGCCGGGAGACGGCGCAGCCGGAAGGGAAAGAGGCTGGCCGGAAGGCGGAGCCGTACGGAGAGGAAGAGGCCGGCCGGGAAAAAGCGCAGCCTCCCCGGAAGTCACCGGGTACAAGGCTGGCCGTATGGATAGTATGCGCGGTTCTGGCCCTGATTTTGATTTTCCTTCGTCGGCATTCCACGGAGCAGTCAATCCGGGACGGACAGGCCGAAAGGGATCAGACCGCTACGGTATTGTATTCCGTACAGACCGGGGATACGCTGATTCTGGGCAGCTACAACGGGGAACCGATCCAGTGGCGGGTATTGCGCCTGGAGGAGCAGGACGGCCTGTATACGGCGGTGCTGGTCTCCAGACAGATACTTACCATGAAGGCTTTCGACACCGCGGAAAGCGGGAAGTACAATCACGACGAAACCAGGGATTATATCAGCCGGGAATCTCCGGCAGACACGGATCCTAAGCTGCAGGCTTATGTGCGGGGCAACAGCAGCTGGCGGGATTCCAATATCCGTACCTGGCTGAACGCGGAGACGGAGGTTGTGTCTTATAAAGGGCAGGCACCGGCTGCTTCTGCCATGTCGGAACTACGCAACGGCTACCAGAACGAGCCCGGCTTTTTATATCAGTTTACGAAGGAAGAACTGGAAATCCTGGTGGAACGGGAGTGCTTTACTCCCGGAAATGTACTGGAAGAGGGAGATATTGTCACCCGTGACAGGGTATTCCTGCTGTCCCTGGAGGAGCTGGCCTGGTTTGACGAGGCCGGTATCAGCAAGCTCAGTGAACCCACGGAAGCGGCACTGGAGCAGGATCAGAGCCAGTGGTATGAGATTGCCCTGTCGGAATGCGGGGTAAAGCAGTACGACTGGTGGCTTCGTACCCCTGTGGAGGGATATTCCAGTAAGGCTTATCTGGTGGGAAACGGTTACGGAATCGAAAACGATGAGATCAGCAATAATCTGCGAAAGGCAAATGTCGGCCTGGAGGGTTACGGAATCCGCCCTGCGATTACCATTGACCTTGAGAAATATTTCAAGGATTATTCCGCTTCGCGGGAATAGGGTGAACGATGGCGGCTGATAATCTAACAGCCGGATGAGAATAAGCTAAGACAAACGGGAGGGTTCAACATGCTGTTGAGGCCCTCCCACCTGTTTTTGTCAGGATTTTTCGCTCCGGCTGCCCAGGTGCATATAGAAGCTGATGAGATAAAGACCGCAAAGTCCGACAAGGCCGTACACAATTCTGGAAACCCATGACATATTTCCAAAAATAAAGGCCACCAGGTCAAAACGGAAGATACCGATCAGCAACCAGTTAAGCGCACCTACAATAACAAGGGTAAGCGCAGTGCCGTCCAAGTATTTATTTCCCATACCTACCTCACATTCTGCACGGTTTTGGAACCGGCTGTAATAGTTTCTGCAATTTATCCCTGTTTATTCATTTTTTTGATATTTATTTTCCTGATTAAGCTGCCGTTTACCGGAAGAAGCGAAGCACTCCGAATACCCGCCCCAAAATCTGGCAGTTTTCCACAATAATCGGTTCCATAGTGTCGTTTTCAGGCTGTAAACGGATATGGCCGTCTTCTTTGTAATAGGTCTTGACTGTGGCGGAATCATCTATCAGCGCCACAATGATTTCTCCGTTATTTGCCGTGCTGCAGGAGTTCACAAATACCTTGTCGCCGTCAAGGATGCCGGCATTTACCATGGATTCCCCGCGTACATTGAGCATAAAGGATTCTCCCCTGGGCACCATGTCGGCGGGAACGGGAAAATATTCTTCTATGTTTTCCTCGGCGAGGATGGGCTGCCCTGCCGCAACGTTACCGATAATGGGAATACTGACCATCTCTGTACGCACCATCTGAAAGCTGTCGTCGCAGATCTCAATTGCCCTGGGCTTGGTGGGGTCGCGGCGGATATAGCCGTTCTTCTCCAGGGTTTCCAGATGGGAATGAACGGAAGAGGTGGATTTTAAATTCACCGTTTCACAAATCTCCCGCACTGTAGGCGGATACCCTTTTTTTAAAATTTCGTCTTTGATATAATCAAGAATCTCCTGTTGCTTTGCAGTAATTTTTCCAAATCCCATCCGCAATATACCTCCTCTGTGGTGCTTGCTTATTATTTTATATTCAGTGTACCATAGGAAAGGCAAAAAAGCAAACATATATTCCAAAAATATGTTCGAACACCGATGCAGGTGGCAACAATCCAGGCACCCCTGCCCATGGGGAATCCGTGTATCCGCATTCTGCGGATCAGTGTTCGGCTGAGGTCTGCTGGTGCCGGGTAAACCGGAAGTCCCTGGGAGACATGCCCCGGGCTTTTCGAAAGGCATCTCCGAAGTAATTGCCGCCTGAAAAACCGCAGGCCAGGGCAATTTCCGTAACGGGCATACCGGTGGTGAGCAGCAGCTTTTCCGCATGTTCCAGCCGGATATGAGTCAGATATTCCTTGAAGCCAAGTCCCACGGCTTTATGGAATTTTCTGGAAAACCAGGCCGGGCTCATATGAACATAATCTGCAACGGCATCCAGGGTCAGAGGATCACTGTGACGGGCATAAATATAGCGGGCAGCCTCCTGGATAACGGCATCCTCAGGATCCAGTGCCTGTGAGGGCTGCTCCTGGCTCCGGCATCGTCCCAGGAAGGAGAGGAGCTGAAAAAGAAGGCTTTTAATCCGAATCCCGGAATAGCAGTCCCCGGTCAGAGTTTCTCCTGACATCTGTTGGAAAAGCTCCCTTACATAATCCTGCCGTTCCCTGGGAATGGAGATCCTGTGTCTGGAAAAGATAAATTCCGGACCGCCGTCCCGGCATTGAGAAGCAAAGTATTCAATGTATGACGGGATAAAATTGGCAGTGAAACGTTCCGCCGGCTGCCCGGAGCCGTATATGGTCTGATGCAGCTGATACGGGGCCAGCAGGACAAGGTCACCGGCGGAAAGATAATAGATGGTATGATCTATAAACATCCGGCAGCTGCCGGACATCAGGAAATACAATTCATAATATGGATGGTAATGAGGCTTTTCCATGGAAAATGCCTGGGGACGCCGGGCTCGCTCCACCATAAATTCGCTTACCGTATTTCGAAAGGTGTTTTCCGGCCCCGCAGGATTCCGGTCAGTTTCCATAATATACCTCCCTGCCTTCTTCAGGCTGCCATGCTGCGATGCTAAGGAAACGCTGATTCAATCATCGCTTCCTTAAGAGCCTCCGGCGGATGCGCACGGATTTGCAGATTTTTTTGCTGCTTCGCACTCCCGATGCACGCGCCTGACGGCGCAGTTTCTTATGGCAGGACAAGAAATCTGTAATATTAAATAAAATTCAAATTAAAAACAGTATAATTACTTTTATTTTTGTTATATCATAAGCCTGTATTTCAAGTCAAGGATTTCCGGTTCGGAGATTGGGAACAGATTTTACAGGAGAAGAGTATGCAGGCATTTTTATCAAAAAAAGACGAAAAATTTCGGGAATTTGCTCAAAACGGCCACATGGGAAAGGTGGTGCTGCAGCTTGGCCTGCCGCTGGCGCTGTACCAAAGCCTGAACCAGCTTTTTAAAATTCTGGATACGCTTATGGCGTCCCATATCGGCAGTTCCACCGTATCCGCCGTGGCCTATCTGTCGCAGATTCACCTGATGCTGTCGGCCCTTGGAGGTGGTCTGGCCGTAGGCTCAAGCATAAAGATCAGCGAGGCCTACGGAGCGGGAAAATTTGAACTGGTAAAGCGCAGGGTCAGCACCCTGTTCGCCATGTGTACCATATTAGGAGGCGGGATTTTACTGCTGCTTGCCCCATTTACACCGCAGTTTTTACGTCTGATGAATACCCCGGAGGAGTTTATCACGGAGGGCAGCACCTACTTTGTACTGGAGCTGGTGGCAATGGTCATCACCTTCTTTAACAGTGTATACATTGCCATAGAACGGGTCAGGGGCAACTCCAGGAGGATTTTGTACCTGAATATGTCGGTGATTGCGGTGAAGCTGAGTCTGACGGCCTGGTTTGTATACGGGCTGGCGGGAGACGTCACCCTGATTGCCATAGCGACCATCCTGTCCCAGCTTGTGCTGCTGGCGGCCGCCGTCATCAATCTGAACCATGGGGAAAATGTATTCGGATTTTCCCTGAAGGCCGTTGACTTTAAGGGAGAGGTAGTCAAACCAATGATTAAGCTGTCCTTTCCCGTCATTGTGGAAAAGGCCGCGTTTGCCATGGGAAAGGTGGTAGTCAATTCCATGAGTACCGTCTATGGATCGCTGACTGTGGGGGCACTGGGAATTTCCAATAATATCGGCGGCATTACCACCATGCCCCAGAACGGCTTCCAGGAAGGCGGCTCCGCCATTATCAGCCAGAATCTTGGCGCGGAGAAACCGGACCGTGCCTTGTCTGCCTTTAAATGGACACTGCTGATCAATGTGATCTGCGGACTGATTTTCATGAGCTTATCTCTGATATTCTTAATGCCGCTGTCAAGCCTGTTTGCCAAAGGAGATGCGGAATTTGCCGGAATGATTGCGGAGGTTTACCGGCTGGAGGCCCTGGGTGCGGTTCCTCTGGGCGTAAATGCAGCGGTACTGGGAATGCTTTACGGCTTTGGAAAAACAAAGGTCACCCTCTTTATGAACTTCTGCCGGGTATTTGTATTCCGCATTCCGGTATTGTGGGCCCTGCAGCAGTTCACAAGCCTGGGCAATGTCAGTGTCGGAATCGTGATGGTGGTGAGTAATGTCTGCAGCGGTATTTTGGCCGCGGTAATCGGCGCCTTTGAAGTCGGAAAACTTCGCAGGATGTCTGCCGCCCACGGCGGGGAATCCGGAAAGTTGTCCGGGATGTCCTCCTCCCACGGCGGGGAATCCGGAAAGTTGTCCGGGATGTCTGCCTCCCACGGCGAAGAAGAGGCGGGTAGCGGACAACAGTCTTCCGGGGTCAACGCGGCAGAAGAAGAACCTGCTTGCAAAAGATAAGTTACAAAAAACCTTCAATCACAGAAAATATGTTCGATTTATCTGTTGACAAACGTTTGTTCCTGCTATATAATGCAAATATAGAACAAACGTTCAGAACGTATGATTGGATTGAAAGGATGAAAGCCATGGAAAAACACAGAAACCTTCAGGAGATGAGCGACAGGGAGCTGAGGCGGTACGGGCGGGTTCTGCGGCTTCGCAGAGAGCGCAGGAGGAAAGCAGCAGCAGCTTTCCTGACTGTGTTTGCCACTGTCTGCATGATCCTGATCTGTGCCATATCCTACAGCACCATCAGGTCAAATGCAAGCAGCGGTTTCAAATATTATACCCAGGTGACGGTGGAGTCGGGAGAGAGCCTGTGGGAGCTTGCGGATACGTATATTAACTATGATTATTACAAGGATAAGGACAGCTACATCGCAGAAGTCCGGAGAATCAATCATCTGGACGCGGACGGCAGTGTAGCAGCCGGCCAGCGTCTGATTCTGCCCTATTATTCCGGGGATTTCATATATTAACCCAATACGCGGAATTGCGGCTTTACAGGCCCCGGGAAGCTTGACGTTTTCAGTCCGTTTCTTTTTCCCGCAGCCGTACGACATTGGCCGCCCGTCTGCGCCGCTCGTCATCCTGGGCGGCGTAGTGCTTCCTGGTAGTATTGACATCTTTGTGTCCCAATACGTCGGCCACCAGATAAATATCCCCGGTCTCCTGATACAGCGCGGTACCATAGGTACTCCGCAGTTTGTGGGGAGTGATTTTTTTCAGGGTAGTAACCCGGGAGGAGTATTTTTTGACAAGATTTTCCACGGAGCGAACAGCCATTCTTCGGTTCTGGAGAGAGAGGAAGAGCGCGTTCTCGTGTCCCTGCTCCGGAATGACATGCTGCCGTTCCTCCAGATAATCCAGGAGGGCGGTTTCCACCTCATCTCCAAAATAGACAACGGCCTCATAACCGCCCTTACGGCGTATTTTTATCCCGTCCACATCAAAATTGACGTCCTGAATATCCAGCCCCACGCACTCGGACACACGGATTCCGGTTCCCAGCAGGAGGGTCAGCAGCGCCACATCTCTCAGCTTTGTCTTCTTATGGTATTCCAGCTCTTTTTTTGTCAGTTTTGTCCCGTCCTCCACCTGGTCCAGCAGCATTGCCACTTCATTCGGCTCCAGACGGATGATTTCCTTGGCGTGTTTTTTGGGCATGGGAACCAATGCGGCAGGATTGCTCTTAATCAGCTCGCTCTGATAAAAATAGTTGTAAAAGCTGCGCAGTGCGGCCAGCTTTCTTTCCTTGCCCCGTTCGTCGTTGGTGATTTCCCTGCCGTCCTTTTCATAGTAGGACATGTACTCCAGATATTCTTCGATGTCGATTCTGGTCAGTTCCTCCAATATCTCCAGCGAAAACTCCTTTATGTCCGTTTTTGCACAAATGGGATTCTTTTCATGCAGGAATTCAAAAAAGAGCCTCAGGTCATAGGCATAGGCAAGCCTGGTACGAGAGGAGGTATATTCTTCAATCCCCCGGAAAAAGGTACGGCAGAAGGAGGGAAGAGTCTCCAGAACTGCCCGCATTTTCAGGATATTCTGCTTGTTTTGTTCGTCATGGTAATTATTTGGATTCATCACCGCCATTTTAAGATAAGCCTCCCCCTGGGCAGTCCGCATCACCGTTACCGTTTAACGGATCCTTTTTTGCCCAGCCCTTCAGATTGCTGTTTACCACTGCCGTAAACATTCGTTCTTTTACGCCCGGATTTTCCAGGTTCAGGTTTCGCAGCAGGTTTTTTACGTACTCCCTCTTTGTGTGTCCGTCTGCCGGACAGGGACTTTTGACCACAGGAACATTATATTTATGGACAAAGCCGATGACATCCGCCTCGTTCATATACATCAGGGGGCGGAGGACCGTAAGCTCCATACGGTCCAGGTAAGTTACCGGGGCGAAGGTATGAAACCTGCCTTCAAAAATCAGGGACATGAGCATGGTTTCCACTACATCATCCTTGTGATGGGCATAGGCTACTTTATTACAGCCTGCATCCCGGATAGCCTGGTTCAAGGCCCCTTTTCTCATTTTGGCACAGAGAGAACAGGGATTTTCCTCTTTGCGTTCCTCGAAGATAACCTGGGCAATATCCGTTTTGACAATAGTATATTCTACCTCCATGGTAGCGCACAGCTCCCGGATTTTGTCCAGCTTCAGATTCTCAAATCCCAGATCCACCGTAACTGCATGGATGTCAAAATGCAGGGGGTAAAACCGCCGCAGGCCATTTAAGGCATAGAGCAGCGTAAGGCTGTCTTTGCCGCCGGAAATGCCTACTGCGATCCGGTCGCCCTCGTCAATCATGTGGTAATCGTCCACGGCCCTGCGGACATAACTTAGTACCTGCTGTAATTTCATGGCTTGTTTCATCCCTCTGGCTTGTTAAGCATCCTTGTTTGCCCTTCTGGTATCATTTTAGTATTTTTTTGCAGGAAAGACAATAGCGGAATTATATTTTGAGCGTGGAAGGACATACTGAGGATGTAACCTGTCAGGAAAATGCACAGATTTTGCATGATTTCATAAGGAAAGGACGGATTGTATCATGGCAGTGGAATTTCAAAAAAGTGTAACCAAAGATAATCTGATGCGGGCATTTGCCGGGGAGAGCCAGGCACGCAACCGTTATACCTTCGCTGCATCTCAGGCAAAAAAGAACGGCCTGTATGTCATCAGCACCATATTTGCTTTTACCGCCTCACAGGAAAAGGAGCATGCCGCCATATTTTATCAGCACCTCCGGGAGATGGCCGGAAAAAATATTATGATCGACGGCGGTTATCCTGTAGACATATCCGATGATATGGCGGAACTGCTCCGTATGGCACAGCATAATGAGTACGAAGAGCATGATGACGTTTACCAAAATTTTGGGGAGAAAGCGCGGGAGGAAGGCTTTGACCGGGTGGCGGCATCCTTTTTCAGCATTGCCAAAATTGAGAAGATTCACGGGGATCGTTTCGGGAAATACGCGGAGCTTATAAAAGAAGGCAGGCTTTTTGTATCCGAGGTGGAAGAGGAGTGGATGTGTCTGAACTGCGGCTTTGTGTATAAGGGAACCGGCGCACCTGCCGTGTGTCCCGTATGCAGTCACGACAGAGGCTATTTTATTCGCTGTACCCTTATGCCCGTTGAAGCAATGCAGGGAAAATGACAGAACAGTTCGATGCCCGTCTGGCTGTTCCAAAACGGCAATAAAAAGCCGCAATACAAAACCTGCAGACTCCCTGTAAGAAATGCTTGTGGTATCCGCGAATAGAGTGTATGATAGAACCATGAACATTTTACTTAAAGAAGGGATGCCTGAATGAAATTCAAACTCAACAACAAGTACTTCCGCTGGGGGCTTACTTTGTTTCTGGCAATTGCCGCCTCCATTGTTTTTTACTATTTTGTTTTCCACAGTTCCAATATCAGATCCGGCATCAAAATGATTACAGGCATTTTGATGCCGGTGGTAGTGGGAATGGGGATCTCCTATCTGCTTACTCCCATTTTGAACTTTGTAGAAGGAAAGCTGCTGTATCCGCTGTGGGGAAAGCTTAATCTCCGGGAAGGGAAGAAGAAAAAAACGATTATCCGCGGGATCGGCATTCTGATTACCGCTTTCCTGTTTATAGGCCTGATTTATTTCCTGCTGTCCATGCTGATCTCTCAGATCGTGCCCAGCGTGCAGAATATTGCCACCAATTTTGATTCCTATGTCAGCAATATCACAAAATGGTTGAACCAGGTTCTGGACGACAATCAGGAAGTGGGGGCATATATTGTCCGGACCGTCACCAAATATTCCGGAGAGCTGGAAGAGTGGGTGACCAATGACCTTCCCAATACTGCGGCCGGGCTGATTAAGACCATTTCCCTGGGGGCGATCGGTGTATTCGGTGTTTTGTGGGATTTTATCATCGGCTTTATCATATCTATTTACGTAATGGCCAGCAAGGAAAAATTTGCAGCTCAGGCAAAGAAACTGATCTATGCCATATTTGAGCAGGATACCTGCAACAACCTGATTAAGAATTTTCGTTTTACCAATCAGACCTTTATCGGATTTCTGGGTGGTAAGATCATTGATTCTATTATTATCGGGGTACTGTGCTTTATCGGGACGGCCATTCTCAAAACGCCCTATGCCGCGCTGGTCAGCGTCATTATCGGCGTGACGAATATTATACCGTTTTTCGGACCGTTTCTGGGAGCAGTTCCCTGCACATTGCTGATTTTTGTAGTAGATCCGCTGCATCCTCTGAACTGCCTGTATTTTGTGGTGTTCATCCTTGCCCTGCAGCAGGTGGACGGTAATATTATCGGCCCCAAGATTCTCGGTAATTCAACCGGACTCACCGGATTCTGGGTTATTTTTGCCATTACTTTGTTCGGCGGCCTGTTCGGTGTACTGGGCATGATTATCGGCGTACCAATTTTGGCCGTAATCTATGCTGCCGTGCGCTCCCTGGTAAACACCTCTCTGACCAGGAAAAAGATGCCCATAGATTCCTGCCTGTACGAACGACTGGAATATGTGGATGAAGAGGGCTTCCACGAAATACCTCCCAAGGAAAAGAATCCGGAAGCCAAAAATAGCAAAACCGGAAAGTGCTCTGCAGGAAAGGGCTCCAGGACGGCGGCAGGAGACGGATCTAGAACGGCGGCAGGAAAGGACTCCGGAGCGGCGGCAGGAAAGGGCTCAACGAAGGAAGGCAGCATACCTACAGGAAACGCTGCTGCGAAAAATGCACAGGGACATGAGGACGGGAATAGAAGATGAGATTTTTGATACAAAGGGTAAATGAGGCAAGCGTTTCCGTGGAAGGCAACGTTGTCGGCAGGATCGGCAAAGGTTTGCTGGTCTTTATCGGCATCAGCGGGCAGGACAATAAGGAAATCGCCGATAAAATGGTGAAAAAGCTGCTGGGGCTGCGTATCTTTAACGACGAAAACGACAAAATCAATCTGGATCTGAAAACAGTGGGAGGGCAGTTACTTCTGATTTCCCAGTTTACCCTATATGCGGATTGCAGAAAGGGAAACCGTCCTTCCTTTACGGACGCCGGGGCACCGGAGCCGGCAAACGACCTCTATCGATACATAATAAACCGCTGCCGGCAGGAAACAGCAGTAGTGGAAGAGGGGAGCTTCGGCGCGGAGATGAAGGTTTCTCTTTTGAATGATGGTCCTTTTACGATCTATCTTGATTCGGAAGATATATGTCGTTAATTTGTGAATTTATGAAAGGGACTTTGCTTAATCATTATGAACCATATGATGAATGTATCTACGGCTGCCAGATTTCAGGCCTTTCATATAATGCTTGATTGGGCACAGAAGAATCTGGATGCCGAAACATACGCTAAAATAAAAAAGTCTTATAAAGATGTCATAAAGTACACTTTGATAGTAGTATTGGTTTTGTTTATATTTATGCTTGCTGCAATGATAACGGCATTTTCTGTTCGGAATTCCGCACGTTCGACCTATGATACATGGAAAACCGGACATGTATCCGGTAATAAGGTCTGGTATATTGATAATGTTAAATATGAAGTAGAGTTATCCGATTATGGATATTATCCCGCAGATTTTATGGACAGAGATTTGTTCAGAGTGTATCTGGACCATAACGGAAATGTGATTAAAATTCAGGCAGAAGCGGATGTAAATAAAATGATGGAGGATTATATGGTTCCTGTTGTAATGCTTGGAAGCCTTTTCCTTATGATAAGCATTATATTATGTATTCATGTTCCGATAGCCATGAAAACCTACGGAAGAATTTGGCGGAAATACGGGGTCTGGTTTGAAAAAGCAGATTTAAGGACGGATACATTTACTTTATAGCATTATGTAAAATTAATAGAATAAAATTGATAAGGCCAAAGATAAAACTATCTATTAGAAACAATATAAGGAGGAATTTTCTATGATTATCGGAATTATTGTTGCTGCTGTTGTCCTTTTCATTCTTTTGATTTTTTTCACAGGCTATGTCAAGGCGTCGCCGGATACGGCGATCATCATTTCCGGCCTCAGAAAGGATCCCAAGGTGTTAATCGGTAAAGCCGGGGTAAAGATTCCGTTCCTTGAGAGAAAGGATGAACTGAACCTTCAACTGATTCCCATTGACGTAAAAACTTCCAATGCCGTGCCTACGGCAGACTATATTAACATTAATGTGGATGCTACCGTTAATGTGAAGATCAGCGACAATGAGGAACGCCTGAAACTGGCGGCCCAGAACTTTCTAAATAAGAACGCCGAATATATCGGCGGTGTGGCCAGAGAAGTGCTGGAAGGAAATGTCCGTGAGATCGTGGGCAAGATGGCCCTGGAGGAAATGGTGTCCGACCGTCAGAAATTTGCGATGCTGGTAAAGGAGAACGCCGAGCCGGATCTTGCGGCCATGGGTCTGGATATTATCAGCTTTAACGTGCAGAATTTTGTGGACGGTAACGGCGTTATTGAAAACCTGGGTGTGGACAATATTGTTAAAATCCAGAAAAATGCGGCAATCTCCCGGGCTGAGAGTGAAAAGGAAATTGCCAAGGCCCAGGCGAATGCAAAACGTGAAGCCAATGAAGCTGAGGTAAATGCAGAATCTGAAATTGCTAAGAAACAGAATGAGCTGGCCATTCAGAAGGCTGAACTGAAGCGGGAGTCCGACATTAAGAAGGCCGAAGCGGACGCTGCTTATAAGATTCAGGAAGAGGAACAGCGTAAAACGGTGGAAATCACCACTGCCAACGCCAATATTGCAAAGCAGGAAAAGGAAATCCTTTTAAAGCAGCGGGAAGCGGAGGTTATGGAGCAGGCCCTGGACGCCCAGGTTAAGAAAAAGGCCGAAGCGGAAAGATTTGCAAAGCAGCAGCAGGCAGATGCCCAGCTCTATGAACGTCAGCGGGAGGCAGAGGCAAAGAAGTTTGAAACCGAGAAAGAAGCCGAAGCTATGAAAGCCCAGGCGGAAGCCAAAAAGTTTACCATGGAACAGGAAGCGGAGGGTATTCGCACCAGGGGACTCGCAGAAGCGGAGGCCATTCGGGCTAAATCCGTGGCCGAAGCGGAAGGTATTGAGAAAAAAGCGGAAGCTATGGCAAAGATGGGCGAAGCCGCTGTTCTGGAAATGTACTTTAAGGCCCTGCCTGAGGTGGTTAAGAATGCTGCCGAACCTCTTAACAGTGTTGACAGAATTACGATGTATGGGGATGGGAATTCTTCCAAGCTCATGAAGGATATTATGGGAACGGTGGTGCAGGTCACAGACGGCTTAAAGGAATCCACCGGCGTGGATTTGCAAGCAGTCCTTTCAGGATTTTTGGCAGGAAAAGTCGCTTCTGCCGACAGGAAGCCCGCAGACGAAGCCGGTTCAGGAGCTGACCTGAAGTAAATGCAGGAACTATTCTGAGCTGCTGAAAGCAGGAGTGCAGGCAGTTAAATCAGGATGAAGAATATCTGAAATATACCGGAAATGAATGCAGCGGTATTCTTCATCCTGATCTACAGATCTGCATAGGAGGTGCACTATGAAGAAGCATTCTATCAGGAAGAGGAAAACAATAGTGTTTGCTTTGTCAGCGGTTGTGATAGGAATAATTGCCTATACGATTGTTACTTATGTCAAATTCAATCACGAGGGACTTGATACCTGGCTGATGGGGCAGACGGCGGACGAACGTTATCCTGACTGGGGGAAGGCATCAAAGGTTCAGGAGGTTGACTGCCATATCCGGAATACATCTCATTTATTCTTTTCCAAAGTTTATCTGTTAGAGGGTGGGGACAGTTACCAGCTTCGATTCCGAATTGCGTACAGTATTCCGTTCTTACGGGGCAGCCTGTTTGAGGATACAGATTGGCTGAAGCTGGCGGATGCTGACGGAAATGATTATACGGGCTGTCTGACGGCTTATTCCTCCAGGATCGCCGGGCTAAATTGTATCAACGCAACGCTGGTCCTGGACGAGGATACGTTTTCGGCATTATCAGGCGGCAAGCTGTCCGTTTCCGCAGTTTGTAAGGATAAGGCCGGCCGAAGTGCTGAAAACAACAGCTATGCCGGCTGTGAGGTTGAAATCCTGATCCCAGAATCAGACAGCTGGTAACCAGTTGCTTATCGGTATAACTATTCGTTAAAGTTGTCTTTTGCGCATAGTTGGATCTATCTCTTACCCCGTCTTTCTATATTTCTATAAGCCGTATTCTGCAAAGTAATACGCAGCCATTTGCGCCCTGGAGCTGAAAAATTCCGTTTCCAGAAGTCGCGTAACTTCCTCGCGGGTATAAAACCGGGCATCAATTTGTTCATTTTCTGAAGTATGATCCTCGAAAGTGCCTTCAACCTCCACAAAAGCAATGTAGGTGGTAGTATCGGAAATCGCTACGGCGGCGAAGGACGGCGGCAATATTTTTTTTATCGCTTTTACCTGCAGTCCGGTCTCTTCAAAAAGCTCCCTGGCAATGCAGGCTTCGATAGATTCATCCGCCTCCAGCATACCGGCGCACAGGTTATAAATCTTTTTGTTTACACCCATGCGAAATTCATGCAGCAACAGCATTTTCCCTTCACAGACAGCCACGATGGACACGCCGCTGGGTTTGCCGCCTACATCTTCAATGCCCTGTAATTCCCTGCGGCTGACAATTTCATATTTCTTTTCATGTCCCGATTTATTCAAATAAGTGAACTCATAATTTTTCAGATATTTTCCGTCCCTGACCTTTTCAAATTTTATAAACTCCATGATAATAAGCTCCTGTTATATTTATCTTCCGGCGACGATCTCCCGGAGGGGTTTTGTAATCTTCTTGCGGGTGATTTCCACCAGCCCCAGCGGCGTCATATCCACCACCGTCGTTTTTACCTTGTCGTGACGTACTTTGTCCTTCAGGCAGTCCATTACTTCCACCCTGCTCTTCCCTTCTTTCATATTGATAAAATCAACGATAATGATACCGGAAAGATTTCTCAGACGGATCTGCCTGGCAATTTCTTCTGCGGCTTCCAGATTAACCTTGAGAAAAGCATCCTCCTTCCTGCCCTCGTATTTGCCCGAATTAACGTCGATAACTGTCAGTGCTTCCGTGGGCTGGATCAGGAGATAACCGCCGGATTTCAGCCATACATGGGCACTGAGGGCCTCTTCTACCCTGCTGTCCAGGCTGTAAAGCTTTGACAGGGAGAGCAGGGCATCCTCATACAGCCGCAGGGCTTTCCCGGGCAGATGCTCCCTGCAGTACTCCTCCAGCTGCGGATACAGCAGCGGGTCGTCAGTGACAAGCTCGGAAAATTCGCTGGCATCCATCAGCTGATTTAATATTCGCCCCATCAGGTCTGCTATGGTATCGGTTCTTTTCAGGCAGCTGAAACAGGTACGATGGGACGCGTCCCGGAAAAAGCCGGTATATTCCTTCCACAGAAGCCGAAACTGTTCCGACAGCTGCTCTGCGGGTGCTTCTGCAAGCTCTGCGGCCCTTGTCCTGACAATCAGGCCGGGTAAAGGCATTTCCGTGGGAAGCGCCGGATGATACCTGCCTTCCGGCGGTACTGCATCGCTGTTACCCGGGATCCCCCTTTCCGGCGGCACCAGACGGCCGTTATTCAGGATGCCGGTTTCTTCCAGCTGATGTTTCAGCCTGCTCCGCTGCTCCTTGTCAAGCTTTGCAGAAAATCCGGCCTTCTGAGTATCCGCAGTCAGGGCAAAATAGTCATTTGCAAGAGAAATATGGGCCGTCACAGAGGGCTGCTTTGTCTTCTGGGCATCCCGGATGACTTGTACCGGCAGTTCATCTCCTTCCAGAATCCGCCCGTCATAAGGGCGGTTTGTCAGAAAAGGAAACTGGGCGTCTTTCAAAGAAAGGAAACAGATTTCCCCGGGCTGGATTTCCACAAAGCAGGCATTGATATTTTTCACCACATTGGCAACTCTGGCCAGATAGATTCCCCCGACTTTGCTGCCATCGGGAAACGCCATGGCTGTCAGTCTGTCCCGCCGTATCAGAAAGGCACCATTCTGATTCCGCCAGCGGGTAAAGATCAGCTTGCCGGCTTCCGTTTTTCGAATCCCGGATTCGGCTTCTGTAATGGTAACGGTTGATTTTTCGGCAATATTGCGGCTCATAGGTTAATCTCCAAAGTCCCTGTTTCTCCCAGGGAAATAAAATCCTTTCGTGTGCATCTCCGATCCCCCGGCCCAGCTCCGTCCCCGGGGAGTTCCCGGCGGGTATAGACATCCTCTCTGGTAATCAGGAGGGCATTTTCCTGCAGCTTTTCTCCCCCCTGTTCAAGAAGAGCTTCCACTACCTGGCCGGGCTTAATGTTACCGGCACTGGAAGCATCAAGCAACAGCGAAAAAGCCCCGCCGTCCCAGCTCATTTCATAGATACCGGATTTCAGGTCAAGCTCTCTGCTGCCTTTTTTTGTCTCTTTTATGTAGGGAATGCTCTCCCTTGCCAGAAATCCGGGAAGCAACCGGGCAATGTCCGTCTCCGGAGCCCGGCCCTCCCGGAATCGCACCGTATAGGAGGCGGCAGCCACGCTGGCCATGGCATTTGCTGCCTTGTCCGGCAATACCCTGACGGATACAATCTCTATACCTTCGACGCTGACGGCATTCAGCCGCTCCACTGCCTCCTGACAGGAACCCAGGGAATGGAGTTCAATATCCATATATTCCCCGTTGCTTTCCAGCCCCACTCCCAGAGGTGCCGCAAAGGTCATGATCTGATGGGGACTGTATCCTCCTGTATAGGCGATGTCCAGGCCGGCCCGTCTGATGGCCTTTTGAAAGAATCGCATCACATCCAGATGTCCGATGAAGCGGACCGGACCGTACTTTCGAAATTTGACTCTTACTTTCATGCTAACCTCCATGTCGCTGCTCTGCCGCTGCTCACAATCCTGTCACAAGCACCCGCCCTGCTTCTCCGTACAGACACCGCCCCCGAATCTGGCGGCGCCACAGCCCTGGCACTGTTGCCTGCAATTGGCTGAGGTTTCCTCCCTCAGGGCCTTTTCCCATTCCCGCTTTAAATATTCCTTTGTAACGCCGCAGTCAATGAAATCCCAGGGCAGGATCTCGTCCAGAGAACGTTCTCTGTGAGTATAAAAATCCACTGACAGACCGCACTCTTCTATAGTGTCGAGCCAACGTTTATGTTGGTAGCATTCCCCCCAGGCATCATAAATACTGCCCTTTTCGTATACCCTGCGGATTACCTCTCCCAACCGTCTGTCGCCTCTGGCCAGTACGCCTTCCAAAACACTGGCATCGGCCTCATGCCAGTTATATTTTATGCTTTTTTGATTCAGTTGTTCTGAGATGGCCTTCCGGGTCAGATATGCCTTACCGATAAATTCTTCCTCCGTGCACTGTCTTGCCCATTGGAAGGGCGTGAAAGGCTTGGGCACAAAAAAAGATGTACTGGTCACGATCTGTACTCTCCCGTTTGTCCGCTTTTCCTTTGGCACGGTGTCGAAAAAGGCAGCGGCTATCTTGTTGCTGAGCTCTGCAATTCCCCTTATATCGTCCTCCGTCTCCGTGGGCAGGCCCAGCATGAAATAGAGCTTCACCCTGGTCCAGCCGCCCTCAAACGCCAGTGCAGCCCCGCTTAAAATAGCTTCCTCTGTCAGCCCCTTGTTAATTACATTACGCAGCCGCTGGCTCCCTGCCTCCGGTGCAAAGGTCAGGCTGGATTTCCGCACATCCTGCACCTTGTTCATGACATCCAGGGAAAAGGCATCAATACGCAGGGACGGCAGGGAAATATTAATGTGCTGTCTGCCGCATTCCGCCAACAGGAAATCAATCAACTCCGGCAGTCTGCTATAATCGCTGGAACTTAAAGAACTTAAAGTAATTTCCTCCTGGCCGGTGTTCTTTAACATTTCCAGGGCCCACTTTTTCAGGGTCTCCACATCCCGTTCCCTTACGGGACGGTAAAGCTGTCCTGCCTGACAGAACCGGCATCCCCGGATACAGCCTCTTTGAATCTCCAGCACTACCCTGTCCTGCGTGATCTTTATAAAGGGAACCACAGGTTTCATGGGATAATAGGTATCCGTAACGTCCATCTGGATCTCCTTGGTGATCTTTGCCGGAATCCCCTCCCTTGTGGGAGAA
>CAJTKW010000030.1:21566-27502 GCA_910577035.1 uncultured Acetatifactor sp.
CGTCGTCATGATAGGCTGTCTCATAAAAGCGGGGGACATACATACCGGGAATCCCGGCGGCCTGTATCAGGAATTCCTCCCGGCCCAGCCCGGCAGCCCTGCATTCCTTGTATACATCCAGCAGATGCCGGTATTGGGTTTCACCCTCCCCGATATAAAATATATCGAAAAAGTCCGCCAAAGGCTCCGGGTTATAGGTGCAGGGACCGCCGCCGATCACAATGGGGCAGTCCTCTCCCCGCTTACCGGCTGCCAGGGGAATCCCTGCCAGATCCAGAATCTGCAGTATATTGGTGTAACACATTTCATATTGGATGGTAATGCCCAGAAAGTCAAACTCCTTTATGGGATCCTGGGATTCCAGTGCAAACAGGGGAATCTGCTCCTCCCGCATGATTCGGTCCAGGTCCAGCCAGGGGGAATATACCCTCTCGCACCAAACGTCCTCCCAGGAATTAAACATGGCATACAGGATCTGGATCCCCAGGTGGGACATACCGATTTCATAGACATCGGGAAAGCACATACAGAAACGGACGGCAACCTCTTCCTTTTTCTTTACCACAGAGTTCACTTCATGGCCGATATACCGTTCCGGCTTTTCTATTTTCATTAATATATCATCCGAAAGAGCAAGTTTGTCTTCCCGCAGCATAGATAGTTACGTTCCTTTCCATATGTCTGGCTGAGTTGCCGTTTATTTCCTTTCGTCCAGATAGAGCTGTACCCGGTTGTGGATATTGTCCGCCGTCTCCCTGGCGCTCCGTCCGTCCTCATAATAGGATTTCAACTCGCTTCCTATAATTTTCGAGAGTTCATCCGGCATGGCAGGCGCCGGCTCACTGTTTTTTACAAAATCAAGAAATTCCTCCAGCCAGGGGGTTCCGTCCGGTTTTAAATCTTCCAACAGAGTGATTTGGTGCTCTTCGGGATTGGCGGAACGAAGTATCACATATCCCAAATAGGGATCTTTGAATATACTGTCTCTTATGACGTCCATACGGACACTACAGCCTGCTACCGTAAACTGATTATCGTAATCCAGCAAATAAGCAATAAATTTTTTGATTTCCTCCTTGTGGGGGGAGTTTTCGTTTACTGCCAGATATTGGAACGAATACGCCGCCACATAACTGCCGCTGCCGGTTTCCGAAGGAAAACCAACAAAGTGGCAGTCATTGCCGTACCGGCTCATGACGGCGGAAAAATGATCCAGATCATAAATAGCGATACGATTGGCAGCAATTTGCCCTCCTTTCAGCATGGAATCAACTTCGCTTTCGTCCAGCAATACATTTTTTTCACCATACTTTTTGCAAAGCTCCAGAATCTCCACAAATTCTTCGCTGTCAAGATGGCTGACACCCTGCTCCAGGTCCAGCAGAGGCGAATTAATAATACCGTTTCCGAACATGGTCCAATAAAGGGTGTAAAAATTCGCAGTGGAATTCCAAAAGCTTAACAGAGCTTCCCAGTCATCCCCGGATTTCACCAGCTCCCTGAATTCGGATATACTCCATCTGTCTTTTTCCCAGGTCTGATTGCCGGTGATCATGGTATCGAATTCCACCTGCGGGGTAAAGGCGACCAGCCTTCCGTTTACGGTTCCCAGTTCTAAGACAGCGGGGATCATTTCAGTCTTTATGTCTTCCGGAATCAGAGCGGACAAATCGCAGAGATACCCCTTTTCCGCCAGCAACGTAAAGTCGTTTCTGGAGAGCAGCAGCATATCCGGCCCTTTTCCCGCTGCCAGCTCGGCTAAAACCAGGTTACGGTAATCCTCCTGATAAGCTTCGCTTTCCGGGGTCTCAATATTAATGGGAAGCCCTTCTGTATCATAGGGAAAGGTGGATGCCTTGCGCTGAATATATTCCATGCCGATGGTTCCTTCCGGACAGGCCACCCGGATTTCTTCATTGTTTACGGTCTTCTGATCCGTAAGTGTATAAATAAGGATTTCCTCTTTGTCCATGCGGCATAGCAGCATTCCCTCATCAACGGGAAACAGGGCAAAGTCTCCGCTATATTCAATCCCGTTTTCGTTTAGACGGAACAACTCCTCCTGCATATTCTTTTCCGGATCCAGGCGAAGCAGCATACCGCCTGCCAGACAGTATAAAATCCCGTCGGCATCACAGCAGACTGCCTGAGGAGTTCCGCCTTCTATCTGGGTAATGATTTGGCCGCTTTTGCCGTCAAACCAGGTCAGAACGGCGGTAAACGTATCCATATCCCATTTGCTTAAGACCGTTTTGCCGTCAGCCAGGTGATATGCCTTTTGATCGGAATAAAAATCCGAATTCCAGGGATATTCCCCTTCGTCAGGGAAGGAATCCGCCGTCTCCAGCATATTTCCCTCAAGATCCATTTTAGCCAAAAAAAAGGAATTCTCATTTCCGTTCAAGTCAAATAGCTTCATGGAGATTTCACCGTCCGCGGTCAGCCCCACGGAATAAAAGGTATAGTCCGTAAGCCCCGGAACTTCCGGTGTCAGGAGATATTGCTCGATGGCCTGCGATTTACTGTCAAAGGTCTGTACGCAAAGCCGTTGTATGTCAGCGGCGCCATTGCCCTCCTGAGCGGGAGTCTCCGGACGGAACAGGTACACTTTTCCGTCATATACGTCAAAAAAGCAATTGACTGCCTGATAGCCGTTATCCGGCTCATGAAACTGTATACTCTGACGTTCCTGCAGATACAGTTTATTTGCTGTAGCCAGCGCTTTGGAATTAGAAACCATCATACCGTTTGGCTCGTTTTTATCCGTTTTATCGTTTTCGGAACCGCCGCCTTGCTGATTGTTTTCCGTACCGGCAGACCCGACGGTTCCGGCCGCATTCTGCTTTGTTTTGTCGTCTGCACCGCAGGCAGACAAAAGCAGGCACACTGTCAAAAAGACCGCAGCCATACGAAAACTTCCTGTTTGATTGATTTTCTTCATGACAACTACCCTCTCCCTGTTATCTGTTATTTCTGCTCCTCCAGATAGGCTGTACTCTGATAAAGCTATTATACTTCAAATAAGATAAATAGGCAAGGACAGATAGTTCTTTCAAAAACCTGAAAGGCATATCCTATAAAGAACCTGAAAACAGTATTGTCATTCCTTAAAGTATTTCAGGCTGTCAGAATAAGGTGATTTATTAGCGGCCGGGAAGCGGCGGTATGGAGGTTTGAAATGAAAAATGTGAGTTCCGAACAGAAATTGCAGCTGATCCGGCAGATCCGCTCACGTTACAACGAGGACCGGTATGATCTGCGAGACCGGGAGCGGGTCCTGTATGGCAGGGAAAGTATGCGGCCCTGGGAAGAAGACGTTGCGGATCCCGAACAGGAGATACCGCAGTCCTCCTTTCGGCTGCGGATCCTGTTAGCGGTCCTGCTCTTTGCAGTGGTAGTCACAATCGATACAAACGGTACGTCCCTTTGGGGCCTCACTGCGGAAAAAATCTATCAGATTATTTCCGCAGATTACGAGGATAAAATCGAAGAATGGGTGGAAACGCTGTCACAGGGCAAATAGATCCTGCCCGCCTGATTTGCAGGGGTTTTGTTGCTCCGCAACGCGGCCCTTACAGGTCTCCGCAGAGAAGCCGGTAAGCGTTCAGGATATTCTGCTGTTGTTTCCCGGCGATAAAGTAATAGTCCTGCTGTGTCTGTCCGTCCATATAGAGATAAGTGCCATAGGCGGGAATATCGCAGCTGATTACATCGCCGGAGGAGGCCGGCAGAAGGCCGTATCCCTGATCCGACAGCAGGACGGGCAGGCCCGCCCCTGTGGAAATATATCTGGCGCTGCCCCTGAGATTCAAAGCCCCCTGGGAGGCAGGGCCCAATGCGCCGGCAAACAGCTGCTCGTTCTTTTGCAGCTCCAGAAACAGCCAGGAGCCCTTTTCATCACATTGCCGGCCCTCTGTCCTGCGCTCATTCAAAAGAAGCTTTCCCTTTGCATCCAGGTATTTGACTGCACCGGTGGCTTTTTCCACCTGTACAATGACTTCCCCGGTGGTGAGCTCTACTACTCTGCCAGTATCCCTGTATTTCCAGTTACGATCTGTTTTCCGCCAGGCAATCAGCGGATGGGTGTCTCCCTTTACGGCGGTTCCTTTGGCAAAAGTCATACGGAGGATACCGCTTCCCACCGGACTGATCCGCAGGGTGCCATACTGGCTTTGCAGATACAGGCCGTCCGCCTGCTTTGACACCCACTTTACACCAAGGTTGATCTTGGAATGTCCTCTGGGACGCAGTATTTCCGTGGGGGGCATATCCCCGAAAGCAGGGGCTGCCTTGGATTTGGCTGAAGCCGTGGCCGTTATCTTCCCGTGGGATTGGTCAGTCCGGGAAGATGCTGTCTGCTCCGGAGTCACTGCAGAATATTGGGAGACCACAGAGGATTTCCCGGATGGTTTCATTCCGGAGTCTCCCGAAGCGCCGCCGGATTTCATCCGGATCACCTTCTCCTGCTTCTGGAAGACGGAGGTGTCTGCCTTGACCCGGGGGCGCCTGACCACGTTTTCCGACCTTTCCATAGTAGGTTCTGCCTTTTTCACCACGTTTTCCGACCTTTTTTCAATCGGTCTCGACTTCTCCATAGTGACTTCCGCAGTGGATCCTGCCTTTGTCACCACGTTTTCCGACCTGATTTCGGCGGTCTCCATGGTCTCCGGTACTGGCGCTTCCCGCTCCGGCGCCGGAGCCAGCAGCTCCGTGTGCTCTCCCCGGCAGAGAATATGCAGCTCATGAAGGGCTCTGGTAGCGGCCACATAGAGCAGCTTGGCATGGCCGTCGTCCACAGGGTAGGCCTCCTTCGTGGGATTTAAGATCAGTACCGCGTCAAACTCCAGACCCTTGGTGTATTCCACCGGCAGTACCATAATACCCTTTCCGAAGTCTGCCTTTTCCAGGTCGCTTTCCATGATGTCAATGTATTTTGAAAGCTGTGCCGCTGCTTTTACGGCTTCCTCACCGTCCCTGCACACCACGGCAATGGTGTCAAGCTTCTGTTCCTGCCATTCCCGGCAGATTTCGGCAGTCCGCCGGAACAGGTCTTCCCGGGAGGCGTCCTGTGCAGCCTGTTCCACAATGACCTGATTTCCATGGCGGATAATAGGTTCTGCCGGATAAATGGAAAAACTTCCGTGGCGCAGGATATTTGTGGCAAACTCCGAAATTTCTATCGTGTTCCGATAGCTCTTGCGCAGGATTCCGAAGGAGTCCATGGGATCCGGAAGCAGCAGCCTTTTCAGGGCTTCCCAGTCCTTTAAGCCAAAGCCGAAATGGATATTCTGGGACACGTCGCCCATAACGGTATAGGTGCAGTCCTTGATGCAGGCATGGAGCACCCGGTAGGCCATCATCCCGAAGTCCTGGGCTTCGTCAATGACTACATGATGGGCCTCGCTGATTACCTCCGTTTCCTTTACCCTTTTGTACAGCAGCGCCAGCGATGCCAGATCATATACATCGTAGGCATTGGGATCGGCGGATTCCGCGGAATGGCATGGATGCAAGGCCAGAAATTCCCGGTACAGCTCATAAATGGACTTATTCCACTGCCGTCCTCCGTAATACCCCCTATAGGCTTTTAAAATGGCTTTCCGTTCGCTCTCCGTATATTTGACGCCTTTTCCCAGGAATTCGTCTTTTATTTTGATCATCAGGCGCTCGTTGAGCATATTGATCTTGCTCTGAATGGAAATTCCGGGATTCCGGGTGATATACTGTTCCACTGCCTCGCTCTCCACCAGGCAGACCGGCTTAGGCCTGATGCCCGCTTTTTTATCCTCCTCCCGTCGGTCATAAATGCCGTTCCTGCCGTCCTGCAGGCCTTCCACAAACTGTCTGGGATCCAGGTAAACGCTCTCCCGGCGGATTGTGTCCCACTCCAGCTTACGGATAAAGGCTTCCAGCTCCCGATACCATTCTTCCGTGCC
>CAJTKW010000030.1:27552-28225 GCA_910577035.1 uncultured Acetatifactor sp.
CCTTATATTTCTTGTCGTCCCAATCCTCATAGAGAAGCCGGATAAACAACTGCTCCATGGTCATTTGCTTTACCCCGTGGACATCCAGGTCCGGCAGCACTCCGGTAATGTAATTTAAGAGGATACGGTTGCTCCCCACAATATAAAAATCTTCCGGCCGGAAACGCTCCTGGTAATTGTACAGAATAAAGGAAATCCGGTGCATGGCTACGGTGGTCTTGCCGGAACCGGCAACGCCCTGGACAATCAGGTTGTGATAAGGGGATTTCCGGATGATCTCATTCTGCTCCTTCTGGATGGTGGCTACGATTTCTCCCAGCACAGCCTCCTTATTTTTGGAGAGATACTTCATCAGCAGGTCGTCGTTTGCCACTACCTCCGTATCAAAGTAATCCAGCAGCTTTCCCTCTTCGATCTCAAAGGTCCGCTTCATCTGCAGGTCAATGGGTATTTCCTTTCCTTCCGGCGCGGCATAGCTGCACTTTCCCAGACCGTTCTCGTAATAGGCGTTGGCTACGGGCGCTCTCCAGTCCACCACCATCCAGTGGGTATGATCCCTGGAGATGCCTCCTTTGCCGATATACAGAGACTCCTGTTTCCCCAGGTTTTCATCCCGGAAAATGATCCTGCCAAAGTACGGCTTATGGCTGGCCCGTTCATTTCTCTCCATGGC
>CAJTKW010000030.1:28347-51345 GCA_910577035.1 uncultured Acetatifactor sp.
TCGGTTGATCTCCCCCTGCATCCGGCTCACCTCCCCGCCGTAATCTGCAAGGTTACGCTGAATAACCTGCATGGTTTCCAGCAGATACTGCTCTTCCGCTTTCCTGTCTGTGTTCTTCATGGGCCCTCCTTTATGTGGTACGGTTTTTCATTATATTGCATGACGGCTATTTTATCCGACATGTAATATAAATTATGGGAACAGATACAAGTATAGCGAAAATGAAAAAAAATACTAGACTTTTTTTATAGGGTATGGTAGAGTGTTATATAGAGTCGTGCCTGAAAAAAGCTACCAGCAAGTGGTAGCTTTTTGACGTAATTGCGATATGCCTGGTCTATGGTTGGCGGCGTTATAAATCTTCATAGATTTTAAAATATGTCCCTTCCAGCAACTCTAAAAAGTGCAAGGTCGTTTCTTTTTGCGCGATATTATAGCCTCTCTAAACTTGAATATTCACTCTTATCTATCAACGTAACATTATCAACGGTTTCTGACAGTTCCTGAGCATCTCCCTTTGAATCTTCAAATAATACTAATTCAACATTTTGTCCTAAATCTTTTATAATTTTCACAACACCTGCAAAGTCAGCATCCCTCGAAATTAATATGGCCACGTCATAGGCTTTATTATAGGCATGTTTCAACATCTCCACAGCAATATTAACGTCTGTCCCTTTATCCACTTGTGTGACAAACGTGTTTACAATATCTTGATTACACTTCGGACATTTAATTCCTGCACGCATATCAATCTTAATTGTTTTATTTTGTAATCTTCCTGTCACCACCTGAGTATAGGGAATTTTATTTATCTGTTGTAAAAATGGACCATTTGTAGTAGTCTGACTTGTAAAATAATATGTACGAAGAATCTCTACATTTGCATATTTCAGTTTTACAAGATCAATGTACTTTTAAATATCCATTTGTTTTCCTGACATGGCGTTCTTCCAATCATAAAAAAGATTACTGCCATCAATAAAAATCATTCCCCTTTTCATTCGTGACTCCTTAAAATAAAATTTACCCATCACTTTACAAAAGCGATGGGTGGTTTGATTACATGGTTACCCATGGGTTTAAATTGACTTAATTATATCACATTATAAAAAATAATCAAGTCATTTTTAGTATTTCCCTAAAAATTTAATTCATTCGCATAAATTTCAGCCCCTGGCACCTCACCGGTTTGCCAGCTCCGTGGTAATGTCCTCCCAGCTCACGTCCTTCTCCACCATCAGGACCATCATGTGATAGAGGAAGTCGCTCATCTCGTATTTTACCTCGTTGGCATTGGGGTTTTTGGCGGCTATCACGATCTCCGTTGCTTCCTCCCCCAGCTTCTTTAAGATTTTATCAATTCCCTTGTCAAAAAGATAATTGGTATAAGAACCTTCCTTAGGATGCACCTTACGGTCCTTTATGACATTCAGTACATCCTCAAAGACCTGCAGGGGATTCTCACTGGCTTCATAGTCCTTCCTGGCTATCTCATGAAAGAAACAGCTTCTGGCCCCGGTATGGCAGGCGGCCCCCACCTGGGACACCCTGGCCAGAATGGTATCCATATCGCAGTCGGCGGTAAGGCTTTTTACATACTGGTAATGGCCGCTGGTGGCCCCCTTCAGCCAAAGCTCGTTCCGGCTTCTGCTGAAATAGGTCATGCGTCCGGAAGAAAGGGTCTGCTCATAAGCCTCCTCGTTCATATAAGCCACCATCAGCACTTCCAGGGTCCGGTAGTCCTGTACCACCACCGGCACCATACCGTCACTGTTCTTCTTTAAATCCACCCAGGAATAAGCAGCCTCAAAGGTCTCTACGGGGATGCCGTTCTCCCGGCACATTCCCTTAAGGGCTGCTATTTCCAGATAATTGTCATTGATGGTGTTGCCTGTGATCCCGCAGACATTCTCCCGGCCGCAGATTTCCATCAGTTTGTTCAGCGCAATCTGGTTGATCTGTACGTAAAAGGGCAGCTCTGTCACCGCTTCCGTCTCCCGGATCTGATGAGGGTTCATCAGGATCAGCCCGGAGACATACTTTTCCACCAGCTCCCGATTAGTCTGAAGCATCGCCGGATCATCGCAGGATGCCAGCAGCTTCTCCCGGCCGAATTTTAGGGAGACCTCCTCGGTAATATCAATATTCTCCTGCTTATCATAATCCAGCACTGCCCGCTTGCAGCCGGCATACAGCAGCTTCTTAATGTCCTCCATGCGTTTGACGTTTCCGGCTCCGATGACGCCCATCTCCGCAAGGGAGCAGATTTCCTTTAACAGATCCAGCGCTCCTTCATGCTCCTCGTCACCCTCGGACATGTCAAACACAATCAGCTCGTCGGCGTTGTTTTCGTTATAGCGCTGTACCAGGCGCAGCGGATCGGTCTCCACCACGGAAGTATCCTTCAGGCTTCTCACCGCATGTCCCTGCCAAAGATAAATACAGGGGACAAATTTCTTAACTGTCATTTTTATCCTTCAACCTTTCTCTCTTGTTATTTCTAAGGAAGCGCTTTCATCAGCGTTTCCCTAAAGCAGGTAACCCATCCATCAGTGTTTCCCTACAGGCTGCCCTTAGTGCTCAGCACGCCGGTATTCCGCGGATCCATGGAAACCGCCTGGTCCAGGGCCCTGGCAAAAGCCTTGAACATGGCCTCGATCATATGGTGGGTATTCATGCCGTCCAGCAGCTTCATATGCAGGTTCATCCCCCCGCTGTAGGACACGGCGTAGAAGAATTCCCTTACCAGCTGAGTATCCAGCTCTCCCACCCGGGCCGTGGGAAAAGTACAGTCAAAGTTAAAAAACGGCCTGCCGCAGAGATCCACGGCGCACAGTACCAGGGCGTCGTCCATGGGCAGCATTAAGGAGCCATAACGGCAGATCCCTTTTTTATCCCCCAGGGCTTTTGCAATGGCCTGGCCTAAGACAATCCCGGTGTCCTCCACCGTGTGGTGGCCGTCCACATGAAGATCTCCCTGAACCTGACAGGTGAGGTCAAAAAAACCATGTCTGGAAAATCCTTCCAGCATATGGTCGAAAAAACCGATACCCGTGGCAATTTTACTCTTTCCCGTACCGTCCAGTTCCAGTGTGACACAGATGTCGGTTTCTTTTGTTTTCCGCTGAATTTCAGCCATTCTGCTCATATGATTTACCATGCCTTTCAAACAACCTGAAACTATTCCCTCTTACTGAAATCTAACTTTTATACTGTTTGCATGAGCCGTCAGCCCTTCACTCTCCGCAAAGGCTTCAATATCCTTATGCACCTTCTCAAGGGCCTCCCTGGAGTAGGAAATGATGCTGGTCTTCTTCATAAAATCATCTACATTTAAAGGGGAAAAGAACTTGGCGGTGCCGTTGGTGGGCAATATGTGGTTAGGCCCTGCAAAATAGTCCCCTAAGGGCTCGGAGGCGTACTCCCCCAGGAAAACAGCCCCTGCGTTGCGGATCTTTGTCATGGTCTGGAAGGGATCCGCAGTCAGGATTTCCAGATGCTCGGAAGCAATTTCGTTTGCCGCCTCGATTCCGTCCTCCATGGTTTCCGCAATCAGGATATAACCGTAATTGTCCAGGGATTTGCGGATGATGTCCTTTCGTTCCAGCCGGGCGGTAAATTCTTCTACCTGGGCGGAAACCTTCTCCGCCAGCTCTCCGGAGGTGGTAATCAGGATAGCGCTTGCCAGCTCGTCATGCTCCGCCTGGGAAAGCAGGTCCGCCGCCACATACCTGGGGTTGGCGGTCTCATCCGCCAGTACCAGGATCTCGCTGGGGCCGGCGATGGAATCAATCCCGACATAGCCGTATACGGCCTTTTTTGCCAAAGCTACGAAGATATTGCCGGGTCCTGTGATCTTGTCCACCTTAGGAATGGAATTGGTGCCAAAAGCCAGGGCGGCAACGGCCTGGGCCCCTCCCACCCGGTAAATGGTATCCACTCCGGCAATATCGGCTGCCACCAGGGTACCCGGATTAATATGTCCGTCTGCCCCCGGCGGCGTTACCATAATGATCTCGGAGACGCCAGCCACCCTGGCGGGGATCACATTCATCAGCAGGCTGGAGGGATAAGCCGCCTTGCCCCCGGGAACATATACGCCGGCCCTGCCGATGGCAGTGATTTTCATTCCTAAAATAGTGCCGTCCTCTTTGGCGTCAAACCAGCTGGTGCGAAGCTGCTTTGCGTGGAAGGCGCGGATATTTTCCGCGGCCCTGCGGATCACCTCAATTAGCCCGGGATCCAGCTTTGTATAGGCTTCGTCAATTTCTGCCCGGGTTACCCGGATATTATCGGCATTTAAAGAAAACCTGTCATATTTCAGGGTATAGTCAAAAAGTGCCTGGTCTCCTTTTGCCTTCACATTTGCGATGATCTCATTGACGGTATCCTCATACCCGGAATAATTATTGGGGCTTCTCTTTAAAAGAGTATCAAGAATTCCCTGCTTTGTCTCTTTGGTCAGTGCGACTGTCTTCATATCAAATCATACCTTTCTTATGTTAATGTCTGTCAATATGCCATGTTAATATGTCTTGTTAATATGCCGTGTTAATATGTTTTGTTCATTTCTTTTCCTTACAGGTTTGCGTGCAGACAATGTCTGCCAAATACAATAATTTACACTGCACTTACAATTTCCGCCCGCAGTCTGTTTACCAGACTCTTGATCCGCTCCGTTTCCATCTGCATACTCACCGGATTGACAATCATTCTTGCGGAGAGGGGACAGACCTCCTCCAGCACCTCCAGCCCGTTCTCCCTCAGGGTGGAGCCCGTCTCCACAATGTCCACGATCACATCTGACAGCTCCACCAGAGGGCCTAATTCCACGGAGCCGTTTAATTTGATAATGTCCACGGTTTGATGCTTTTTATTGTAAAAATAGTCCTTGGCAATATTGGGATACTTGCTGGCCACCCGGATTCGCTCATGGTGCTGCAGCAGTATCCCGGCAGAAGGAGAACCGCAGACGCACATCCTGCATTTTCCGAAGCCCAAATCCAGGACCTCGTATACATTACGGTTTTCCTCCAGTATGGTATCCCTTCCCACGATGCCGATGTCCGCCGCGCCGTACTCCACATAGGTGGGCACATCGGGGCCCTTGGCCAGGAAGAAACGTAAGCGCAGCGTATCGTTTACAAAGATCAGCCTCCTGGAGGATTTATCCTTCATCTCCTCGCAGGTGATGCCGATTTTTTCAAACAGCTCCAGGGCCTTATTGGCAAGGCGTCCTTTGCCCAGGGCAAAGGTCAGATACCTTTCCACGTTTCCATTACTGATGTCCATTCTAATCCTCCCTCCTCAGCACCGTCGCCTGTCCCTCCGCCCGCAGCCTCTGTGCTTCCGCCAGCTTCTCGGAAAAATTATCAGGACCATAGGAAACAATCTGAACGGGCTCCTGCAGAGGCAATCTCACCTTCTGCCGGGACAGGGCCTCCAAAATACTGTCAATCACCATGCAAAACCCTACCGCGGGGGCCTCCTTGCCAAACTGCCGAAGCAGCCCGTCATATCGTCCGCCCTTGACGACGGCATCGCCTACACCATAAGTATATGCCTTAAAAATGACACCTGTGTAATATTTATATTTGCTCAGCATTCCCAGGTCGAAGGAAATGTATTCCGCCACACCGTAAGCCTGCAGCACCTCATAAAGCTTCTCAAGCCTTTTAATGGCGCCCAGGGAACGGGGATTATTTACCATTGCCCCCGCTTCCTGCAGGGAACACATATCGCCGAACATATCCGCCACCTTCAGCAGACGGCTGTGATATGGCTCGGCTACGGCCCGCTCCTGCAGCAGTTCCTGGGCGGCAAAATAATTCTTCCCGGAGATGCAGGCCCGCAGGTCCAGCTCCGTCTCTTCATCCAGCCCGGCCTCCCCGCACAGGCCCTTGAAATACTCCACC
Source organism: uncultured Acetatifactor sp. (assembly GCA_910577035.1). GTDB lineage: Bacteria > Bacillota > Clostridia > Lachnospirales > Lachnospiraceae > Acetatifactor. The sequence continues at coordinate 34,266 of CAJTKW010000030.1, forward strand.
TCGCCGATAGTGACCTGAAAGCGCTTTAATCCGGCATGAAGGAGGGATTGAATCACCAGGCTGATAATCTCGCCGTCCGCCTCCACCGAATCGTCCCCGATCAGCTCCGCTCCCATCTGGGTGGATTCCTTCAGCTTTCCCTGAAGGTCGGAGGTATTGGTAAAGGTATTGCCCAGATAGCTGAAGCGGAGGGGGATATTGTCCTCCCCGAAATATTTCGCCGCGCATCTGGCGATGGAAGGAGTGAAATCCGGCCGGAGAACCAGCGTATTGTTATCCTTGTCAAAAAATTTGTATAATTCCCTGCTGGGCGTGGTGCCGATCTCCTTGGAAAATACATCGAAAAATTCAAAGGCCGGAGTCTGGATCTCTTCATATCCGTACAGCCGGATATTTTCGTGAAGCCTGCGCTCCACTTCCAGCTTCCTGGCGTATTCCTCACCGTAAATGTCCCGAACCCCCTCGGGGGTATGCAGCAATTGTTTGCCCATAAATGTACTCATGTAAAACCCTCACTTTATTACTTTAACGTGTTACCATGGTATCATGGCAGAGAAATAAATCAAATGTAGTATATCCGATCTGTATGCGGTTGTCAAGCTAAATTCTGTCCTCCAGATCCTTCTGCAGCATATCCAGATAGGGAACCAGGATCCCGTGCTTTTTGGGCAGGAGGTATTCCGGGTTCAGCTCCTCGTAGCGGAAGCTTTTTCTGCCGCCTTCCTGGGCACGGTTCCAGAAGAACAGCAGCATATCCAGGGCAAGGTAGTACATCACGTCCTTATGGGTATAATAAATCAGGAAAAAGGCCACTCCCCCCTGTTTTTCAAAGCGCTGCATAAATTCCACCTGATGGGGATGGATATTCTGCAGGGCGAAGGTGTCCGCAGCGCACTCCTTGGCATCAAAGCAGACGGGGATCCCCTGTACGGCTCCGATATAGTCTACCGTACTCTTCTGTTCGAAATAGGCAAGCGTGATCTGCCGGTGCTCCTTATCCATTTTTATGGGAGTGATGGGCGTGGGAACCTTCTGGATCAGTGCCAGTCCTGCCTCCGCATATTTTTCGTTTGTGCGGTTAATCATGTCCTCCAGGGTGGAGCCTCTTAAACCCCTTGTCTTCCATGTGGCCATCGGTATCTGCCTCCTGCCGTTTTCCAGTACGGCGTATCCGTTTCTCATTATCTAGAAGTCATTTCATCGTTTATAATCAATCTCATACCAATTTCATTCCCTGCCGTCTCACCGGTTTCGCGAAACCCCACCGACGCATAAAGCTTTTTGGCAACGTGATTTGCTGCATGATACGCCGTATAGATTTCTTTCACCTGAAAACGGTCAATCAGATACTCAATTCCCAGCTTTAACGCTTCCCTGCCATATCCCCTATTTTGATATTTTTCATCAATCAGGAATTTCCATAAAGTATAATATCCCTCAGCCTCATAATATCCCAGCATAAGAAAGCCAACCATCGTATTCTCTGCATAGACGGCAAAAGGGAACGCAGTATGATAATAAATCCATGCCTGTGCCAGCGAATGAACCGTTGAAGAAACAAAATCTTTCTGCGTATCGGCAACCTTTAGATTAAGACACTCCTCATAATTATCTTTTGTGATTTCCCGTAATGTAACCATCAATTCACCTTTCTGTATGGCTCCTCCAGCCTCAGCTCGTCCATAATCTCCGGAAATATCCGCGGGTACGGTGCCAGAACGATGATTCCCTTTCCGGCATCCTCCGGAGCAGCATCTCCCAGGCCAGCGTCTCTCATACCGGCGCTTTCCATATCAGGGAGTTCTGCTTTATAAGCATGGAGCAGCTGATACTGCAGGTTGAATCTTCTTCTGAAATAGCGGTTGACTTTATCGTCTCCGTATTTGGGGTCGCCGATCAGCGGATGCCCGATGCTTGCCAGATGGGCGCGGATCTGATGGGGCTTGCCGGTAATCAGGTCAACTTCCAGTAGGGTAAAGTCCCCTGACACAGCCAGAGGACGGCAGACTGTTTCGATAAAATCCTGCTCCTGGGCAGCTTTCGTGCCGACAGAGACCTTGTTATTTGCCCTGTCCTTTTCCAGGTATCCGCGAAGCGTCATTTCCCGGCTGATTTCTCCCACACAGACAGTCCGGTAAATCTTACGGATACGCCTTTCCCTGATACAGCGGCCCAGATGCTGGGAGCCCGCCAGGGATTTCCCGCAGAGCACTATGCCGCTGGTATTTCGATCCAGGCGGTTGCAGACGGAAGGTTTAAAGGTGCGCAGCTCCTCCGGGGAAAGACAGCCCTTCTCCAGAAGATAACCGACCAGCCACTCATTCAGGCTGCTGTCCGTGGCTGCCGCCTTCTGGGTAAGAATGCCTGCCGGTTTATGGGCGGCCAGAATATTGTCATCTTCATACAGAACGGAAATTCCGGAGCCGGAAAGGATGCGGTATGCCCGGATATATTCCGCGGCCGGATCCCGGACATCTACTCTGTCCCGGCCGGAAAACTTCCTGCCCTCCGGATCCTCCGCATACTCTCGCAAAGGCTGTTTCCCACCCTTAAGACAGCCTTTGGGTGAATCCTGCACTTCAGGCTGTGATTTCGCCACCCGGAGGCTGCTCCCGGTCATTTTGGCAAAGGTCTCCGGGGAAAAGAAGAAAGAAAGGCTGTCCCCCGCAGAGAGTATTTCCCCGCCCTCCGCCCGTTTCCCGTTCAGGGTAATGTTCTTTTTTCGAAGCATCTTGTATAAAAAGCCCGTTCCTGCTTCCGGCATAAATTTGCGCAGAAACTTGTCCAGCCGCTGGCCGGCCTGGTTCTTTTCGATGGTTACAGACTGCATGAAAGTCCGCCTTTCTTCCCTACAATATCACACTTTTTAAGGTTTCGACCACCGCCGAGGTTTTCACTTCCTCCTCTTCCAGTGATTTCATCTGCTCCAGCCGTTCCAGATATTTTGGCAGGCTCACAAAAATCTTGACTGTAACCTCCTTGTGGCCGTCCAATTTTAAAATATTGCCGATGTGCTTATAAAAGTCATTTTCCGGAAAGTCCCCATCCTCCGAAAAACCGCAGACGGTATTGCCCCTGACTGCCATATGGCTGACCCGGAAATTTTTCTTGTAGGAGGTAAAAACACAGTCAAACAGCACTGCCAGCCCCTGGCTGTGCTCCCTGACCTGCACCGCATACTCCGGCAGACAGCTGTGGAACCGCAGGAACATAATGGCACTTACCGCGCTTTTGCTTGCCGGCAGGCATCCCAGGATTGCCACTACGGTCAGGAGATTGATGCGGCTTTTCGTCTGAAAATAGCCGGCGATAAAAAGCGCGGCGGATATACCGAAGTACAGCAGTGTCCGGGCAGCCTCGTATTTTTTCTGTATGTCCAGGTAGCGTTCCGTTCCTTTTACTCCATAAGTTGAAAATAATCGTTTGATCTGCATGAAATTTCATCCTTTCCTGTCGGCCGGGTTCCTGCCTTGTGGATTCTCACGATGGTTTCCCGGCTTGTAACGAGTATCCGGATCATGCCTTCCGGCTTCCGGTGCCATAAAGTCCAGCAGGATTCTGTGGGGAATCACGGCGGAAAGCAGCCGCAGGGCTTTCAACGGCAAGCCGCAGACAGACAGCTCCCGCCGGTAAAAGGAATCCCGCAGGGCCTGTTCTGCCACCCTCCCCCCATCGGTGAGGGCCAGCTTTTTGACGGCGGGCATTCTGTCCCTTTGCCCCGCAATATCCAGAAACGGTGTGTCTACCGGTCCCGGGCAGACACAGGTCACAGGGATACCCAAGGGCTTCAGCTCCCGGTTCAGCGCCCGGGAAAAGCTTAAAACATAGGATTTGGCCGCGGCATATACCGCGAAGCCGGGCTGGGGAAGGAACGCCGCGCCGGAGGCCATCTGGATAATGCGGCTGTTTCTGCGCATATAAGGTATCATGCGGTGGGCCAGTTCGGTGAGGGCCAGGCAGTTCAGGCGGAGCATCTCCAGCGCCTCAGCAGTGTCCCGTTCACAGAATATTCCCGTATATCCCACGCCTGCAGATTGAATCAACATCCTGACTACGGCATTCTCGGCCATAACCGCATTCTCCAGGGTATCCATCTGTCCGCTGTCCGTTAAGTCCACGGGAAACAGCCTTGTTTTGTGTCTCAATTGCCCGGCAGCCTCCCGAAGCCTGTCCTCCCTCCTGGCCGCCAGCCAGAATTCGTCGATGCTTTCAAAGCAAAGATCCATTTTCCGGGCAAATTCCAGGCCGATACCCGAGGAGGCTCCCGTGATAATAACAATATTTTTACACTTTGCTTTCATGAAATCCGTGCCTGCCCTTCCATAATCTCAGAATAGTCCTCAATGAAATAATCCGCCAGTGATTTCTTTTTCTCCCTGTCCTTTGCGGAATAGGCATCCTCCACCGCGCATACTCTCATGCCGGCAGCTTTTCCGGCCAGGATTCCGGGGATAATATCCTCGAAGACAAGGCAGCGGGCGGGTTCCACGTCCAGCGTCCTGGCCACCGCCAGATAGATGTCAGGGGCGGGCTTGCCCCTGGTCACCTCGCTGCCGGTCATAATGCAGGCAAAACAGTCCTCCAGTCCGTGGGCTTTCGTCACATTCGTCACCAGCTCTCTGGAATTGCTGGTGGCGATGCCCAGACGGATTCCCCGGTCCCTGCAATGGGACAGGAAAGCGGGAATCCCGGGCTTTAACGGAACTTCATTGGCATACTTGTCCCAGGCCATCCGATTCCAGGTTTCCTTGATCTGCTCTACGGAGTGAGTGATTCCTGTGAAATTATCTTTAAAATACAGGGCTGTTTCGTGAAAGCTCATTCCTTCGATCCGGGACTGCAGGTCTTCCGGCAAAGGGATGCCGAAGCTTCCCAGATATTCAACATCAATTGCCCTCCACAGCCACATGGAATCCACCAGGGAACCGTCCAGGTCAAATATTACCGCCTCTGTATTGTTCATCATATTATGCGCCATACAGCCTGTTTACCTCTTCTTTCGTCAATTCTCTGTATTCTCCGGGCTGCAGGGCCGCATCCAGCTCCAGGCCGCCGAAGGAAATTCGTTTCAGGGCAGTGACCCTGTTGTCCACAGCCTCCAGCATCCGCTTGACCTGATGGAATTTTCCCTCATGGATCGTGAGCAGAATCACCTTTGCCTCCTGCCGCAGTACCCTGGCAGGCAGAGTCAGACGGTCTTCCCCAATGTCCACACCCTCCTCCAGCCGCCGAAGGTCCCCAGGGGAAAGCTCATGTTCCATGCTGACCCGGTATACCTTGTCCACGTGCTTCCCGGGGCTTAACAGTCGATGGGCCAGTCCGCCGTCGTTTGTCAGTAACAAAAACCCCTCCGTGTCCCAGTCCAGCCTGCCCGCCGGGAAAAGATCGGGACGCCTGTGCTCCGGCCGCAGAAGCTCCATGACGGTGGCAGAGACCCGGTCTCTGGCAGCGGAAATCAAACCGGCAGGCTTGTTCAGCATATAATAATAGAATTTCCGGTAACAAAGCACCTTCCCCCGGACACAGACGCTGTCCGCCTCCTCGTTGACCTTAACGGCAGGATCCCCCGCCGGCAGGCCGTTTACGGTCACTGCTCCCCGGCGGATCAGTTCTTTCACTTCACTGCGGGTTCCCTGATTCAGTTCACATAAAAATTTGTCCAGACGCATTTATGCGGATTTCTCCTTCATATATTGTAGCATGAAAACTGTTATGATTCTTTTCCTGATACTCACCTTCTGCATCCTGAGCCATTCCCCCCTGAGCCTGGCCTATGCCTCTCTCGGCCTGGAGCTGTGGCTGAATAAAATGGTTCCCTCGCTTTTGCCCTTTATGATCCTCTCCGGCATTATGGTCCGCCTGAATCTCACGGAAAAGCTGGCGGGAGCAGTTTATCCCGTCATCGGCCCCGTATACCGGGTACGGAGAAACGTGGTCTACTGCATGGCCCTGGGCTTCCTCTGCGGCTTTCCCATGGGAGCAAAGGTTACCGCCGACCTCTATGAAAGAGATATGCTTTCCCGTCGGGAAGCGGAATACCTGCTGGCCTTCTGTAACAATATCGGGCCTGTGTATTTCTGTAGCTTTGTGCTGCCCCTGCTGGGGCGGCGCCTGGTTCTTCCCTATCTGTTCGGCATGTACGGAATCCCCCTGCTCTACGGGCTGGCGCTGCGCCGTACGGCCTTCCGGGATCTGGGTCTGCCAGTGTCCCCAGAGCTTCGCAGCTGCTCGGCGGCTTCCGCCGGCACATTTCCCGGATTGTTCCGCAGAAACCAATCCCGGCGGCATACGTGGCAGCCGCTTCGGCAGCGGTCGCAGGGGATCGGCCGGCAGCGCCTGCCCTCGCAGCAGGCCGGCGGTCAGTCATTCCGGCAGCGGACGCAGGAGGCCGACCGGCAGGTCAGTGACGGACTGCTGTCTGCAGTCAACGAGTCTGTCCAGGCATCCCTCCAGAGCATTCTGACCCTGGGCGGATACATGATCCTGTTCAACCTGTTGAACCTTCCCTTACATATCCTCTTTGGCAAAGAGCCTGCCCTGTTTGCCCCCCTGCTGGAAATCACCGGCGGCCTGTCCATGCTGGGGGAAGGCCTGCCGCTGTTCAGCCTGTTGGCACTGGCCTTTGGCGGCCTTTCCTGCATCGCTCAGACCTATAGCTGTATCAGCACCACCGATCTGGAAATCGGCAGTTATATCCGCCATAAAATGATACTTACTCTGCTGTGCGGCGGTTTTTACCTGAGCTGGTTCCTGGTGTCACCGTCTTCTTTCCTGCTCTGAAGCTCCCGCCGTCCCCGGCGTCTGCGCCTTTTTCGATTATGATAGGCAATCCCCTGGGAGACCAGCAGGATGATAAAGAGGAAAATCACGATCACCAGGCATATCTCCAGGAAGGTAACAAAGCTGACCTGCTTTTCTCCCGCCACGGCACTGCCGGATACCGGCTTTGCCGCCGGATCCCGGGTATCTGTGCCCGGTGAAGCCGGATCCTGTGTACCGGTACCTGACGAAGCCGGATCCCGGGTATCCGCATCCGGAGAAGTCCCGGTTCCGGGAACCTCCCCTTCCCCGGCCGAGGAGGGACCACCGTCCTCAGTCGGGGCATCCTGCCCATAAGAAAAGGTAATCGCGCTGTCATACCGGTTGCTCTCGGTATAAGGGTCAAACATATTATAGGCCCGCACAATGACGGATGGCTTTGTGCCGGAAGGGACAACGAGATTCAGGGTAAAGGTGTCTTCATATTTTCCCGAAAGGACATCACTCCCGGGCCAGGCATTCCGTTCACTGTATGTCCGGCCTCCGTCCAGGCTGTATGTATAATATAAAAGCGGGGAATCATAATCTGCCGCAGAGAGGGTAAAGGACAGGACCCCTGTCTCATAATCCGCCGAAAGGAACTCAATCCGGCAGACATCGGGGGGCGTCTCGTCCCGCAGGGTGGAAGGGACGGGATTGGCACCCCCCGCCTCCACAAGGGGATAGTCCGAATAGTCCACCTGCAGGGCAGTGCTTTTCAGGCCGAAATACCGGGCTATGGCAGCAGCGTCTTCTTTGCCGAAACGGACAAGGTCCTCCTCGCTGGCGCAATAACCCTTGTCCCTGTCCTCGTCCACATGGCAGTGCTCTATGATGGCGGCCGGAATGCCCAGGGCTACGGTCTCGCGGATAATGGCATAGTATTCCCCCCGCTCCCCCTCCCGGGTCTTGATTCCCCTGACCAGCAGCCCCCTCTCCTGCATCCCCTGAAGCAGCTCATATCCTGCCTGGTAGCCGTAATTGTTAAAAGGGGCAGTAAGCGGTACCCAGACCTCGGAACCGAACAGCTCATGGGTCTCGGACGCGTTATAATGAATGCTGAACAGAAAATCGGCATTCACGCTCCGGGCAAACGCCGCCCGTTCCTGAAAGGATACATCCACGTCATTGGTGCGGGTCAGGTAAACCTCCACGTCGTCATACAAGCTCAGCTCGTCATACAGTGCCTGGGCCGTGACCATATCCATATATTTCTCATCCCAGATCCCTCCGGCCTGAGTTCCCAGATTCTCGCCGCCATGGCCGGGATCAATGACGATAACGGGAACTCCGTCCACCGGCTGCAGCCGTCCTGCCGCCAGGACGTGGGCACAGGTGTCCGGCAAAAAGAAAAAAAGCAGGGAAAATACCAGTATCCCCGAAAGCATTCCATGAAACCTCATAAATAATCCTTTCTCTTTTAACGGTTCCTTTAAAACGGAAACCGGTTCTCAGGGAAGCTGGTACACTCCCGGGAAACCGGTTCCATGGCGACATGTAAAATACGGAAGACTTTCATACTACTGTTCTCCGAAGTCTTCCTCCGCAGGGTGCATGGCCTGGCGGTTGGACTGGATCAGATCCTTGTATTGATTCAGGGAGCCAAGCAGGTTCTGATAGTTGGTATTGGAGGCATTGATGGCGGAAACGATAATATTCTCCAGATCCGCCAGTCGGTCTTCCGTATACTGGGCAGCATACATACGAAGCTCATTGGCTTCAATGGTGGCTTTGTCCAGAATCTCCTGGGCCTGCTGGGATGCCATGCTCACCACCTCGTTGGCCCGGGCGTATGCCTGCTGCATGATTTCATGCTCACTGATGAGCTCGTTGGTCTGGATCGTAGCGTCATCGATCAGCTTCTTGGCCTTGGTCCTGGCGTCGTTCAGGATGGCTTCCTGATTGCTGATAATTTTCTGATAGCGCTTGATTTCATCGGGAGTTTTCATTCGCAGCTCCCGGATCAGTTCGTCTATATCATCTTTATTGACGATAATTTCCGAATTCGACATGAACTTGGGCTTACAGCTCTCGACATATTCCTCCAGTTCATCTATTATCTGCTCTATTCTGCTGCTCATGGGCGTTACTCCTTGTTTTTATCCGGTATTTTTCATATATCAGGTCAGCCACAAATCCGGGAACGCAGCGGCTGATATTTCCGCCGAAGCTGGCGATCTCCTTGACTGTGGAGGAGCTGAGGTAAGCATATTCCAGACTGGTGGTCAGAAACATGGTGTCCAGCCTTCCCTCGGAAAACTTGCGGTTGGTCTGGGCGATCTGCAGTTCATATTCAAAGTCGGTAATTGCCCGCAGCCCTCTGACAGCCACATGGATGTCCTTTTCCGCCGCGTAATCGATCAGCAGGCCGCTGAAGCTGTCAATCTGCACGTTTGGCAGATCCTTCGTGGCTTCCCTTAATATCTTAACACGTTCCTCCACAGAAAACAACGGTGTCTTCTCTTTATTGTTCAAAACACTGACAATCAGCAGATCGAACACTTCCGCCGCCCTGTGAATAATATCCAGATGTCCGTATGTCATGGGATCAAAGCTTCCCGGATAAACAGCCTTTTTCATACCCCTTGCCTGCCTCAGATAATATTTTCTGTCTGTGATGCCGCTTTCCGTCTCAGGAAAACATGCCTGTTCGTCTTATATCGTTTATCCTTTTCCATGTAAAAACCCAGTTCTTCCAGATAAGAGAAGTCTGTCTTTAAGGATGTTTCCACGATAATCCGGGTATCCTGTGTAACATATGCCATTTCCGCAAGAACAGCCAGTGCATTTTTCTCCTGGTCACAGCCATAAGGAGGATCCATGAAAATGATGTCCGCCTCTTTCTCCCGGATTCCGTGCAGCGCCGCACAAACATCCTGTTTTAATACTATAGCACGATTCTCTGTTTTCGTAAATGTAAGATTTTGTTGAATACAGGCCACAGCCTTTGGCATATTGTCAACAAAATATGCTTTTGCCGCGCCCCTGCTCAAAGCCTCAATACCAATGGCACCGCTTCCGCTGAAAAGATCCACAAATACCGCACCGGGAATATCGGGCTGCAGCATATTGAACAATGTTTCCTTGATTCTGTCGGTGGTAGGCCTGGTATCCAGACCCTCCGGCGCCTTCAGCGGAAGGCTTCCGGCCGTTCCTGCAATTACACGCATGACTGCTCCTCGATTCTGAAATGAATTTTACCGGCCCCAAAGCCTTATATCCCGGCCCCAAAGCCTGTCCCGGGTCTGCCTCAGTACTGCCGCCCGGGCTTATACCCGGATCTTTGTACCCTTTGTATCTCTCCTGGCGGCCTTCAGGCTGTTTAAGACAAGCTGTTTCTCTTTGTACTCAATAGAGGCCTCAACACCGTTTTGGGTATAATACACCCGTTCTACGGCATCCCGGGCGGACAGCTTCATGCCCCTGACACCGACGGCCCCTTTTTTCTTTTCCGGAATTTCCCCGATGGGAAACCGCAGGAAGAAACCTTCTTTGGTCTGCAGAATGATATTCCGCTGGTCCAGAACGGCCATCACGCTGACCACGGTATCGCCGTCCTCCAGCTTTGTGGCGGCCACGGTGCGCTTGGAAACGTCAAACTCCCCGCCGTCCACCAGCTTGCAGTTGGCATTGGCCGTCACAAAGACCACCTGACGCAGATTCAGCTCGGTCTGGCTGGTAATATAAACTATACTTTCCTTCTCGGAATTGAAATTGCTCACGTTGTCGATAGGCGTTCCCTTGTCCCGGAATTTTCCGTAGGGAAGGTCCATCACCTTGATGGTATGGAGCTGGCCCGTATTGGTAAAAAGACATACCTTGCCTGTGTTTTTGCAGGGGAACACAAAGCGGTTCTCATTGTCCGCCGCCTCCCGGTTGCGTTCGTAGGTGGCAGAGTCCACCGTCTTGGCATAGCCGAAGCGGTCCATAAGAAAGACCACCTCCGTCTCTTCCACCTCTTTCTCTTTATAAACTGCCTCCCCTGCGTTCTCAATCACTGTCCTGCGCTTCCGGCCGTAGGCCTTCTTATACTCGTCCAGCTCGTTCATAATGACCTGGGCCATGGAATCCCTGCGCTCCAGAATATCCTCGTAGCGGTAAATATTGGCCATGGTCTCCTCATGCTCGTTAATCAGTGCCTCCAGCTCCAGGCCAATCAGCTTGTACAGACGCATATCCAGGATAGCGTTTGCCTGCTTCTCCGTAAACATAAGCTGGGTCGCCATGATTTTGGATTCCCTGGACTTGAATTTAATACCGTCAATCTTTCCCTCCGTCAGGCAGGCCTTGGCCATGGCCCGGTCCCGGGAGCCCCGCAGGATCTCAATAATCAGGTCAATGACATTGCAGGCCTTAATCAGGCCCTCCTGCACCTCTTTTCTCTCCAGCTCGTGTTCCAGAAGATTGGTATATTTACGGGTGGCCACCTGGAACTGAAAGTCCACGCTTGCCTTTAAAATTGCCTTCAGGCCCATGGTTTCCGGCCTGCCGTTGCAGATTGCCAGCATATTTACGCCAAAGGTATCTTCCAGGCGGGTCTTTTTATATAAAAGGTTGACAAAGTTCTCCGGGTCTGCATCCTTGCGCAGCTCAATGACAATGCGGATGCCCTCCTTGGAGGACTGGTTGGAAATATCCACAATATCCAGAGTCTTTTTCGTCTCGGACAGGGCCGCCACATCCTGCAGGAATTTTGATATATTCATGCCGATCATCGGGTAGGGGATTTCCGTAATGACAACGTTGGTTTTCCCGCCTTTGAGCCTTTCATATTCCACCCTGCCCCGAACCTTGATCCTGCCGGTGCCGGTCTCATAGATTTCAGGCAGGTCATCCTTATTGATAACAATGCCGCCGGTAGGGAAATCCGGCCCCTTGATATATCGCATCAATTCTGCGGTGCTGATGGTTTCATCCTGCATATAGGCCTTCACGGCATCGATCACCTCCGCCAGATTGTGAGGCGGCGTGCTGGTGGTCATGCCTACGGCAATGCCCTCGGAACCGTTAACCAGGAAATTTGGGATTTTGGCGGGGAGAACCGTGGGCTCCTTTTCCGTCTCGTCGAAATTGGGCATAAAATCCACAACATCCTTATCCAGATCCGACAGGAAAGCTTCCTGGGTTACCTTTTGCAATCTGGCTTCGGTGTAACGCATAGCCGCGGCGCCGTCTCCCTCAATATTGCCGAAATTGCCATGGCCGTCGATCAGCGGCATCCCTTTCTTGAAATCCTGGCTCATGACCACCAGGGCATCGTAAATGGAGCTGTCGCCGTGAGGGTGATATTTACCCATGGTATCGCCCACGATTCTGGCACTCTTCCTGTAAGGCCTGTCATAGCGGATGCCCAGCTCGTACATATCATAAAGCGTGCGGCGCTGTACCGGCTTTAACCCGTCCCGCACGTCCGGCAGGGCTCTGGCAATAATCACGCTCATGGCATAGTCGATAAAAGACTTCTGCATCTCTTCGGAGTATTCTGTTTTAATAATCCTGCTGTTGTCTTCCATGATATTTGTTTACAGCCTTTCTGTTCCTGCCGCCTTCAGGCGTTATAGTCCAATTCCGCATCCGTTGCGTGGTCGTAAATAAAAGCCTTCCGGGGCGGTACCTCCGTGCCCATCAGAAGCTCCGTGATCTCGGAAGCCATGCGGGCATCCTCGATCTCCACCAGCTTCATGCGGCGGGTTTCCGGGTTCAAGGTGGTCTCCCACAGTTGGTCTGCGTCCATCTCCCCCAGGCCCTTATACCGCTGCAGGGTAAACGGTCCCTTGTGGGTCTTTCTGTATTTCTCCAGAGCCTTATCATCGTATAAGTATTCCTCCGCTCCCTTGGAAGGCATGGCCTTATACAGGGGCGGCATGGCAATATACACATGTCCCTCAAAGATCAGCTGGGGCATGAAGCGGTAAAACAGGGTCAGCAGCAGATTGGAAATGTGTGCTCCGTCCACATCCGCATCCGCCATGATGACGATCTTGTCGTAACGAAGCTTTGAAATATCAAAATCGTTTCCGTATCCTTCCGAAAAGCCGCAGCCGAAAGCATTTATCATGGTTTTGATCTCGGCATTGCCAAGAACCTTGTCAATGCTTGCCTTCTCCACATTCAGAATCTTGCCGCGAATGGGCAGGATGGCCTGATACATCCGGTTTCGCGCCATTTTGGCACTGCCGCCGGCGGAATCTCCCTCCACGATAAATATCTCGCACCGGGAAGCGTCCCTGGACTCACAGTTTGCCAGCTTGCCGTTGGAATCAAAGGAAAATTTCTGCTTGGTCAGCATGTTGGTCTTGGCCCGTTCCTCTGTCTTACGGATCTTTGCGGCCTTTTCCGCGCAGGCGATAATATTCTTCAGAACCTCCAGATTGCGGTCAAAAAAACGGGTAATCTCGTCTCCCGTCACCTTGCTGACTACCTTTGACGCATCCTGATTGTCCAGCTTGGTCTTGGTCTGGCCCTCAAAACGGGGATCCGGATGCTTGATGGAAATTACGGCCGTCATGCCGTTACGCACGTCGGCACCGGTAAAGTTCACATCCTTTTCCTTTAAAATGCCCAGTTCCCTGGCGTAATTGTTAATCACGTTGGTGAACATGGTCTTAAAGCCCGTGAGATGGGTGCCGCCCTCGGAGTTGTAGATATTATTGCAGAAGCCCAGCACATTTTCATGAAACTCGTTAATATACTGGAAAGCCACCTCCACGGAAATGCCTTCGCTTTCTCCCTGGAAATAGATCACGTCGTGGACAGGTTCCTGATTCTTATTCATGTCCTTGATGAAGCCGGTAATTCCTTCCGGCTCGTGGAAGATGACATGCTCCGGCGCTGCTCCCCGCAGATCGGAAAACTGGATTGTCAAATTCGGATTCAGATAGGCCGTTTCGTGCAGCCGGCTTTTTACCTCATCCTCCTTAAAACGGGTTTTATCAAAAATAGTATCGTCAGGGAGGAAATTAATAGTGGTTCCCGATTCCCGGGTCTTCCCTTTCACCGGCAGAAGGCCGTTGACCAGCTCGGTCACCGGGTTGCCCCTTTCGTATTTGTCTTCGTAAATACAGCCCCCGGTCTTGACCGTAACGGTCAATCTTGTGGACAACGCATTGACCACCGAGGATCCTACTCCGTGCAGGCCGCCGCTGGTCTTGTATGCTGTATTATCAAATTTGCCTCCGGCATGTAAGGTAGTGAAAACCAGTCTCTCCGCGCTGATGCCCTTTTCATGCATACCTACGGGGATTCCCCTGCCGTTGTCTGTCACCGTGGCCGAACCGTCCGCTTCCAGCGTTACCTTGATGGTATCGCAGAATCCCGCCAGATGCTCGTCCACGGAATTGTCAACGATCTCATAAATCAGGTGGTTCAGACCCTTTGTGGAAACGCTGCCGATATACATGCCGGGACGCTTCCGTACCGCCTCCAGCCCTTCCAGGACGGTGATGCTGGAGGCATCGTAATTACCTGTCTTTGCCATCGGAAAAGTTCTCCTTGTTTTTCTGTTTCCCGCAAGTCTACTCTAGAATCCAGACGCTGCCGCGTCTGCCGCGCTTACGCGCTTGAAATCTGCATGGCAGATTTGATTCTTTCGTTAATGGGCACAGGAAAAACAAATGCCGCTTCGCGTCGCTTGTTTTTCTCTGTGCCCATTATATCATAGATTTTGTACTTTGTAAAAGGGAAACTACAAGATAATGAAGTGAAACTCCTGGTTGAAATATCTTATTTCATGTCGGGCGTCCGTGCTGTCATTTACTGCCGCTCCGCGACATACAGTGACGCCCTCCGTTGTATCATGTCAACGACTTCCTCCAATGACTTATCCCCGGCAAAATAGCTCTTGGCCTCTTCCAGCACGATATAGTAAAGGGTGTAATCAATGGCGCCGTTTAACCCTGCGGTATCTATCAATCGCAGAAGCTGCTCCTTTTCCTCTTCTTCCATACGATAGATTTTAATTGATTCTTCTCCCTCAAAGCCAATTTCCGATTTTACCAGGGGTATTTCCTTTCCGTCTGCATCAACAGTATAATCCATGTTTCCTGCCTCTTCCAGCAGATGCTCCATTGTGTCCCTCCTCAACGGCAGGCAGCGGCTCAGCTTTTCGTCCTGGTAGCCCGAAGCCAAAAACTGTGCAATGAATTCCCATGAAATATCCTTATGCCTGGAATTAGCGCTGATTGCCAGGACCAGCGAGGAAGG
This sequence comes from uncultured Acetatifactor sp., assembly GCA_910577035.1. Lineage (GTDB taxonomy): Bacteria > Bacillota > Clostridia > Lachnospirales > Lachnospiraceae > Acetatifactor. The sequence goes on from CAJTKW010000030.1 coordinate 49,266, forward strand.
CTGTATCACCGTCCCATACCCTTCACTGACCGGGAAACCCACATAAACCACCCCGTCTGTGGTCAAAACCCTGCCTGCCCCGCAAATATCATAAATATCACTGATAGAATTGGGATACAAGAGGGTTTTCCCCTCTGCAAACAGTGTCTTTGGGCTATAATCCTCTGTAATCCGCAGCATATCCGGGAAAGTATTGGAAAAGACAAGAATGTCCCGGAACTCTTCGCTGTCGAAGCTGCATTCCCCCTCTTCCCACTCAATAAAGGACTCCATATTGTTGCTTAATATCTGCCCGAGTACATCCACTTTGGTCTCACCCGGGTATAGGATAACGCCCTCTTCCCGCTCCATGTAAATCCGCATCATTTCCTGTATGCTCCAGCTCTGCCGGTTACCCAGCATGTCCTTCCTCCCGGCAAACGTACTCAGTGAAAAGCCTACGGGTATGGCATACAGCCCTCCGTTCACAAAGAAAGATTCCAGGATATTTGAATAATAAATGGATTGCCAGTCCTCCGGCAGATAATTCAGCAGATTTTCCGTGTAATAACCCAGGCAATAGTTTGACGCATAATGAGATCCGTAGTTGATAAGATCAGGTCCCCTGCCTGCTGCAATCTCCCTTTGCAGTCTCTCGATCCGGTCGTCCTTATCAACGTCATCCAGCTCGTATATTTCTATATCTATCCGGTATCCTTCATGGGTCTCGTTGAACAGGTTCACCTGTTCCGTCAGCTCACGACTCCTCCCAAAGGAAACAAGCGTCAAAGAAACGGTTTTCCTCGAAGTGCTTTCCTCCCCCGGGCTGCAGGAACAAAGCAAAAGAATCAATCCCCACAATAACGGCAGCTTTCTCAGTTTTCTCATTTTTCCCTTTCCCCGGGCAGGCACTCAATTGTATATACTCCGTCCCTGTATCCCGTTATACACAGCCTGCCGTCATTTAAAAAGCCAAACGCCGCCACATCCTGCCCCTTAAAAGGCATTTCCTCTGCCGTCACCGCCTGTTCCAGGCATCCCGCTTCATATGTCCAGGCGCCATATGTCCCATTCCCCAGCAACAGCTCACACCGAACACCAGGCTGCAGACAATTAATTTTCGGCATATCCGGAAATTCTCCCTTCAGGCAGGCTTCTATTTCCCCCTTCTCCGTCAGCATTGCCAAATATTGACCGCCCTGGCTATAAACCATACCATATATCTGACCGCTCCTGCCTGTTCCCAGTCCCACAAGCCGCACGTCAAGGCTGAAAGCTTCCTTCCGGCTGCCATTACCATCCAACACCAGGATGCTGCTCTCTTCACCATGTAGGTAAGAAATATAATAGCTGCCATCCGCCCCTATCGTCATACATAAGTCGAAACTGTCAATTCCTTCTTCCGAGACATCAATTCTGCTTATCGTCTGCCCGGATTTGTCCAATGTAAGAATTTCCATCCATTCCGAATCGCCCCGTTGAAACAGCAGCATATGCAGATTTCCTGAACTGTCTGTACAGGCGGCACGTACGCTTATCTCCGGTTCCAGCTCCACTTCAAAGTCCCGGACAATGCCGTCTTCAGCCCCGACCTGAAACAGTATGCTTTTTTCTCCTTTCTGCCGTCTGCCAAAACCATAGATGCAGTCGTCTCCCACCACGATATTTAATTCCCAAAAAGATCCCGCTTCAAACGTCGCCGTTGTCCTTTCTGTGGAAAGTATCCCTTCCTGCCCGGGCTGGCAGTCCGGTTCCACATCGTCCGGCTGCCGTTCTGCAGAGGGTTCTTTATTTTCCTGCCGGGTTTCTCCCTGCTGTGTTTCTCCCTGCATGGAATTCTCTGAGGATTCTGTTTGAATGCTTTCTGAATCACCAGGCGGTGTAGTTGATTCCTGCCTGCCGCAGCCTGTAAAACACAAAAACACAGCTGCCGATAAAAAGCATTTCCATAGTGCTGAAAGATACTTTCTCCGCATCCCGATTCCTCCTGAAAGCCCTTTTTGTTAATTAAAGTGAACCATATTATTCGATTTGTGTCAAGTGTCGCTCCGGAGTTTTGAAGTTTATATTTTGAAATGATCCAGCAATCTTTTGTAGATGC
>CAJTKW010000031.1:0-5026 GCA_910577035.1 uncultured Acetatifactor sp.
AGTCAGCAAGCTGACTTGGAACTTCTAAAGCTTCACACCGAAGAATGCCTGAAATACGGCATTCTTCATAGGCCAGCTTGTTGGCCTTGGGATTGTGAGTCGCAGCGAAGCTGCGACATGAAGGTTAGTGTGGGAAGAGGAATACTATGACAAATATTTTTGATACACATGCCCATTATGATGACGATGCTTTTGACCAGGATCGGGAAGCCCTGCTGGAGGCCCTGCCGAAAAACGGCATTGCCAAAGTGGTGAATGTAGGCTCCAGTCTTGAGTCCTGCAGGAAGACGCTTGCGCTGACGGGAAAATATGATTTTATCTACGGGGCCGTTGGCATTCATCCCAGTGACAGCGGGGAACTGGACGAGGAATCCTTTGCCTGGCTGAGCCGGCAGTATGGAGCCCCTAAATGTGTGGCTGTGGGGGAGATCGGCCTGGATTATTATTGGGACGAACCGTCGAGGGAGATTCAGCAGAAATGGTTCAGGCGGCAGTTAAATCTGGCCAGAGAGGTGAAGAAGCCGGTAATTATCCATTCCAGGGATGCGGCAAGGGACACGGCAGAAATACTGAGAGAGGAAAAGGCGGAGGAAATCGGCGGCGTCATACACTGCTATTCTTATACCCGGGAGATGGCAAAGACCTTTCTGGATATGGGTTTTTATTTCGGTATCGGCGGAGTGCTGACCTTTAAGAACTCCAGAAAGCTGAAGGAGGCAGCGGAGTATATTCCGCTGGAGCGCATTGTTCTGGAGACAGATTGTCCCTATCTGGCACCGGTGCCGAACCGGGGGAAGCGGAACAGTTCGCTGAACCTCCCTTATGTGGTTTCCGCCCTGGCGGAAGTCAAGGGCGTGGATGAAGAAACCTTGCGGCAGGCGGTATGGAAAAATGCCCATGAGCTATACCGCTTACAGCCTGTGGAGCAGAATCATGGAGGTTAACGTGAAACAGGGGTATGCGAGGTCTGGCATCGGGAGAAACGAATGTATGCTGACGGGAAGGTTTGGGCAGAAGGGCTATGACTGGTGGTGGGGGCAGCAGGATGAAAAATATTGAGCTACAATTTGACAGGATGGATACGGCGATTTCCGTTATGCGGGAGGTTGCCGCATGGGGGCGTGAGCAGGGATACAGGGTATGGCCCGATGCCTGGCTGACGCCGGAAGAATTGCTTACGGCTGATGTCCGGCCGGAGAATTTCTGCATTGGAACCATGGCCGGTGAAATTGCCTGTGCCTTTATTCTGCAATGGGCGGATTCGGCCTATTGGCCTCAGGCGCCGGAATATGAGGCGGCTTATCTGCACAAGTTCTGCGTGTGCCGTAAATTTGCAGGGATGGGTATGACGAAACTTGTTACACAAGCAATCAGGGCAGAGTGTATGAAGCGTGGAGTCAGGTATATCCGTCTGGACACCGGCCTGGATGAAAAAAGAGTCAGAAAAATCTATCTGCAGGCCGGATATAAGATTGTAGACATTATTGACTGTCCGGGCGGAAGCTCGATGGCACTGTATGAGATGGAGGTATAGGCTTGGGAGCAGAGGACGAAAATGTATTTGGGCAGGTGGAAAAGAATATAGATCATTTGGCCGAGAACAGCGTGGAAAGGACTGCCGCCAGGGAGAGCCTTGAGGCGGCGGGGACGGATGGAGGCCAGTGCAAAAACAGATAAAGAAAGGGTACAGGGCATGGGAAATTTTACAACAAATAGATTAATACACGGAGGGGACTATAACCCGGAGCAGTGGCTGGACAGCCCGGAGATTTTAGAAGAGGACATCCGGCTTTTCAAAAAGGCAAAAATCAATGAGGTATCGCTGGGAATTTTCTCCTGGTCCATTCTGGAGCCGGAGGAAGGAAAATTTGATTTCGGCTGGCTGGAGGATATAATCAATCGGCTTCAAGATAATGACATCAATGTCATTTTATCCACGCCTTCCGGAGCCCGGCCCAAATGGCTGTCAGACAAATATCCTGAGGTACTCAGGGTGGAGGCGGACAGAAGGCGGAATCTCTTTGGCGGACGCCATAATCATTGCTATACCTCTCCCGTATATCGGGAAAAGGTAGGCATTATCAACAAAAAGCTGGCGGAACGCTTCGGTTCCCGCCCCGGGGTACTGGGGTGGCATATATCCAATGAGCTTGGCGGCGACTGCCACTGTGAGCTTTGCCAGAATGCGTTCCGTGGCTGGCTGAAGCAGAGATATGGAACCATAGAAGCGTTGAACCGGGCCTGGGCTACCACCTTTTGGAGCCATCGGTATCAGTCCTTTGAGCAGATAGAGAGCCCGTCTCCCATCGGTGAACGTGACCTTCACGGCCTGAAGCTGGACTGGAGGCGGTTTGTGACGGATCAGACTGTGGATTTCGTGCAGGCGGAGGTGCAGGCGATCCGGGACGGCGGCTCTGCCCTGCCTGTAACTACCAATATGATGTATTTCTACGGAGGGCTGAATTATCATAAATTTGCAGAGGTGCTGGATACGGCGTCCTGGGACAATTATCCCCTGTGGCACAAGGGGCCGGAACCGGAAACTGCCGCGGAGACAGGAGTTTATTATGATATTATCCGTGGTATCTGCAGGAAGCCTTTCCTGCTGATGGAGTCCTGCCCGTCCTCCACCAACTGGCAGAGCGTCAGCAAGCTTAAGAAGCCGGGGATGCTTCTGGCGGCTTCCCTGCAGGCAGTGGCCCACGGTTCGGACAGCGTGCAGTATTTCCAGATGCGTCAAAGCAGAGGGGCCAATGAAAAGTTCCACGGGGCAGTGATCGACCACTACGGCGGGGAGGACACCAGGGTATTCCGGGAAGTATCCCAGGTGGGGGAGGCGCTGGAACAGCTTTCCCAGCTTGCAGGCAGTCAGGTAAAGGCCCCGGTGGCGGTGATCTATGACTGGGAGAACCGATGGGCCATGGAGGATGCCCAGGGCCCCCGCAATAAGGGATTGCAGTATCAGGAGACCGTGACTAAGCTTCACAGGGCCTTCCGCAGGCTGGGGCTGAACGTGGATCTGCCGGATATGGAACAGGAGCTGGATCAGTATTCTGTGGTGGCGGTGCCCATGGGTTACATGTTCCGCCGGGGATTTGAGGAAAAGCTGAAAAAATATGTGGAGCAGGGCGGCTGTCTGATCCTCACTTATTGGTCGGGGATTGTGGACGATACGGACTTGTGCTGCCTGGGCGGCACGCCTTATGGGCTGATGGAGGTCTGTGGTCTCAGGAGTGCGGAGATTGACGGCCTGTATGACTGGGAGAGTAACAGCGGGGCTGCAGTGCCCGGGAATTCCCTGGGCCTGAGGAGGGAATATCGGTGCAGCCTTCTGTGCGACCTGGTGGAGCTGAAGGGAGCGAAGGCAGTACTTACCTATGGCAGTGATTTTTATGCGGGTAAGCCGGCGTTGACGGCGCACGGATACGGAAGGGGAAGGGCGTATTATGTGTGCGCGGATTTCGAGGAGGATTTATACGGAGATCTGTGCCGCAGGGCTGCTTTAGATGCCGGAATCGAGCTTGTATGGAAGGATCTGCCGGAAGGGTTGGAGGTGAGCACCCGGGAGAATGAGCAGACGGAATATCTTTTCATACAGAATTTTAACCCGTTTGCCGTGGCGTGGAACGAAATTCCGGATCAGTGGCAGCAGATTTACGGGGAGGCATCGGAGGATCTGCCGGGCTTCGGAACAAAGGTGTACAGGCGGCGGAAATAAGGATTCACACAAGACTGTATAATCTGTTGGAACAGAAAGAAGAGAGGAGGCAGGAAGCAATGATAATAAAATGTGTCTGGGAGCATAACGGCAATGATACCCTGCTTTATGCAGTGAATCTTCCCGGTGCTTACACCCGGGGAGAAAACCGGGACGCCGCTGTGGAAAAGATGGAGAGGGAAGCCCGTTCCTATCTGGCGTGGAAAGGAGAAGCCGTCCCTGACGAATTGTCGGTGGAAATTGTGCAGGATGCCGCCTGCGGTCTGGATGTCTGCGATGCAGATTCTGACGTGCTGTTTACCGCAGAAAGGGAACCGCTTTCCATGGAAGAGTATCAGGAACAGAAAGCCCTTGCACTGAAGTCAGCAGCAGATTTTTATGCGCAGTACCAGTCTGTCCCGGATCGTTTGAAAAGTAATGCGCCCATGAGAAGGACCTTTTACGGACAGGTTCCGCGGACGGCTGAGGAAATGTACCGGCACACCAGGAATGTAAACGAATACTATTTCGGAGAGATCGGGGTGGAGGCGGATAATGAAGGGACAATCATTGACTGTCGTCGCCGGGGATTTGAGGTGTTGGAGCAAAAGCCGGACTTTTTGGATAACAGGGTGTTTGAGGGCAGTTATGGCGAATGCTGGACGTTGCGGAAGGTACTGCGCCGCTTTATCTGGCACGACCGTATCCATGCCAGAGCCATGTACCGCATGGCGGTGAAAACCTTCGGCAGGGAGGCAATACCGGATGTGTATTCCTTTGATGCTGTCAGGTGCTTCATTTCCGCGGGCAATGAGCCGGATTCCGTGCCTGCTTCATCTGAGGGCCAAGCCGGATCATGAGATTTTTCGGACGATACTCTCTGTTGCGGAGCGGGTCTGTAGAGAGGACGATTCTGCCAAGAAACGTTTTTTTCCTTACAAAAAGCTGAGCAAATCTCTGCAGGCGGAAAGCTTATCATGAAAAGGCGGGGAAGAATGTTTCTGCACTATCCGCCGTGACTTGGTCAGTGAACGGCGTTTAGGCAGAAACGGTATAGAATATGGGCGAATAAATTAAGATTGACAGGGGCAGATAATAATGGTTATTGGAATTTTTGGTGAGAGCTGTACGGGCAAATCCACCCTTGCAGACAAATTGAAAGAGAGTATCAATGCACAGGTTTATACGGGCAAAGATTATCTTCGCCTGGAAAAAAACGAAGCCGCGGCAAAGCAGTCTTTCCGTAAAAGGCTGTGTGAAGCCGTCAACGGTGAAAATATCATTTATGTAATTTCGGAAAAGGAGCTGATCCTGAGACGGTATTATTAT
>CAJTKW010000031.1:5036-49177 GCA_910577035.1 uncultured Acetatifactor sp.
AAAAGGAGCACTTGCCTTTATTGCCGGATGGAAGTATTCGTATTTTGGTGACGGCAGATCTGGAGATCATAAAAACACGATTTGCCGGGCGGATGCACGGTAACCTGCCGGCACCGGTAGCGGACATGCTGGAAAGAAATCATGGCAGTTTTGACACGGAGCCGCACGACATCCATGTAATCTCCGGACAAACCAGTCTTGACGATGTATGTAGAATTTTATCCTCGAAAAGGAGCCTTTGACGGCTCCTTTTTGAATGAATCATTTAAAGGGGAATTACTTACCGTTCCCTTTCATTGGCATTTCTGCCGGGAAAAAGGAATGAAGAATGTTCATATTTGCGATCGCGATGTGGAATACCTACAATAGTAATTCTTTTAGCCATGCTGGCAGCAGCCCTTTTGCTGTCTGGCTGCGGGATTCCCCTGGTTCTTCCGGCAGTCCCTATGCAGACGCGAAGGCTATCCTTTTCCCCGGGAATTTCATCTGTGAAAACGGGTAATAGTGATTAATACAGGTAGAAACAATTTTTTTACGGTACCATGCAAATTTCCGAGACACTGTTTCGGAAATTTGCGGTGGAAAAATCCGAAACAGTGTTTCGCCTTTTTGAGGAAACTCTGCCGTTCACACTTCCTTGGTCGCATTATCTGCTGTTAATGCGCATCAAGGACGAGAACGAGCGGAAATTTTATGAAATTGAAGCCGCACAGTCAGGATGGAGCATCCGCACCTTGCAGCGGCAGTATAACTCCAGCCTCTACGAACGGCTTGTGCTCAGCCGGGAAAAGGGCGAAGTTCTGCGCCTTGCGTCAGAGGGGAATATTGTCGCCAGGCCGCAGGACATCGTGAAGCAGCCAACGGTGCTGGAGTTTCTTGGTCTGGACGAAAAAGCAAAATATGTGGAATCTGATTTAGAGACAGCGATCATCAACAAACTCCAAAAGTTTTTGTTGGAACTCGGAAAGGGATACCTGTTTGAGGCCAGACAGAAACGGTTCACTTACCGGGAAGAAAATTTCTATGTGGACCTTGTTTTTTATAACCGTCTGCTCCGCTGCTATGTGCTGATCGATTTGAAAATTGACAAGCTGACTCATCAGGACTTGGGGCAAATGCTGATGTATGTGCATTACTATGACCGATACGAAAAGCTGCCGGACGAAAATCCGACCATCGGCATTCTGCTTTGCAAAGAAAAAGATGACGCTCTGGTAGAGATCACTTTGCCGGAGAATTCCAACATCTATGCGTCAGAATACCAGCTTTATTTGCCGGACAAAAAGGAACTTCAGAAAAAGCTCAAGGAATGGATTGCCGAGGAGACGGGAGGTGAGGAGTCATGAAGATACAGTACAGACACCAAAAATTCCAGGCCGATGCAGCCAGGGCCGTTGTGGATGTCTTTGCCGGACAGCCCTATCTGACCCCCACCTATATGATGGACAGAGGCAGCGGAAATTATCAGATCGGCGTGAATGAAGAACGGGACTTCACCGGCTTCAGCAACCAGCGGATCGTTCCAGAGCTGTCCGACAAGCGGATTCTGGAGCAGCTGAACAAAATCCAGCGCGCCAACCAGCTCAAGCCGTCGGACAAGCTGGAGGGACGGGCCAATGGCTACAACCTCACCATTGAGATGGAGACCGGCGTGGGCAAGACCTACACCTATATCAAGACCATGTTCGAGCTGAACAAGCACTACGGCTGGAGCAAGTTTATCGTGGTGGTACCCAGCGTAGCTATCCGGGAGGGCGTGTATAAGTCCTTTGAGATGACCCAGGAGCATTTTGCCGAGGAATATGGGAAGAAGATACGCTTTTTTATCTACAACTCCGCCCAACTGACGGAGATTGATCGTTTTGCGTCGGACAGCTCCATCAATGTGATGATTATTAATTCCCAGGCATTCAATGCAAAAGGCAAGGATGCCCGCCGGATTTACATGAAGCTGGATGAATTTCGTTCCCGCCGGCCCATTGATATTATCGCGAAAACTAACCCGATTCTGATTATTGACGAGCCCCAGTCGGTGGAGGGTAAGCAGACCAGAGAGCGGCTGAAGGAATTTCACCCATTGCTGACTCTACGTTACTCCGCCACCCATAAGAGCGACAGCATCTACAATATGGTGTTCCGACTGGATGCTATGGAGGCATATAACCGGCGATTGGTCAAGAAGATCTCGGTGAAAGGAATCACCGAAAGTGGTAGCACCGCCACCGACAGCTACCTCTATCTGGAAAGCATCAATCTCTCCAAAAGCGACCCCACCGCCACCTTGCAGTTCGAGGTAAAGATGGCCAGTGGTGCTCCGAAGAAAAAGAGCCGTATCGTCAAAATCGGAGACAACCTTTATGACTACTCCGGTGGACTGGAGGAATACAGAAACGGTTTTGTGGTCAAGCAAATCGACGGGAGGGACGACTCGGTAGAGTTTATCAATGGCATCAAAATTTTTGCCGGAGATATGATTGGAGCAGTAGACGAAGATCAGCTGCGGCGCATCCAGATACGGGAAACCATCCTCTCCCACATCCAGCGGGAACGCCAGTTGTTTTATAAGGGCATCAAAGTCCTCTCGCTGTTCTTCATTGACGAAGTGGCAAACTACCGGGAATATGATGCGGCTGGCCAGCCAGTCAACGGAAAATATGCCGCCATGTTTGAGGAGGAGTATGAGGACATTATTGGAAGTATGCAGCTTGCCATTGGCGATGATGAGTATCTCAGGTACTTGCAGGCTATCTCGGCATCAAAGACCCACGCCGGTTATTTTTCGGTGGACGGCAAAGGCAAAATGGTCAACTCCAAGGTTGGCCGTAAGGAAACGACCTCTGATGATGTGAGTGCCTATGAGCTGATTATGAAGAACAAGGAGTTGCTGTTGGACCGTGACCCGGTTCGCTCCCCGGTGCGGTTTATCTTTTCCCACTCTGCCCTGCGGGAGGGCTGGGACAACCCGAATGTATTCCAGATTTGCACCTTGAAGCAGAGCGGCAGCGATGTCCGCAAGCGGCAGGAGGTGGGGCGCGGTCTGCGCCTGTGCGTCAACCAGAACGGCGAGCGAATGGATACCAATGTCCTTGGCAACGACGTGCATAACATCAACATTCTCACTGTCATTGCCAGTGAAAGCTACGACTCTTTCGCCAAGGGGCTGCAAACGGAGATGGCCGAAGCGGTCGCCGACCGTCCCCGCGCTGTAACAGTGGAATTGTTCGTCGGCAAGGTTATCAAAGACGAGCATGGCAATGAGCAGGTCATCGACCAGGCCACGGCCTCCGCCATTCACTTTTGTTTGATCGTCAATGGTTATATCGACCGCAAGGGCGCGCTGACTGACAAATATTATGAAGATAAGGCAAACGGCGAAATCAAAGTAGCGGAAGAAGTCGCAGACTCCGCCGCCTCAGTACTTGCGATCATTGATTCCATTTATGACGAGCGCAGTATGCAGCCGGAAAACGCCCGCAGCAACAATGTGGAGCTGCAGGTGGATGAGGACAAATTGGCTATGCCGGAATTTAAGGCACTATGGTCAAGGATCAATGCCAAATCTATCTATATTGTTGATTTTGATACGGAGGAACTAATCCAAAAAGCCATTGCCGCACTGGACAGTAAACTGCACATCTCCCAAATTCACTTTCAGGTAGAAACCGGAGCAATGGCGACAATTCGATCCAAAGAAGAACTGTTGTCCGGCGCATCTTTTGTGAAAGAGGAATCCGCAAGCTACGGTGTAACTATGACGGCAAATTTCAATGTGAAGTATGACCTGATTGGAAAGCTGGTTGATGAAACCGGGCTGACCCGCAAATCCCTTGTTGCCATTCTAAAGGGCATCCAGCCTGCTGTATTCAGTCAGTTTAAGGAGAACCCGGAGGAGTTTATCGTCAAAGCCGCAGCTCTCATCAACGACGAGAAAGCAACAGCGGTTATTGAGCATATTACCTATGATGTTCTGGACGACCATTACGGCACAGATGTCTTTACTGATCCGACTATCAAAGGCAGGCTTGGCGTAAACGCAATGAAAGCTCAAAAGCACCTGTACGACCACATCGTTTATGACTCGACCGGGGAGCGGGACTTTGCTGCCGATCTTGATACGAATACGAATGTGGCAGTCTATGTGAAACTGCCGGATGGATTTCATATCGCAACGCCGGTGGGCCATTATAACCCAGACTGGGCCATCGCTTTTTATGAGGGAACCGTCAAACATATTTATTTTGTAGCAGAAACGAAAGGCTCGATGCGTTCTATGCAGCTGCGACTGATCGAGCAGTCCAAAATCCAGTGTGCCAGAGAACACTTCAAAGCCATTTCCGGCGATGGAGTAGTGTATGATGTGGTTGACAGTTATAGAACACTATTGGAAAAGGTCATGCGGTAACAGTTTCATTACCTCGCAAGCAGTGTTTTTGTCCCAAACCCTTTGACCAACCCCGTGGCCGGGGCTGGCTGTGTCCTCCTGCCCCCTGTCCGGGACGGTACCGGCAAAGGCAAGGTGGAGCGCAATTTCAGAACCCTGCATACACGCTTCCTGGACGCTCTTGACCCGCCAAAGATCAACGGCATCGAGGAACTCAATTCCCTGCTGGCCGCTTATATACGCACCCACAACACTTCCGTCCATTCGCCACCGGCGCTGCCTCGTATGTCGGATACACGGAGGATCTGGCTCATGTCCGGATGCCCAAAAGTCCTTAATGGCTGGATGCTGTTTCCTGCACAAGGTTCGTAATGATTCGCCGTTCTACACCAGATGACTTTCAGCAACCTGGGAATTACCGTAAAGAGTACTGCCCTGACCGATGAGCAGGTCGGGCAGCTTATGGTGCTGTTTGAGGAGGCTGCCGGGAAGCTGCATAACAGGGTGCAGCTTTACCTGGAGGAATAGTAGAGTGCGCCATGTGCATCCGACACTATGCCTTGTCTTCCCTTTCCAGAACCTCACGGCATTTTTTGACGGCTTCGCCGCCGGCAATTCTATCTTCGACGATCTGCCTGATTTGTGCGCACCAGGCGTTTGTTTTGGGAATATCGGAGCACAGATCCCGAAGTATCAGCTCTGCTTCTTTCAGGGCAGAATGATATTGTTCGGCAGTAAGTTCACCGGATTGGTATGCTTCCTCCAGTTCATCCCGGTCGTCTGTCTTTATATCGCCCTCCGGCGTAAAGATAACGTCCAGATATTTGTCTATGTACACCGCAATTCCGTATTCGTCAAATTCAATGCCGTCCGTTATATCTACATACCATATGGAGGGCTGGTAGGTTTCGTTTACAGGCGAGGGATACGCCTTTCGCTCCGCATCATGGGTACCGTCCGGAAAGTACTTGACGGTAATTACCCTGTTTGTGTGGTCCGGTATCAGCTCCAGCCAGGTCATACCGGCGCCGGTTACCTGTATTCTTCCGGCCTTTGGTGTCGCCCAGTAGTTTTCCTCACCGTCTGTCAGCCGGATCAGACATGCAAGCCCGTGGAATATTTCATTGTCAATCCTCATCTGATAATAGGGGTAATACTGGAATCCCCAGCCGTCTCTGTTTAATCTTTTATGCTTCATATTGTCCTCCCTATGTGTCAAATTCTACTGAAAGATTTTACGGTCGTCAAGAAAATCTTTCAGTATAGTGAAAGATATTACGATTATTTGCAAAAACTTTCACCGGGGTTCATGTGTCTTTGCCGAAAAAGCTATACTTCATAAATTTTTTGGATTGCCTGTTTGAAGTTTAAGCCGTGAAGCACCCTCTCCGCCATTACCTCCCTTCCGCAATATACGGAGGGTAATTCATTTACATATTTCATGGCGGAAGCAGTATCGTCGCGATTTGCAGCAAGTAATGCCAGCAGCCGAAGAGCCCCGCATTGCATTCCGGGTTTGTCCGACTGCAGGATTCTGTTACATAGCAGGCTGATTTCTTTTGAGGTATCCTCGTTTTCGTTATTTTTTCCCGCAGGACGGCTGATGCTGGAATACAGGGTATTTGCAAGGCTGAATTGTAAATATACATCATTTGGATATATTTGCAGCATTTCTCTTATTCTGGCGGTTTTTTGTACAATCTCCAGATCCCGTATGTCAGCGAAAAATTGTTCCCGCTCTTCTGCCGCGCATTCTTTTGCATATCCCATCAGCGTATCTATGGATATGTCAAAATAGTCGGCCAAAATCGGCAGCATGACAATGTCCGGATAGGTGGTTCCGTTTTCCCAGCGGCTGACAGTCTGGGAAGACACCCCTAAATGATAAGCAAGCTGCTCCTGTGTCAACCCCTTCTTCACTCTGTGCTCTCTGATATTTGCACCCAAATACAACATTTTTTCCTTCCCTTGAAATTAATTTTTGCGTTCATCGTCCTGCAATGAAAGCATGGATAAATACCCTGCCGCCGCATATCCTGCGAAATATGGATGGCCGTTCTGCTGTCTTATGTCACGCGGAAGGTGGTTACAGTATAAGTATAACTTACGGACCCAATTGTGTTCCATAGCATAAATCAGTAAAAATGTGCGGGTTTTGAGTATTCGGTATGCGTCTGGTTTGAAAGATTTACCAATTTTTTTACCGCTGCTTCCAGCATCGAAATAAGCAAAGCCACTGGATGTACAGCGTCACGCCGTCCTCGTGGGCATGGGGAAGCCCTGCCTGCTTTAATGCCACGGATACCTGCCGTTTTGTGAGCAGGCCGTTTCTGCCCAAGATCCCGTATTTCAGAGAGTGCTCAATAAAATATTTAAAATCCTTTAGCTGTTCTCTGTTTAAATCCGGCACGGCTTTCCTGGAGAAATGCACCAGCACGGAATCCACAGAAGGCATGGGATGAAAATCCTCCCTGTGCAAATGATACAGGATTTTCATTTCCCAGTTTACCTTGAGCAGCAGGGATTGTCTCGTTTCCTTTCCCGTTCCTGTGAACCTTTTGGCCGCACCTTTCTCCATAATCAGCCAAATATCCTTTGGCGGATTAGGTGTGCCTGTCAGTTTTTCCAGGATTTGCGTGGTAATGCAATAAGGAATATTGGAAAACACCTTGTAATCCCCCTTTGCCGGGAGAGAATACTTTAAAAAGTCTCCGTGGGTCAGACTTAAATTGGAATAGCCGTCCAGTTTCAGTTTGGAGCTTTCGTATAATTTCCGGTCAAGCTCCACGGAACAGACATGTCCGCTCCTTCTGCAGAGAGCCTCCGTCAGATGCCCCTTTCCCGTTCCGATTTCAATTACTGTGTCATTCTCACAAATATCGGTAAGCCGGAGGAGCCTTTGGATCAATGCTTTACTGGTAATAAAGTTTTGGGAATCAGACAGCCTGGTGCTGTGGCTGGTATTGGATTGTTTCCTGCTTTTCTGCATTGTATGCCTCCTTTTTGCTTTGCTTGTTCAAGGTAACAAAGAGGCAATAAAAAAGCAGGATATTCCCCAGAAACGGAAATTTCCCTGCCAAATTCATACAAGCCATACAAGCCGGCCCTGCTGAAAAAGCCGAATACGGTGTCGGTCAAACAGGCGACCTGAAACAAGTCTGCCGACTATCTGCAAAAAGCATGAAGAGTTTGTATTGCACGCAAAAAAATCCCATTTACATGAGACAATATATCTGCTTTCTTACTGCCCCTGGATACGGGACTTTCTGCAATTACAAACACCCACTGTATAAAACCGCCTTTCGCTTTCTCCACTCAATATACAATATCAAAGCCGGCTTGTCAATTCCAAACATCCTTGCTGTTTGGAAATAATTCGTGTTATACTATTATTGCCGGATACATAGGATCTAAAGCAATACTTTTATCAGAGGAGGGATTTTTTATGAGGGTGTTGAAGGAATACGCTGTTTTGTATGATCTTTACCGCAGAAGAGTAACGAAACTGAAAATACTGACCTTTATATGCCTGCTGTTTGTCCCTTTGGCATTTGCCACGATATTTCTGGACATGTTTCCCTTTGGGCTGCAGCTTGCCATGCTGGGGATGATCTTTCCGGCCATAATGTTTGCTATAATGTGGCTGATTTCCAGCGTCAGGACCAGAAGGTTTTTAAAGGCCTTTTCGCCTCTGCAGCTCAATATCATAAACAGGGAGGCAGCTTCCTGTGAGAAGTGTGAGGGACTGCTTGTCACCAGCCATGCTGTGATTGTGGCCAGATTTGGATTGGATTTTATTTTGATGTCAAATGTGCTGTGGGTGTATCTGACGGTTATCACCAACAAGCTGGAGGGGTTGATTCCAATCGGTAAGGATTCGTGGCTGGTCTTTAAGGGAAGGGATCATAAAGAACGCCTTATCAGGATCAAAAACAATCAGAAGGCCTATGACTTTATGCAGACAGAGCTGTTGAAGCACCGTCAGGATATTATTTTCGGCTATGAAGGAGGGCTGGATGATATATATAAACATCAGATGCAGCGGATGATTGACTTTAGCCTGGAATGTGCGGAAAAAAGAAAAAAAGAAACGGAGGAAGCCTTATCGTGAATACGGATTATCTGAACACTTTACCGGAAATTAAAAACAAGTTTAATGTGGAACTGGAGCCGGGAGAAAAGGTGGTCTTTGCGACAAAACCCAAGCTTTTTGGCACCGGAGAAGGCGGCTTGCTGGGCATGGAGGATTCGCGGATCACTATGACAAATCGAAGAATTATGGCTGACAACGGCAATGGCGTCTGGACGATGGACATCAAGGAGGATGTGGTGGACATGCGCAGGCAGGAGGAAGGCAAATTTATTATGAAATCATCCTTCATACTGGTTACCCTGAACAAAGAAGTCACCTACGGTATGGGGATTCAGAAGCTAAGCGGCTATCGGTTCTATTTCAACAAGAAGGATATGGCAGCGTTTGAAGAAATTATCGGGCATTTGGTATAGCTGCATGAAAAGAAGTCCGCAATTTATATCAACGAAACTGCCGGCCGGTATGGTATCCTGGTATCAGTACACCGGTTTTAAGAGGGCCGCTTATGAAATATGAGAAATCGCTGCAAAAGGTCCTGGAGTATATGGAAGAAAACTTATATGAAGATATAAACCTGGATCAACTGGCGCGGGCAGCAGGCTATTCCAAATATCACTTTTTGCGGATTTTTAAGGAAGCCCTTCAGATGACGCCTGCAGAGTATGTGCGCAGAAGAAGGATTACGGAGAGTGTCCGGGATATTGCGGATACCGACGAACCAATCTCCCGAATCGGATATAAGCATGGGTTTAATTCGAAAGAGAATTTTACCAGGGCATTTCAATCCGAACATCATATCCTGCCCTCCCAATATCGGGCAGCGGACAACAGCCTGAAGCTGCTTCACAGGGCAAAGCCGGATAAAGAAGGCTTCCATTTGAAATCCGGAATCCTGGCAGTGCCTGAAATCATGGAATTAAAGCCCTTCAGCGCCACGGTTTATAAAAGTGATGAAATGGATCCTACAATGTTTTGGAATAAATATAATTGCGGAGGCTTTTCCGGAAAATTGTCCGGCGGGGATGTACAGACAGATTATGGATTTTCCGTGTGGAATTTCGAGGAAGGCAGGCTGGAATATTATGCGGGAATTCTCACGGAATATGCCCATGGGGACCTGACGGGAACCATGGAGTTAAAGGTGGATGGCGGTCTGTATGCAGTTTTTGACACTCCCCCGGCGGACAAGTATACCTTTGTGAATACCATACGCAGAACCTGGGATTCTATTATGCAGGAATGGATTCCGCAGAGCGGGTATATATATCCCGGCGACTGTGATTTTGAAGCCTACAGGGAAAGCAGCAGGGAATATTCGGAACGAATCTTTATTCATATTAAAGATAAATAAACCCAAAAAGGAGAAAAAGTATGGCGGAAATTATCAAAGTGTTTCGGGAAGAGATCCCTGCAATGAGGTTTATCGGAAAGAAGTATCACGATTACAGCGGCTGGGGCGAGTGGTTTGCCAATGGCTGGTTTGACGTAGTGGAAAACAGCATGGGCGGAACGGGCAAGATTCTGGAGCTTTGGGAAAACGGCGGGGGATATGTGGGTTTGGAGTGCCGTAAGGACGGAGAGCTTCTGGAATACTGGATCGGCATGTTTACCCCGGAAAATACGGAAGTTCCGGAGGGCTTTTCCTGTCTTGATTTCCCGAAAGCAAATCTGGGGATTTGCTGGATTTACGGCAGGGAAGAAGAGGTGCACGGGATAATGGGTAAATGCCCCCAGGCCCTTCGTAATGCCGGAATGGAACCGGGGGTCGATGAAAACGGGGTGGAAAGATCCTTTGAAAACGGTTTATGTCCCCGCTTTACAACGCCGGACGAGAAGGGAAATGTGATACTGGACTACTGCTGTTTCCTGTAGTCTCCGGATTGCAGGCGCTGACAGGTAAATATCATGAGGAAGCCCTTCGCAATACAGGATGCGAAGGGCTTTCGGGCAATTATTTATAGAAGTACGACAGCAGAAGCGGGATGTGGCATGCGGACCCTTCCAGCCGATAGCGGAATGTGCCTCCTTCTTCCCGCACTGTCAGCGGCAGCTTTCTCAATATTTTTTCCACTTCTCCGATTTCAAGACAAATGTTGGCGAGCTCTTCCTGGGTAAGTCCCTTTTGCTTTCTGAGAAAGGCAATCTGTTCGTTGATTTTCATCATAGTTATCATCCTTCATGTCCGCTGAAGCGGAAAGCACTTAAATATTTTAAAGTTTACGGTTACACTTTGTTCCTTCTGCCGTGCAGGCGGACGAACAAAATCAATGAAATGGATTGACAGAAACAAAAATATGTGATTTTATAAATACATAACAATGTTATGCAGGGAGGGCCTGTTTTGGACGGTGAGGATAAGAAGACGCGCGAGCGTCTGCTGGAGAGCGCCAGGCAAGAGTTTACCGCTAAGGGTTATCTGAAAGCCTCGTTGCGGAAAATCTGTGCTGATGCGGGAGTGACGACAGGGGCGCTTTATTTTTTCTTTAAAGATAAGGAAGACCTGTTTGCCTCCATAGTGGAACCTCCCCTAATGGAGTTGGAACAGCTGCTATTTGAGCATTTTAAAGCGGAAAATGAGCTGATTCCAGAGACCTATATACATTTGGAAGGTGATCATGACGAGTTTGCTGCCGCACTGATTCGCCATTTATACGCGAACCGAGATGAGTTTCTGCTGTTGCTCAAAAAAGCCCAGGGCACCCGGTTTGAAAACGTGGTGGATGAGGTGGTGGAGACGATTGAAAAAAGGTATTTTCTGGTAGCGGAAAAGCTTGCGGGGGTACTGCCGGGAAAGCGGATCAACCGCTATATGCTCCACTGGCTGTCCCACATTGTAGTTGATGCTTTTCGTCATCTGCTCATTCATGAAAAGGATGTGGAAAAAGCGATTACCGCTATGGGCCGCTTTATGGACTTCTTGGTGGGCGGCTGGATGAAGCTGATTTTGGAGGAGAAGGAACCGCGCTGAAGGGTGGAAAAGAGCCGAAGTCTGGGAAAGAACTGGAGGCCGGGAAAAAACGAAGGTCGAGAAAGAGCGAAGGCCGGGAAAAAGTGGAGGCCGGGAAAGAGTGAAGGCCGGGAAAGAGCGAAGGCCGGGAAAGAGCTGAAGGCCGGGAAAGAACCGGCAGCGGGGAACAGGAAAATATGCCGCAAAGACAGGAAGTCTTGGGCGGCATATATTGGACCTATAACATAACATTGTTATGCAAAGGTTAAGTGGATTAATAAGGGCACAAACGCGGGTCTGCAAATGGAAGAGTCAGGCAGAACGCTTCAGGAGGCACAGGAAATCAGGCAGGAAAATGATGACGGGAGGTTTGAAATGTATTTGGAGGTCACGGAGTTAAAGAAAAGTTATGGTACCGGCGAGAGCCGGGTGAACGTGTTAAACGGTATTACAATGGGGGTGGAGCGCGGGCAGATGTGTGTGATACAGGGGAGCAGCGGCAGCGGGAAATCCACGCTGCTGAACTGTATCGGCGGATTGGATGAAATTGACGCCGGATCCGTCCGGGTTGACGGGAAGGAGATTTCCGGTCTGAAAGGCGGCGCTCTTGCTGATTATCGTCGGGAGAATCTGGGGTTTGTTTTTCAGTTTTACAATCTGGTGCCTGATCTGACGGTGCGTGAAAATATTCAGGTATGTGAATATCTCACCGGGCAGCCCCTTGACTTGAATGAGCTGCTGGAAACGCTGGGGCTTTTTGAACAGCGGAACAAATTTCCCTCCCAGCTTTCCGGCGGTCAGCAGCAGCGATGCGCTATTGCACGGGCATTGATTAAAAACCCCAGGCTGCTGCTCTGCGATGAGCCTACGGGCGCGCTGGACTCCAAAACCTCCAGGGAAATCCTGGTACTGCTGGAGAAGATAAACGAAAAATATGGTACTACAATGTTGATCGTTACCCATAACAATTCCATTAAAAATATGGTGCATAAGGTTGTCGTGGTGAAAGACGGATTGATAAAAAGCGATTACGAGAACAGGCAGCGCACTCCTGCTGCAGAGCTGGAGGATTTATGATGAACAGGATATTGAAAAGGCGTCTGCCGCGGGAAATAAAAAGGCATTTCTGGAGGTGGCTGGCGTTGTTTTTGATGACTGCCATGGGTATGGCCGTGGTGGTATCGGTAGTTGGCAGCGCAGAAAATATCATTAGGGGAAGCAGTGTATGTGCGGAGGAAAATCAGGTTGAGGACGGAGAGTTTACGACGATTCAGCCGCTGGCAAAGGAGCAGGAGGAACATCTGCGCCGGCAGGGAGTGATTCTGGAGCAAAAATTTTCCACGGACATAGAACAGGAGGACGGTTCTGTTTTACGGTTTATGAGTAATCGTGAAAAAATCAATTTGATTGCCGTGGATGAGGGCAGGACAGCAGAAAAAGAGGGTGAGGTTCTTCTGGAAAAGCGCTATTGCGAAGAACATGAATACATGGTGGGCGACAGGATTCGGGTTCTGGGAATGGAATTTGAGATTGTGGGAATCGGCACGACGCCGGATTATGACCTGCCGGTACGAAATTTCTCGGATATGTCCGCGGAAAGCTTTTCCTTCGGGACGGCCTTTGTGACCGCCGGGCAGTACGGAGATTTATCCGGGGAAGTACGTGGAAAGGTGTCGGGGAACGGCATACAAAGTGCGGAAAGCTATACCTACGCATACATTTTATTAAACGGCGTCACCCATGATGCGGTAAAGGACGAGGTGAGGGTAACGATTGCCTATACCACGGCGGAGGATAACCCGAGAATATTGGCGGCAGCGGGAGATATGGTGCTGAACAGGACGGTGGGGCTGCTTGCAGGGGGTGTGGTTATGGCGCTGTTCGCGTATATCCTATCCGTGTTTATGATTCATCAGATCAACTGTGAGGCAGGCGTCATCGGGACGCTGTACGCCTTGGGGGTGAAGAAGAGGGATCTGCTGCTTCATTATATCACTCTGCCGGCAGCCGTTTCGCTGCTGGGAGGGGCTTCCGGCTTGATATTGGGAAGTTCCGGGTTTGGCATGGCGCCTTTGATGCAGGAAGTTTACGGCTATTTTTCGGTTCCCGTTTTTGACAGGATATATCCTGCGTATTTGATTTTATATGGGGTAATTCTGCCGCCGGCAATATCGGTGCTTGTCAATTTTCTTGTAATTAACAGGCGGCTTTCCCAGACTGCTCTTTCCCTGATCCGAAACGAAAAAAGAGCTTCAGGACTTCGGAATATTACCCTGAAGGGCGGCAGCTTTACTCGCAATTTCTGTATCCGGCAGATGCTGCGGGAGCTGCGTACGAGTGTCGGTGTGGCGGTGGGAATGTTTGTCTCGATGATGATATTTATGCTGGGACTGAACTGCTTTGTGCTGTGCCGGAATGTGGGAGTTGACAGTAAAAACAGTGTGAAATTTGAGTATATGTACACAGGCAGGTTTTTGGAGGAAAATGTTCCGGAGGGCGGGGAAGCATGTCTTTTGCAATCCCTGTCCATAACGAAATTCGGTTATACCCTGGATGTTTCCCTGATGGGAATTACGGAGAACAGCAGATTCTTTGACGCAAGGCCTGCCAACAATAAAAACAGCCTTGTAATTGGCAGCTCCCTGGCCACAAAGTACGGCCTTGCCAGGGGAGATATACTGGTTTTGTATGATAAGGCCGGATCACAGGAGTACAAATTTACTGTTGAGGGAATCTGCGATTATTCCGTGGGGCTTACGGCATTTATGGAGATCGGCTGCATGCGGGAGCTGTTCGGAAAATCGGAGGGGGATTACAATGTCCTGCTGGCGGACAGGGCGCTGGAAACGGATGAGAACCGTCTTTATTATTCCACGATGACCCGTTCTGACATTGAGCGCTCTTCGGCAGTATTTGTCGAAATGATGGCGCCTATGGTCAGGCTGCTGCTGGCCGTTTCGGTGATTGTCTTTTTTGCTGTCATGTATTTGCTGACGGGGGTGATGATTGACCGTGCGGGCTTTGGAATTTCCCTGGTTAAGATATTCGGCTTCAGGGAGAAAGAAATACGCATTCTGTATTTAAGGGGAATCACAATTACCGTGGCGGCGGGCGCGGCTCTCTGCATTCCGCTGTCCAAGGCTGCCACCGACGCAATATATCCCTGGGCGGTGGCAAATGTTGCCTGCGGTATGAATCTGCACTTCCGGTGGTACTATTATCCCCTGATATTTGCCGGTGTCATGGGAATCTATTTTCTATCAGGCGCGTTGCTTTCGCGGAAAATAAATCGGATTACGCCGGCTGAGGTGCTGAAAGACCGGGAGTAATGGGGATTGCAAAATTAATATAGTTAAAGCTGTTTCAAATCCGGGATTTAAATGATATAATGAGCGTTAGTGAGAAGAATGAGCTTGCTCATTCGGCGAGCGGCGAATGCTGATCATGAATCGCGGATTCATGTTATAATAACCGTTAGTGAGATAATTAAGTTTGGCTGAGTGTCCGGAGGTTAGTGTGAGAAGAACTTCTAACTGCCTATGGCAGTTTTCACTCGCAGCAAGGGCTACTTCGTAAAGTCAGCAAGCTGACTTAGAAGTTCTAAGTCTGCATAGCAGACTTTTCTCACACCGAGAAATGCCTGAAATGCGGCATTTCTCATCTGGATTTGAGTCGCGGCAAAGCCGCGACATGGAGGTTAGTATGAAAAAGAAGTCAGCAATCATCCTTGGCGCTGTAATCTGCGCAATTATATGCGGCGGTTTTGTATGGTGGCTCCTGCCTGTTCGCTTACTGAGCGGAGTTGAGCCGGAAGAAATTGCGGCCATTGAGGTGATTAACGGAAACAACGGCGATCAATTTGTGATTGCGGATGCGGAGGGTATTTCCAGGATTGTAAACGGCATCAGGCAGGTGAATTTCCGGAAGAAAGGCTTCAGCTCCGATATTGCCTATTGGTATCACCTGACTTTTATGGATGGAAGCGGAGAAAAAATCACATCATTGGGAATACGAAACACCAGCTATGCACAAAAAGATATTGCGGGAAAACAGGTGCTTTTTTACCACTGCGACGGAGAGCTGGATGAGGTGGGAAGCTATCTGGAAAGCCTGGAAGCTACACTGTTTCCTGATTATAAGAGGGATCCGGACCGATGACAAAAATTTTACTGGTAGAAGACGACCGGGGCATTGTGGCCAACCTGACGGAGTTTCTGACTGCAGAAGGGTATGATGTGAAAAATGCTTCCGGTCAGGCGGCTGCGCTGGAGGCGCTGGAGAGTGGGCGGTTTGATCTGGTGCTGCTGGACATTTCCCTGTCCGACGGCAACGGTTTTGCCGTCTGTTCCGCGGTTAAATCTCTATATAATATTCCGGTGATCTTTCTCACCGCGTCGGGGGACGAGTACAGCACGGTCACGGGGTTTGAACTGGGGGCGGACGATTATATCCCCAAACCCTTCAGGCCCAGAGAGCTTGTGAGCCGGATCAGGAACGTGCTCCGTCTTACCGGAGGTGCCGGCTCGGTAATTCACCTGAGGGATGTGGAGGTGGATACCGTAAAGGGCGTTGCGGCCAAAAACGGTAAAGATTTATACCTGTCGGCCCTGGAATACCGTCTGCTGCTGGTATTTTTAAATAACCGGGGAGCGGTGCTTACCAGGACGCAGCTTTTGGAAGCAATCTGGGACGCGGCGGGAGAGTTTGTCAATGACAACACCCTGACAGTATATATCAAGCGGCTCAGGGAAAAGATAGAGGACGACCCCCAGAATCCGGCGATTATCAAGACGGTCCGGGGCCTGGGCTATAAGGTTGATGGATGATGAAGCTGTTTAGGAATCTGGAAATCAAGGGAACGATACTGGTCTATGGGGTGATCACGGCCGCCGCCGTCATCACTGCATTTACATGGGAACGGCGTTTCGGCCTGTTGATGCTGGGGGTATGCGCGGCGTTTTTCTTCGTATATCTGTTTGTCACCTGCAGGAGATACCGGCGCATTTCCCAGCTTGCTGCGGATATAGATCAGATCCTTCATGGGGAAGGTCAGGTTTCCCTGGACAAGTATGCTGAGGGAGAGCTGTCAATCTTGCAGAATGAGGTCTGTAAAATGACGGTCCGTCTGCGGGAGCAGCAGCTGAGCCTTAAGGAGGATAAGGTATATCTGGCGGATTCCCTGGCGGATATATCCCATCAGATCCGCACGCCCCTTACCTCCATCAACCTGCTGGTGTCCCTGCTGGCCGAACAGGATATAACCCATAAGCGGCGGCAGCAGTTATCCCATGAGCTGTATGAGCTGCTTTCCCGGATTGAATGGCTGATTACTGCCCTGCTGAAGATGTCCAGACTGGACGCAGGGACGGCAAAATTTAAGTCGGAAAGCATACCCCTTGCGGAACTGCTGCGAAGAGGAACGGCGCCCCTGCTGGTTTCCATGGACCTGCGGGATCAGAGGCTGGAGGTGTCTGCAGAGGGGAATTTTATCGGGGATGTATCCTGGACCTGCGAGGCAATTACAAACATTGTCAAGAACTGCATGGAGCACACGCCCGAAGGCGGGAGCATAGAAGTAAGTGCTTCGGAAAATGTCCTTTATTCGGAGATTCTTATATCAGACAATGGCAGGGGCATTGAGGCGGAGGATCTTCCTCATATCTTTGAACGTTTTTACAAGGGAAGGGATTCCGGCGAAAAGAGCTTCGGCATCGGTCTGGCGCTGGCCAGAAGGATTATCATGGCCCAGAACGGTACGGTGAAGGCAGAAAATAAAATGTCCGGCGGCGCAAAATTTACCATTCGATTTTACAAGGGAACCGTTTAAAGGCGGTTCCCTTTTGCAAAGTGACGTTTTTGTTATTTTCAAGTCACCGCCCTGTCATCTGGAGCGGATAAAATATGATTTATACATTACAGGAAATTGCGGCATGACGGGAAGCGTAAACGGAATGAAGGCCAAGCCATTCCGGTAAGAATGCCAAGAGTGGGGATTCTTACGGCTTTGCACCGGTTCATGGAATATTTTGTGTTTTCCTGAATTATAAAAAAGGAGATGTTCGACATGGAAGTTTTGAGAGTGGAAAACCTTTGCAAGACCTACGGCAAGGGTGAAAACCAGGTGAAGGCGCTGGATAATGTGTCTTTTTCCGTAAATAAGGGTGAGTTTATCGCTATTATAGGTCCCTCCGGATCGGGAAAATCTACCCTGCTCCATATCCTGGGCGGGGTGGACAGGGCCACCAGCGGCAAGGTTTATATGGATGGCAGCGATGTGTATGCGCAGAACGACGAACAGCTTGCCATTTTCCGCCGTCGCCAGGTGGGATTGATTTATCAGTTTTATAACTTGATTCCGGTGCTGAACGTGGTGGAAAATATTACTCTCCCCGTGCTGATGGACGGGCGGAAGGTGAACCAGGAAAGGCTGAAGGAATTGCTGGCTACCCTGAAGCTGGAGGGCCGGGAGAACCATCTGCCAAATCAGCTTTCCGGCGGCCAGCAACAGCGGGTATCCATCGGCAGGGCTTTGATGAATGCGCCCGCCGTGGTGCTTGCGGACGAGCCCACGGGCAATCTGGACTCCAAAAACAGCCAGGAGATTGTAGAGCTGCTGAAGGTGTCCAATCAAAAGTATCATCAGACGCTGATTATCATCACCCATGATGAAAGCATTGCCCTGCAGGCAGACCGCATTCTGGCCATTGAGGACGGAAAAATTACACGGGATGAGGTGATTCGCAGATGAACATATTCCATAAGGTTACACTTCAGTCCTTAAAAAAGAACAGAACCAGAACCACGGTTACCATCATAGGAATCATCCTTTCGGCGGCCATGATCTGCGCCGTCACGACCTTTGTTTCCAGTATGCGGAATTATGCCATGAGCTATGCGGTTTATTCCGGCGGAGACTGGCACGGGGCGCTGTTTGACGCCCCGGAGAGTGATCTGGAGAGGATACGCAGTGCCGACGAGGTATCGGCTTCCGCATACGGCCAGCGCCTGGGCTATGCAAAGGTGGACAGCAATAATGTGCTCAAGCCTTATCTGTATGTACTGGGTGGCCAGGAGGAAGCCTTTTTTGAAATGCTGCCAATACGACTGATTTCCGGCGAGCTGCCAAAAAACGAAAATGAAATCATCCTGCCGGAGCATCTATTAACGAACGGGGGGCCTGACCTTGCGGCAGGCGACACGGTTACGCTGGAGCTGGGCCTGCGTATGCTGGGCGGTTTATCCATGGGGCAGAATAATCCCTGTACCGTCTATGACAGTAAAACAAATAAAGAGATAATGAATGACGAGGTTCTTGAGGTAAGGGAGACAAGAACTTATACCGTGACAGGTATTTATAAGCGCCCTTCTTTTGAGGATTGGACAGCGCCCGGCTATACTGCCCTGACGGTGGCGGATGAGGAATTTGGGGACGGTACGGGCTTTGATGTCTACTTTAAGATGAAGAATCCGGCCAGAGTCTATGAATTTATGAAGGGATTTGAATTGAATGGAACATGGAATACGGAGGTGCTGATGTATTCCGGCGTATCCCGCTATGACAGCTTTCTTGGCATGCTGACCAGCCTTGCGGTGATCGTAATCGGACTCATCATGTTTGGCTCCGTGTCACTGATCTATAATGCTTTTTCCATCTCCGTTTCTGAAAGAACCAGACAGTTTGGCCTGTTGTCCTCCGTGGGGGCCACGAAAAAGCAGCTGAAAAAGATGGTGTTATTTGAAGCTCTGGCGGTCAGTATTGTGGGGATTCCTTTAGGGATTCTGGCAGGCATCGGCGGGATTGGTGTCACCCTGCTGCTGATCGGTAATAAATTTATCAGTATAATGGGGGATTTTGAGCTGCCTCTGCGTGTCTGTGTGTCCTGGCAGTCCGTTGTCATTGCCGTAATCGTAGCGCTGGTTACGGTGTTGATTTCCGCCTGGATTCCTTCGAAGCGGGCCACAAGGATTTCCGCAGTGGAGGCGATCCGCCAAAGCACGGATGTAAAGGGGGAGAAGAAACCGATCAGAACCTCAGTATTTCAGCTGAAGCTGTTCGGCCTGCCCGGTGTCCTTGCGGGCAAATATTATAAGAGAAGTAAGCGGAAATACCGGGCTACCGTATTAAGCCTTTTTATGAGCATTGTATTGTTTGTTTCCGCGTCTGCCTTTACGGAGTATTTGATGGAATCCGTTACAGGTGGTTTTGCCGGTAACGGATATGACCTGCAGTACTCGATTGACGAAGAAGAGGAAAATAACGGAACGAGGGAGGAGGTTCTGGAGATCTTACTGTCGGATCAGTATGTAACTGACGGCACATATTTACGACATGGTTATATTAACGGAGCCATAGAAAACCAATATATTGCAGAGGAATTTCTGAATCATTTTGCAAGGGAAGCCTCTGGCTATGGCGGGGAAAACGGAGAGATTTCGGAGACAGAGACTCCTGTCAACGGGTATGTTTATTTTATAAGCGATCAGGAATTTGAGCGGCTTCTTACCTGCTATGATCTTCCAAGGGAGGACTATTTTAACACGGAAGCGCCTCTGGGAATTGCCCAGGACGGTGCGGTTCATTTTAATAAAGATAAGGAAAAGTATGAAACAGTGACTGTTTTAAATTCCGATGTCAGTGAATTTCATGGCAGGAAATTAAAGGATTTTTCCGATTACTATTATATGGAAGAGGGCCTGGATGAAAACGGAAATCCGGTGATGCGGTTCTGGAATGACAGTGATAAAAAGGATTTGCTGGAGATACCCTATGAGGATGCCTTTATCAAGTATTCCTTAAGGACAGGCAAGACAATTACCGAGGCACCCTTCTATATTACAAAGTCCACGGGGGCAGACCTGAATATCATATATCCCTATAGCATGATGAAAAGCGTGCTGCCGCAAGAGATGCTGAAATCCGGTATGCGCCGCACCTACTTCTGCCTTATCACGGAGAATCATAAGGCAAGCTATGATAATCTCAGCAAAGTCCTGGTTGAAAACGGTATGGAGTCGATCTATCTCAATGATTATGCCGAAAGAGAGGAAATGGACCGGAATATTGTCACCATTATCCAGGTGTTTTCCTATGGGTTTATTGTGCTGATTTCGCTGGTGGCCGCGGCCAATGTATTTAATACCATAACAACCAACATCAACCTGCGCCGCAGGGAGTTTGCAATGCTGAAGTCCGTGGGTATGAGTCAAAAGGGATTTCACAGGATGATGAATTATGAGTGCCTGCTATACGGCACCAGGGCGCTGCTTTTTGGGCTGCCGGCGTCCGCGGGAGTTACCTGGTTAATTTGCCGGGCCATAAACGGAGGGTATGAAACGACTTACCATCTGCCATGGGGAGCTGTTGGAATTGCAGTATTAAGTGTATTTCTGGTAGTATTTGCCACCATGTTGTATGCCATGGGCAAGATCAGGAAAGATAATCTGATTGATGTTCTGAAAAATGAAAATTTGTAGCCGTAGCTTTACTCGGACGCAGTCGATTTGGATGCGTCCGAGTAAATGCTGACTTTCGTCTTCTGCCCTGTTATCTTGTTATCAAAGAAAACGGCAGGGAGCGGCCCTGCCGGACCAACACCGGGACCGTCGGATTCCTTTTGAGGTGGTAGCTCCATTATAAGCTTCTATATAAAAATTTATCTTGTAAATCCCATCTTCATACAAAATTCATACGGAAATGGTATAATATACATAAGCATTCAGCCGTTGCATGTTTGCCGCGCTTTCTTTTTTGTGCGCAGGGGATTCAAGGCATGGAACGGTCAAATGGCAGGGAGGACAAACATGGAAGCAGGTACGGTAACGGTGCTTTTTTTGGAGGACGAGCCCACCATACGGGAGGTGCTGGCGGAGTATATGAAGATGTCCGGTTATCTGGTAACGGAGACGGCCAGGGGAGACGAGGCCATAGCGCTTTTGCAGGAAAATTCCTATCATATTGCGGTGCTGGATGTGATGGTGCCCGGAGTGGACGGATTCGAGGTGCTGCAGCATATCCGGGATCATTGTCCGGAAACCGCCACTATTATGCTGACGGCTCTGGACGACGAGAAGACCCAGATCAAGGCCTTTAACCTCTATGCGGATGATTATGTCATCAAGCCGGTGTCCCCTATTATTCTGCTGAAACGGATGGAGACGATCTTGCGGCGTACGCTGTATATGGAGAGGAAGCTTCAATCGCAAAAAAGCGGCGAAGGCAATACAGACACGTGGCAGAGGCAGAATAGTGCTGCCGGGTGCAGGCCGTCTGTCGGACTGCATCTTGAGGAAGAGGCTTACAGCGTCTATTACGGCAATGAGAGACTGCCCCTTACCTTAAGCGAATATCTTTTGTTCCAGACCCTGTACCGTCATCCGGAGCGGGTGTATACCAGAGAACAGCTGATCCTGCAGATTTTCAATGAGGAATATATCGGCAATGACAGGATCATTGATGCCCATGTGAAAAACCTGCGGAAGAAGCTGCCGGTAAACTGTATCAAGACCGTGATCGGCGTGGGCTACCAATTTGATGCCGGCAGGCTGTGAGCGTAAACTGCCGAAGGCAGTCAGAACATCTTCTCACGCTTCCAGACAGACATGCCGGCGGCGCCGGCACAAACCACTCCCATGGAACTAAAGTTCCAGGAAGAATGCCTGTCCTTGGCATTCTTCAGTGTGAAGCTTGAAATCACTTAGCGAGGTCTTTTCAAGCTTAGTGATTTCCTTCACACTTCACACTATGATAACGGGAATTCCCTGGCAGGAAGAAAGGCAGGATTTATGACGGATTATGATCGAAGGGGACTGGACCGGAAAAATCGTTTATACAGCATTATTCTGGCGGTGGTGCTGCTGGCGGGGCTTGTGGGGTATTTTATCTGTATGCTGCCCTCCCTGTATGTAAGCTATCGCAAGGAGCAGAATCTGCAGTCCGTTGCACAGCAGCATAGAACCTATGTGGAAAACGGAAATTATGACGGCATCAAAACAGGTAACCCGGCAGCCTGTATCTCCATAAAGATTCCTTATGGGGGGGATACTTTTTCTCTGGCAAGCCCTTCCTGGAGCCTGGAGGTGACGGCGGAAACGGCCGAGGCCAAAGAAGCATTTGCAGAATTGGGCCGGCTTTTGCAGCAATATAAAAGCGGAGATTTCCCGGAGGAATCCGGCGGGCAACAATTCTTTGAAGAGCTGGAAGCCTGGTTTGAGCAGTGGAAGGAACCGTTGAAGCAATTCTCGTTATCGCTGCCGGTGCGGATTGAGCTGGAGCTGAACGGCAGTGTGGAGTATTACGGCGAGAGCAGCAGGATGCACCTGATGTCCAATGAAATATTGGTGCTGGAAGCGGGAGCCAGCAGCGAGGACAATATTTATACAAACTATATTGCCATGGAAGATTTGGGGGATGCGATGGTCTTTACTTATCTGCCCACAGTGACTCCCGACATGGGAGAAATCCGCCCGGTGGTGCTGCAGAGCATCCCCATGCTGGCGGCGGTGATATTGCTGGCAGTGCTGCTTTTTTCCCAAATATATTCCAGGGGTATTTTGAAGCCGGTATATCATGAGCTGGAACAAAAGAATCAGGCGCTTCAGGAGGAAAATAAGCGCCAGGAGATCTTCATGCGGGCTTCTTCCCACCAGCTGAAGACACCGCTTTCCGCGGCGCTGCTCCTGCTGGACGGAATGATAAACCGGGTGGGGAGGTATCAGGACACTTCCCTGTATCTCCCCAGGGTGAAGGAGCAGCTGCTTTCCATGCGGAAGATGGTGGAGGACATTCTTTCCTTAAATCACTGTCGGGAAAATATCGAGCTGCGGGATCTGCAGGTTATGCCCCTGCTGGAAGCCAAGCTGGCCGAATATCGGGTGAAAATTCAGGATAAGGGGCTGCAGCTGTCCTGCACGGGGGAGGACGGTGCCATAAGGGCAGATGAATATCTAATGCTGCAGATTCTGGACAATCTGATTTCAAATGCGGTGGAGTATACGCCCCGGGAACACCGTATCGAGATCAGGGCGTCCCAGGCGGCGGTCTCCATAGAAAATTACGGAGTGACGATTTCCAGGGACATTCTGCCCCATGTTTTCGATCCCTTTGTCAGCGGAAACCATGAGCGGGAGATTGCCAGCCATGGACTGGGCCTGTATATCACGGCATATTACGCAAAGCAGATGGGCTTTTCCGTACAGATTGAAAACCGGGAAAACAGCGTACTGGCGGTACTGCATTTTTCCTGAGAAGCTCCACAGAGCTTTCATGCCGTCTTCATTAAAAATTCATGTGCGGCTGTTATTCTAAACAGGAACCGGATACATTGCCGGGGAACAATGCACAGGAGTACTACGATCAGAGGAACCGATAGGAACAATATGGGGAGTCGGTGAAAACGGGCATTGAAACCGGACGGATCCGGAAATCGTAATGGAAGGAGTAAGCAGCAATGCAGTTGACAATCGAAAATCTGACAGTAAAATACGGCACGGAAGTGGCGCTGCAGATCACGGAGCCGCTGACGGTAGGCGACGGAGACAGGGTAGGCATCATCGGCTCCAACGGCGCCGGAAAGAGTACGTTAATTAAAAGTATTCTGGGACTTGTGGAGTACCAGGGGAGTATCCGTACAGACTTAAAGCCATGGCAGATAGCCACCCACATGCAGTTTAACGAGTACACGGACGCCATGCCCTGTAAATACATTATGGAGGTAATTCTGGATACAAAGGTATCTAAGAATCCCAGGCTGCAGGAGCTGATACGTTTTTTTGAATTTGAGGACTGCCTGCGAAAGAAGTACACCAAGCTGTCCGGAGGGCAGAAGCAGCGATTTACCATTATTATGGTGATGATGCAGGATGCGCCGTTGACCTTTTACGATGAGGTGACTTCCGGCCTTGACTTTGAAACCAGACAGAAGCTGATGGAAAAACTGGTGAACTGGTATCAGGGGAAGACCTCCAGCCTGTGCATCGTATCTCATTATTACGAAGAGCTGGAACAGATGGCAAATAAAATATTGATCCTGGATAAAGGGAGGGTCATTGATTACGGAGACAAGGATCAGTTGTTTTGGAAATACTGCGGACGGGCTGTAATTGTGTTTGATGCACTGCCACAGCATCAGGAATTGGTAAAGGATTACCGGAAGCTGGCCTCTCCGGCCCATCT
Organism: uncultured Acetatifactor sp.; assembly: GCA_910577035.1. Taxonomy (GTDB): domain Bacteria; phylum Bacillota; class Clostridia; order Lachnospirales; family Lachnospiraceae; genus Acetatifactor. Next base: position 29,629 of record CAJTKW010000031.1, read on the forward strand.
GACAGCACTGTCAGTACGGGACGAAGCAGAAGAACTGGCGGTGACAAAACTGCTGCTGGATAACAATATCAATTACCGGCGCAGCAACAGCGACATTGAGATTATGTACAGCAATGCCAGACAAAAATTTTATGGGGAGGGTCAGGGGGATGAATAAACAAATACAGAGAAAAAAGCTTTCGGCATCCATGCTGCTTTTCGAATTTCGCAATATCACGGGAAATCCTTATATCCACATATTCGGTATCGGCCTGCCGGTGCTGATGGTGCTGATTTTCGGTAAAATGCTGGAAGCCAATATACCCAATGCCAGGGCTTTGGCTACGGCGGTAACGGGACTGTTTCTCGGGCTGGGGACCATGATCCCGCTGGCGGCAATGATGGTGGGATACGCGGCCACCTTTTCCCAGGAATTGGAAAAAGGAATTCCGCAGAGACTGGAGTTGTTTGGCATAGACAGGGGTATGACGATTGTCAGCAGAATTCTGGCCGAGCTGATCTTTCAGGTCTGTTCTTTTGTGATCTACTTTGCAGTGGGGATTCTGATTCTGCGGATTGAGGCCCCTGCTGTGACGGGGCTGATCTGCTATTGCGTATGTATTATAATGCTGGGGATTATATCCTTTGCGGTGGCCCATGGTATTGCCTTGTTTTTCCGCAAATTTGGGATTACCTACTGCGTCACCATGATTCTTTATTTTTGTATTATGATAGCCAGCGGCATGATGGGAATTGATTATGACATGCTGCCTGCGCCGATTCAGGCAGTGGCCCGGCTGCTTCCCACCAATTATATTGTCAGAGATTTCGCGGACATCTGGCGGGGCAGAGAGTATAATTTTATGCCTATGCTGCAGGCCTATCTGTTTGCGGGGGCACTGGCAGGGATTCTCCTGTTTTTCAGCCTGCGGCGCAAGGCCGGGAAAGGCGTGTGTAACAGGTAAGGCTTATAGAAAATCGTCACCTATAAGGGGGGCGATTTTTTTTGCCAAATCAGAGGATGCTGGTTGACAAACCGGCCGGCATTACATATAATAAGGTTACGGGCGTTGCGTCACGCTTGTTTCCCTATGAAACAGAAAACTCTGATTTATGCCGATTTGAGTAAAAAGTGATAAAGAGGTATCAAAATGCCACGGAAATTTATGTTCACAAGAGAAGAAATTATTTCCGCAGCCCTGAACCTGGTCAGAAGAGGCGGGATGCCGGCCCTGACTGCCAGAGCGCTGGGCGCGGAGCTGGGCACCTCCTCCCGTCCGGTTTTCGGCCTTTTTAAAAATATGGAAGAGGTTCAGACGGAGGTTATGAGGGCTGCAAATGATTTATATCAATGCTATCTGACGGAGGATATGGCAGGCGGGAAATATCCTCCCTATAAAGCCAGCGGCATGGCATATATTCGTTTTGCCAGAGAGGAGAAGGAGCTGTTCCGGCTGCTCTTTATGCGGGACCGCTCCGGTGAAAGGGTGGAGGACAGCAGGGAGGAAATACGGCCGCTGCTGGAAATAATCAAGGGGCAGCTGGGCCTTGGCGAAGAAGATGCGTATTGCTTTCATCTGGAAATGTGGATTTATGTTCACGGCATCGCGACCATGCTTGTAACCTCTTACCTGGAATGGGACGAAGGGTTTATCAGCAGGGTTCTTACGGACGGATATGAGGGCATGAAGGCACGGTATATGAAGGGAGGACAAACCTATGGAGGCAATTCAAACGGAACGCCTGACAAAGAAGTATAAAGATCTGACGGCGGTAAACAGCCTTGACCTGGCAGTACATGAGGGGGAGCTTTTTTCTCTTTTAGGCATCAACGGGGCGGGGAAAACCACGACAATCAAAATGTTGTCCTGTCTGACCAGGCCAACGGGCGGAGACGCAAGGCTTCTTGGCAGCAGCATTGTCAGAAACGCGGCAGAGGTCAAGAAAATGATCGGTGTATCACCCCAGGAAACGGCGGTTGCCCCTAATCTGACCGTGAAAGAAAATCTGGAGCTGATGTGCGGCGTGCACGGTTTTTCCCGGGAAAAGAGCAGGCAGAAGGCGGAAGAGCTTACGGAACAGTTTACGCTTACCCAAATTGCCGGGAAAAAGGCGGGTAAGCTGTCCGGCGGCTGGCAGCGAAGATTAAGTATTGCCATGGCACTGATCGGTGAGCCGAAGATCCTGTTTCTGGATGAGCCGACCCTGGGACTGGATGTGCTGGCCAGAAGCGATCTGTGGGATACCATCCGTTCCCTTAAGGGCAGGATTACTATGATACTGACCACCCATTACATGGAAGAGGCGGAAGCGCTTTCCGACCGCATTGGCATTATGAAAAGCGGAGAGCTTCTTGCCCTGGGAACGGCGGAGGAATTGAAGAAGCTGGCAGGTACGGACAAATTTGAGGATGCCTTTATAGCAATTGTGAAAGGGAGCCGGCCCCTTAATGGAGGGAATTAGAATGAGAGTGCTTACGTTTTCCGAAAGAACGGCAAAGGAAATCCTGCGGGATCCCCTGAATCTTGCGTTTGGATTAGGGTTTCCGCTTGTGTTGATCTTCCTGTTGTCTGCAATACAGGCCAATATACCGGTAAGCCTTTTTGAAATAGAAAGGCTTACCCCCGGTATTACGGTATTCGGGCTTTCCTTCATGTCGTTGTTTGCATCCACATTGGTTGCCAGGGACAGGGAGAGCGCTTTGCTTCAAAGACTTTATACTACGCCGCTTACTGCCGTTGATTTTATCCTCGGGTATATGCTGCCGGTTCTGCCCATTGCAGTTGCTCAGAGCATGGTCTGTTATATTGCGGCAATCTGTTTAGGGCTGCCTGTCACCGTGACGATTGTATATGCGGTATTGTTTATCATACCGGTTTCCCTGTTCTTTATCGCATTGGGCCTGCTGTGCGGCAGCGTGTTTGGTGTCAAGCAGGTGGGAGGGATCTGCGGTGCCCTGCTTACCAATTTGACGGCTTTTTTGTCCGGTGTGTGGTTTGACCTGGATCTGGTGGGCGGGGCCTTTCGAAAGACAGCCTATTTCCTGCCCTTTGTTCATGCAGTGGAGCTGGAAAGGGCGGTACTGAACGGAAACTATGCCGCCATACATCCTCATATCTGGTGGGTGCTTGGGTATACGCTTGGGGTGGGCGTCCTTGCCGTCATGCTCTTTCTGCGGCAGATGAAAAGGCAGTGAAGCGCACAGGGCATATAAACGGCGTGCAAAACAAGATGGATTAATCCAGGCCGCATTTCTTATAAGATAAGATGAACAGCACCGTAAACAGAAGGATGTTCCCACAGACTATGGAAATACTGTCAGGCCTGAGGCTTCGGGCATCGATCTGTTCAAGCATCAGGACAACCTGCTGGGAATAGGTAAACCTGGCTACCTTTGCAATGCCGGTGTTGAACATTGCCAGCATGGGCAGAAACGAGAAGACCATCATCACCGGTACGGATACGGAGGCGGCCGTCATCTGGTTTTTGCTTCGGGTACCGATGGCTGCCCCCAGCAGCAGGGAGGTCAGGATGCCCGCTGCCATAACGCCCAGGAAAGCAAGGCTTTCCTGCAAAGTGTAGCTTCCTGCGGCACACATGACAGATGCCCCCAGCATACAGGCAATCCAGATATAGCTGCCCACGCCCAGCAGGTATTCCTGCGGCTTTACGTTGGACATCAGCAGGACGCGCAGGGTATTCTGTTCTTTTTCTTCTGCTATAACGGCCGAGATACTTGTCAGCGGCGCCATGCCTACATACATCGCGGCAAACATGCTGACGAAGAAATTCTTCGGCATACCTTCTATTTGAATGACATTGTTCATGACCACGGTAAGTACGGGAAACATGACAAACTGGATAAGGACGGTTTTATTCTTAAAGGTATCTTTGATCTGCTTTTTAAAGATGGCAATCATATTGTTCATGTCAGTTCCTCCAGGGAAGTTTTTCTTCATTTTATGGGACTCTATATAGCGGTGCAGTCTGCACAGGTTTCCAGCTTTTCGCCGGTCAGCTCGATGAAAACCGTTTCCAGTGTCGGTTCCGTGGAATGGATGGCCCAAATAGCCTCCTGCTCCAGATATTCCTTTATCTGCAGGGCGGAAGCACTGCTGTTTTCCAGGGAGAGTACCTGCCCGTTCTTTAAGGTCAGCTGAAGCCTGTTGAGGTGATTATATTTCCTGCGGACATCTGCAGGTGCTCCGTATTCCAGAATGCGGCCCTGGCTCAACAGCGCTACATGATCGCAGAGGGCTTCCGCCTCATACATATTGTGGGTAGTGAGGAAAACAGTGGTGCCCCGCTTCCTCTGCTCCCCCAGGACCGAGTGTATTTCCCTGGTAGTGACAGGGTCCAGTCCGGAGGTGGGTTCGTCCAGAAACAGGATTTTGGCGTCATTCATCAGGGCCCTGGCCAGGGACAGCCTGCTTTTCATGCCCCTGGAAAGCCTGGCGGCGGCAGTGTTCCTGGCCTCGTACAGGCCTATGCTTTTGAGAATATCGGCAATCCTGCTTCGGGAAACATGATAAATGTCAGCGTAAAAGCTGAGGTTATCATATACGGACAGGCGGTCGTACAGTCCGAAATTATCCATCATGATCCCGATCTGCTTATGCTCCGCGGCCCGAAGCTCCCGGGTATCCCGCCCCAGAAGCATGGCACAGCCTTCATCCGGCTTAAGCTGTCCGGTAAGGAGTTTAATCAGGGTGGTCTTACCTGCCCCGGAAGGCCCTAAAAGGCCGAAGATCTCCCCCTCTGATATTTCGAAGCTGACGTGATTAAGAACCTGATTTGTGCCGAAGCGGAAGGAGAGCTCCCGTGCTGTGACAGTGCTTTCGGCCTTACGGTTTTTTGTTTCCCTGTTCATGATGCAAATCCTCCTGTTTTTTTAATTTTTGCAGTGCTTCTTCCATGCGCCTGTTTTCATACTTCTCGCGGCTGGTGGTTACCAGCCAGCTGCCGGCAAAGGATATGCCGAAGCAGAGAAAGAACATCGCCCAGGGCTGCCACATATTGACGGGAAACCAGCGGAAGGCTATGATGAATACGGCAATGACAAGGATTACGGCAGTGAGCATACAGACGGTCCGCATCCAGAGGGGCATTTGCTTTATCAGGGCATCCGTAAAAAACACAAACCGGAGACCTGTAACGATAGCCGATATACAGAGAAATTGAAAAGCAATTTCTGCCGGAATGCCCCGGCTTCCCAGCTCGAACATGGCGGAAAAGCCCCGGGCGGATTCCCCAAAAGCAAGACAGAAAATGTTTAACAGCAGCATTGCAAACCCGAATATCATTAATACCTGGGCTAAATAATCAAATATTGTTTTTCTTTCTTCCATTCATTTCACCCCCAGCCTTTTCTTTAATTCATCCGCGTACTGTCGTGACGCGATGATCTGCTCTCCGTTTGACATGGTGACACGGATTCTTCTGTTAATATCAGCCCTTAAGGATTGGATGCTTCGCAATTGGATCAAAAAGGACTTGCTTACCCGAAAGAAGCCATATTCCTCCAGCTGCTGCTCCAATTCATATAAACGGAATTCGGATTCATATACCTGGTCACAAGTGTAGAGATAGCATTTTCGATCTATGCTCTCTATGTATATAACCTGCGAAATATCCAGCAAATGAATTTCATCCCCTTTCCTGGCTGTCAGCTGGTGATTCATCATCCGCAATGCTGCCAGAAGCTTTTCCACATCCGGAGTCAACTGTCTGCAGGTTACGGAGATTTCCAAATCCCGGGCCTTTTCGTCTACATGAATTTCTATCTTCAAAGAATCACCGCCTTTCCTTTACCGTACTCATGGCATCAGTATATCCAAATATGACCCGCATATCAATGCTTCCAACACAGGATGCCGTTTTTATGACATAAGATGCCGTGTTGATTGTGAAAAAGTGAGGAAGATGGTATAATGGATTTTAGGTGATGGAAAGCTGATCTGCTTTTTATGATAGATTTCAGATGATAGAAAGTGCGAAGCGGCTCTGTGACGGTGCAAACAGACTGTCTCGGTGCAGAATAATAAGGAGTTTCCATGAAAATAGACAGGTTGATCGGCATATTGTCGGAGCTTTTGCAGAAGGATATGGTCACCGCACCCGAACTGGCACGGCGCTTTGAGGTCTCCAGAAGAACCATAGGCAGGGACATTGAGGATCTGTGCAGGGCAGGAATTCCTGTGAGTACCAGGCAGGGGATCGGGGGCGGTATCAGCATAATGGAAGGATACCGGGTGGACAGGACGCTGCTGACCTCCAGGGATATGCAGATGATCCTGGCAGGACTCCGCAGTCTGGACAGCGTCAGCGGAAACCATTATTACAGCCGGCTTATGGAAAAGCTGCAGCCTGGCTCTTCCGATTTTATGAACGGGAGGGATTCTGTGCTGATAGATCTGTCTTCCTGGTACAGGGATGCGCTGGCACCTAAGATTGAGGCAGTACAGACGGCAATTGACGGAAAGCATCCGCTTGACTTTTATTACTACGGACCCAAAGGAGAGAGCCGCCGCTGTATTGAGCCCTGTTATCTGGTATTCAAATGGTCAAGCTGGTATGTGTGGGGCTGGTGCAGGGCGCGGGAAGATTTCCGGCTGTTTAAGCTGAACCGGATGGAGCAGCTGAGCGTGTCCGCAGAGCATTTTGAGAGCAGGGAGGTTCCTCTGCCAAATCTGGGGGATGAGCGTGTGTTTCCGGGGGGAATCCCGGTGAAGGCATTGTTTGAACCGGAAATGAAATGGCGGCTGGTGGAGGAATATGGACCCGGTTGCTTTGAGGAGCAGCCGGACGGGAGACTTCTGTTTCACGGGGAGTATACAAACAGGGAAAATCTGTTTTATTGGCTATTGGCTTTCGGAGATAAAGTAAGGCTTCTGGAGCCTGAAGATATGCAGCCAGAGCTTTTAAAGACGGCGGAAGCCATGGCTGCAATATACAGGGAGACCGGGGAATCGTGCTGACGCGGGACATGAAGGCAGATACAGGCACGAATACCTACCCAAACAGTAAATGCGGAGGATATGATTATGGATAATATAAGGGAGCCTTTAAAACCGTTTACCGAGGAAACGCCGGAAACAGGAAGCCGTGAGCAGCAGAGTGGGATGCAGAGTGTTCAGAATCTGGAGGCCATTATCAATGAGGGCCTTCGAACCGCCTTGCTGGAGGAGACTCCGGACCGGTCCCTGGAGGTATTGCTGAAGCATCTGGGAAATGCGTTGAGCGGGGAGCGAACCTACATATTTGAGAAGAATGAGTCCGGCGGTGATGATAATACCTATGAATGGGTGGCAGAGGGGGTAACGCCGGAAAAGGAAAACCTGCAGAATGTCCCGCCGGAGGTGTGTGCAATCTGGTATCGAAGCTTTAAAATCGGCAGACATATCGTCATTCAGAACCTGGAAGAAACCCGGGAAGACGACCCGCTTATGTATGAGACACTGAAGCCTCAAAATATTCATTCCCTTGTGGTGGTACCCCTTTATGACGACGGAAAGGCCATCGGTTTTTACGGTGTGGACAATCCGCCGGCAAAGTCCCTGGAATATGCGTCTAACATGCTCCAGACCGCGGCATACTTCATTGTTTCTTCATTGAAAAGGCGGAATCTGGTTCGTGAGCTTCAAAAGCGCAGCGATCAGATCCTTCACGCTCTCAGCGTGGATTATCTGGGTATCTACCAGGTGAACTTCGAAACGGGAGATTGTGTGGTATACCGGGACAGTGAGCGCTTAAGAATGGATTGGGCCGTCAATTTCGAGGATGGTTATGAGACGGCCATGGAACGTTATATTTCCAGGTATGTAGTCCCCGGGGATCAGGAGCGGCTTCGGGTAGTGACGAAAAAAGAGTATGTGCTGGACCAGCTCAGAGAAAAGAATAAGTTTTATGTCCGGTATCAGGTGAAGGATAATCCCTATGGCCTGAAGCATATGGAGATCCATTTCTCCGCCGGGGAGAAACCGGCGGCCGGCGGCAGTGCGATTTTTGCCCAGCGGGATGCAAATGCCGTGGTGGAGCAGGAGGAGAAGTACAGGCTGGAAGCAAGACAGAGCCTGGAGGGCATCCTGGAGGGTGCCAGAACCGGTATCTGGACCATAGAGCTGGAGGAAGGGTGCCAGCCGAGGATGTACGCAGATCGAACCATGCGGATACTTCTGGGAGTACCGGACGGGATTGAGCCGGAGGAGTGTTATCGGCGCTGGTATGAAAATATTGAGCCGGATTATGTGGAAATGGTGCAGGAATCGGTGCGGGAGATGCTGGAAACCGGGCGTGCCGAAGTGACTTACCCCTGGAATCATCCTGAGCTGGGGAAAATCTATGTCCGCTGCGGCGGCGTGCCGGACAGGAATTATAACAAAACGGGAGCCTGCCTCAGCGGATACCATCAGGACATCACGGAAACAATGGTAACACGGAAGAAACAGGAGCAGGCCATAATGGAGCTGCTGGAGAAGGTCAGACAGGCAAATTCGGCAAAGAGTGAATTCCTTTCCCACATGTCCCATGATCTCCGCACTCCCATCAACGGGATTCTGGGGATGCTGGCCATCATGGAGAGAAGCCAGGAGGATCCAAAGCGTCAAAAGGATTGCCGGGAAAAGATCCGTGTGTCTACAGAGCATCTGCTGTCCCTGGTCAACGATGTCCTTCAGGTCAGCAAGCTGGACAGCGGAAGACCGGCGGAGGTAGAAGAGCCCTTTGAACTTCATGATATACTGGAAAACTGCATTATGATCCTGTCTGCCCAGGCGGAAACGGCCGGGATCCGGCTTGTATTGGAAGAGACAGACATACAGCATACCAGGCTGATCGGAAATCCGCTGCACCTGAAGCAGATTCTGATGAGCATTATCGACAATGGGATCAAGTATAACCGGCCCAACGGCTCTGTGGTGATCCGGGTTAAGGAGACCGGCTGTAAGGAAGGGATTGCCAGCTACCGGTTTGCGATTGAGGATAATGGAATCGGCATCGGGGAGGATTTCAAAAAACATATTTTTGAACCCTTTACGCAGGAGCATCAAGGTGCAAGGACACACTATAACGGCGCCGGGCTTGGCATGTCCATTGTGAAGAAGCTGGTAGACCAATTGAAGGGGATTATTGCGGTAGACAGTCAGATAGGCAGGGGAAATGTATTTCAGGTTACATTGCCGATACAAGTGGATAAAACCTGGAGTGCCGGGCCCCTGGAGGAAGACCGGAATGTACAGGCAGATATTGCCGGAATGCGCGTCCTTTTGGTGGAAGACAACGAAATCAACTGTGAAATCGTGGAGTTCATGCTGGAGCAGGCGGGGGCGGAGGTGGTGACTGCCGACGACGGGAAGGCGGCAGTGGATGCTTTCGAGGCTTCCGCACCGGGAACCTTTGACTGTATCCTCATGGATTTGATGATGCCGGTTATGAGCGGATATGAGGCGGCCCGGGTGATTCGCGGCCTGGACCGGCCGGACGCGAAAGCCGTGCCTATTATAGCGCTATCCGCTAACGCATTTGAAGAGGATGTGGCAATGGCAAAGGCGGCCGGTATGAATGAACATCTGGCAAAGCCGGTAGACATAAACGAAGTGTTCCGGGTTATGCGGCGGTTGAAAGGCTGAGGGCGCATAGAATGATCTTCAGAGCAGATAAAAATATATAGAATCAGCGTATTCATTAGGATTGGATACGATAGGGAGTTGGAAATACTGACTTATACTTATTGGGATTGATATTGGGTGATGTAAGCCTTAATTGCGGCTTGCGCCGTTGGAAATCAGGCTGGGTAACGCATTGCCCTTAAGCTCCTAAGCTGAAATCCTTCTACACCTTGAAGCAGAAATTCCGCCTCAAGATTTGCAGAATTGAGTTCTTCCAGTTTCTTTCGGAGATTAGCTGAAGGAATATCGACGTTTCCGTTCCTCCATTTACACAGACCACAGCTTATTTTGGTTTCCCCATGTTCTGCCAGACTCTGCAGAAATCTGTTTTCATCGGCAATGCGGTCAGTGTCGGAGAGCCGGCTGGCAAATCCCATAAGCTTACCTTTCGCTGTAGTTACGATGACGGTGAGAGGTGAGCTTTCGTTGGCTTCCAATATTTCTTCGGCGTATTTCAGCATTTCCAAATATTTCTCTGGGAGCTTATTTATTTTCATGGCTGCACTCGTTTCAAGCTTTATTAATGATAGTTTAACGCATATAGCTGCCAATTACAAGATACATTCCTGTTTTCTACGCAAATGTACATTTTTATGTATTGGGAGCAAGTAGTTGTGGGTTTTATTCTGATTGGAGCAGGGGTCATAGTTGTTCTTGCAAAACAGGAGAGGAAGGTATAGTATGGTATTGGAAATGAGGGACAAGCCTATGAGCAGTGATTTGTCGGATAACCTGGAAAAGCTGCATACTACGGAGCTGGGAGCAGAGAGGATAAAACGAAACCTTTCCCTGGATGTGGACGATGTGGTAAAATGGTGCCGGGAGCAGGTCAGCTCGGCCCGGGCGGATATTTCAAGAAAAGGGAAGAACTGGTATGTCCGTGTGGAGGGCTGTGTGATAACGATAAACGCGTACAGCTATACCATTATAACGGCGCATAAAGAAAAGAAGAAACGCTGATTATGAATCACATTATTTTGGAGGTTGAGGAATGGTAATAAAGGCAGAACTCAAAGACTTAAGCACTGTGGCAAAGCTGGCAGTGCAGATGTGGGAGGACAATACGGTAGAGGATCTGAAGCGGGAGTTTGAGGAAATTCTTTCCAAGGGTAAGGGCAGGTTCTTTTTAAAGTATGAAAATGACATTCCTGTTGGCTTTGCCCAGTGCCAGCTGCGTTCGGATTATGTGGAAGGAACGGAGACGACTCCTGTGGGTTACCTGGAGGGCATTTTTGTCAGGGAAGAATATCGGCATAAGGGATATGCGAAAGAACTGCTGGCTGCCTGCGAGGAATGGTCGAAAGAGGGGGGCGCAGAGGAGTTTGCCAGCGACTGTGAGCTGGACAATACGGTCAGCTATCGGTTTCACATGGCGATGGGCTTTACGGAAGCAAACAGGATTATCTGCTTTACTAAAAAAATTCTCAAGTAAGTATGCTCTTAAAATTCATGGATTTCTTTCTAAGGAGGCGCTGATGAAATCATCGCTTCCTCAGAGCCTCCGGTGCGGGAAACGCTTTCATCAGCGTTTCCCTAAAGCGGTTATTCAAGTTTTCCTGTGACAGTTGATTGGCTCGGCATAGCATATACAGACCGGTTCAGCCTGAACTGGTCTGTATATGCTATGCCGAAAGTCTTGCAAAATCACATGGGAGCGCAATTATGACTTCGGGGCAGGGGTATCTGGACCAATGTTACATGCCGTCAAAATAAATTGACAAATGGATTGGGGGGGTATAATGCGATGAGAATTTGCTGACATTGGCTTTGGAGCAGAAAAAAGGATAAACATTCTATTCGGCAGGAATACCGTCATGAAATGCTTTAACCATCCCACGATCCTGACCCGGCGCAGAATAAATTAGCCGAATTAGAAAAAAATTCCAGGAATTTTGCAACCGGTTGTATTTTCTATTCGTTCTATGTGTGTAAGGATCATACCCCGGACAGGACGAAAGGAGAGGAGAAGATGTCGGATGGTTTTATCAGGCGAGTGATTCAGGCAGTTATCGAATCATTCCCCATAGATCGGGCGAAAAAAACGGATATGTTACGGAGGATCACGGATCCAAAAAAGAAAAAGGGGGAGCACTAAAATATGGATTGTACTTCTTGTGGAAAACAAATCGCGGACGATGCCGCATTTTGTCCCCATTGCGGAATGCCTGTATCACAGGGCGATGGGCTGGCTGAGCTGGTGGCTGCGGCGCGCATTGGCGACCAGGACGCTATTGGTGCATTGTATGAAAAGACTTACAGCAAGGTCTATTACACTGTCAAGTCCGTAATCAAGGATGAGGATGCGGTGTTTGACATCGTACAGGACACTTACATAAAAGCATTCGCCCACCTGGACAGTTTCCAGGGTGACACGAAGTTTTTACCATGGGTACGCCGGATTGCCGCCAATGCGGCCAGGGACTGGCTGAAAAAGAAGCGTCCTATGCTGTTTACGGAGCTGGGCTCCGGTGACGAAAAGGATACTCCCGCAGAGGAGCTGTTTCCGGATGAGCGCAGCGAGAATCTGCCGGACCAGGTCATCGATCAGGAAGAGACAAAGCGCCTGATCCGCGAGATCATCGAAGAGTTGCCGGAGGATCAGCGCGCTGCCATCGGTATGTTCTACTATGAGGAAATGTCCGTTAAAGAGATTGCTGCCGCAATGGGCGTCTCCGAGAGCGCGGTTAAGAGCCGGCTGATGTACGGGCGGAACAAAATCGAGAAGAAGGTCAGGGAGCTGGAAAAGCAGGGCACGAAGCTCTACAGCCTGTCTCCTCTTCCGTTCCTGCTGCTGCTTTTCCGCAATCAGAAGGTATATGCGGCCGAGGCACCGGACAGCCGGATTCTTCACGCTATCCTTGCTTCGCAGCCCATGGATGGGGCTGCAGCGGCCGGGGCCGGAGCAGGTATCGGAGCAGAAGCAAGTGCCGGAGCAAGTGTCGGAGCCGGAGCCGGAGCAAGTGCCGGAGCGGCGGCTGGCAGCTTTGGCGCGCTGAAAATCGGACTGGCCGCTCTGGCTGCAGCCGCAGTCGTAGGGCTTGGCATTTATGGCGGGATACGGATCGCCTCCCGATCTGGTGAGCCGCAGGATACACAGACTATTGAAAGTGTCACTGACCAGAAAGAGCCGGTGGTATCTGTAGAGTCTTCTGCAGTAGAATCACAACCAACGGAAGAGGAAACAAAGGATTCCACGATGGAGGCTTCCCAATCTACGGAAGAAGAGGGCTCGGAAGGGGAAGAAGAGAGCCTGGATGGGGATGCAGGGAGCCTGGAACCGGAGGACGAGGCAGTTTGTTCCTATATTTTCTCGGACATGCCAATAGCGGCATTTGAGATAACGGGATTGGGAATTGCTCCAGATGTGGCGGTTCTCGATGAGCCTATCGTCTTTGAGGGCGGCCACAGTGAACTGATACCTCTTGTTCCGCTGACGCCAGGTGAAAACACATTTATACTATACTGCTTTTCCGGAGGGAATGATACCGATCAGGAGTATTATGGAATATCACGGGCCAAAATCCATTCCCCGTCGGGAAGCAGCCCCTGGGAAGCAAATTCTTACACGGTTAATGAGATACCTGATGAGAATGTTCCGGAGGGCTGGGCAAATATAAGCAAACAACAGGGAGAATTTAAGGAACAAGATGCCGGAAGTCATGAGACCGTGGGCGATCAATTTGTGATGAGCCTGGATGAGCCGGGTAACGGGGAGTTTAAGAGCATAGTTGATCCCTGGCTTCATTATATAACGTTTGCGGAAATTTTCCATGGCGATGCACCCGAGCCCGATGCGATACATGTGGCAGAAGTATTAACCTTTGAGTACGGAGATGAATACAGCGTGGAAGAGAACGTGGTATCAGAGGTGGCGGCAGCTTTTGAAGAGCGGGGAGCGGCCGTTCGGGAGATCGCCGTGGAAGAGGCTCTTGCAAGGGACCATATAACAGTATCCGAGGAAGACGCGGACTAAGGCGTAAAATATGCAGTTACGGAGGAATGTATGAGAAATAAGAAAATGCTTCGATCGGGAATATTGATGACAGCAGTAATGCTGTTTTTAAGCGGCTGTGGTAACCAGGCCGAGCCGGCAAGTGCAGAGCCGGTGGAGGCCGTACAAGAGGAAAGTATGGGGGGAAGCAGGGAGAATTCAGAAGCGGAAGACGATTCTGTACCTGTGGAATCGGAAATGCCCCATGTGACGGCCGAACCTACGCAGACGTCTGAGCCCGCTGAAGCGACAGCGCCTGTTGAGGCGGAAGAACCTGGGGCGACGGAACAGCCTGTTGAGAAAGAAGAGCCTGCAGATACGAAGAAGCCCGTTGAAAAAGAAGAACCTGGGGTGACGGAACAGCCTGCGGAGAAAGAAGAGCCTGCAGATACGAAGAAGTCCGTTGAAAAAGAAGGACCCGGGGTGACGGAACAGCCTGCGGAGAAAGAAGAGCCTGCAGATACGAAGAAGCCCGTTGAAAAAGAAGAACCTGGGGTGACGGAAAAGCCTGCGGAGAAAGAAAAGACTGTTGAAACAGAAAAGCCGGCTGCTACAGACAAACCTGCAAAGCCGGCAGACAATCAGGCTGCCGATGCACCTGTTATGTTTATTTGCGAGTACTGTGGATATAAGACGACTGATTTTATGGAATGCCTTGTACATATCTCCGGACATGAGCAAGCTGCACCTTCCCAGCCGGAACAGCCTTCCCAGCCGGAGCAGCCCTCCCAGCCGGAGCAGCCCTCCCAGCCGGAACAGCCCTCCCAGCCAGAGCAGCCCTCCGCACCTGCTGAATCGGAAAGCATTGGTTCGGAACAGCCACATGAACATAATTGGGTAGCGCATACCAATCAACGATGGGTATCCCAAATCGTGACAGTAGTAGACGAGCCGGAACGATATGAGAAAGTAGGTGTGGCAGAAATATACTGGTATGATACAGGCACATGGGAGGTGACGAGAGACCCCGACCGTTTCACAGAATGGTGTTATGACGAGGTAGGCGGGGCATCCTGTCCCATGGCAGGGTGCCATGAGGGCAATCCTTTGTTTTTAGGATATGACGAAAACGGACATGCCCAATTTGCAGGAGACCATGTTCTCTATGATACTTATGACTATATTCCGGCTGTTACCCACGAGGAAGATCAGGGATATTACGAAACATATGTGGACTACTATTACTGCGATTGCGGCGCAACCAAATAATTCATGTGGAAGAGGCTCTTAGAAAGGACTATGCAATAATTTTGGAGAAAGATGGGGACTACGGTGGTTGAAGATGCTGCGGAAAATAAGGATTATTGGAAAAGCGTACCACTTAAGAAAGGATGTTTTTAATGAATGTAAAAAACGGAATATGTAAGAAAGCATTTGCTTTCACGATACTGTCTGCTGTATTTTTAATGTCTCTGCCAGCATGCGGGAGCGAGCCGGCTGCACATACGGAGGATACTGTTTTGGACAGTCAGGCGGCCTTGAAAACTGCCCTGTCGGATACCGATTCCGGTACGGGAAGCTCGGAGGCTGAGGAGAATATAGCTGAGCCCACAGGAGATCCCGCTGTTACGGAAAAACCTGTAACTACAGAAAAGCCGTCAGCCGCGGAAAAGCCGTCAGCAACAGAGGATCCCTCCGCCACGGAAAAGCCAAAAGCGACAGAGAAGCCCTCTGCCACAGAGAAGCCGTCAGCGACAGAGAAGCCCTCCGCCACGGAGAAGCCGTCAGCGACGGAGAAGCCCTCCGCCACGGAGAAGCCGTCAGCGACGGAGAAGCCCTCCGCCACGGAAAAGCCGTCAGCGACGGAAAAGCCGGCAGCGACGGAGAAGCCTTCGGCCACGGAGAAGCCCGCGGCGACTCCGACACCGACTGCTACACCTGAGCCTGCTCACAATCCGGGAACATCACAGACGAATCCCGAGAGCCCTGGCACTTCGGCTGCACCCACACAGACGCCCGCCGAATCTGTTCCTGGCACGGAGGGTTCCGGATGCAGCCATAATATTGTATGGCAGTGGCAGTTGAACGAGACATTTCCCGAGAACTGCACGGGCCGGTCCCGTATCGTGGATATGTGTTCCAAGTGCGGGTATATCCAGAAAGTCTACAGTGACACCGGTATTGTTGAGAGCCACGCATATCGAGAGCCCATTGTGATATGGCCTACATGTGTAAGCGAGGGAGAGCAATATCACATATGTGAGCGGTGCGGTAAAGAGGGGGAACACATTAAGATGCCTGTTGACAAAAATAACCATAATTATGTCAGGGGCACGGAGGTTGTCGTGGAGCCCGGCAGCTGTAACAGGCAGGCGGTGCTGGAGGTAACGTACGTCTGCACCCTGTGCGGCGACAGCTATATCAGGGATGAGCTTGGCAGTGTTGACAGCCAAAATCATACTGACTATGACGGTGACGGTATTTGTAATTGCTGTGGTGCCGTGTGCGGGAAACCTGTACAGCCACCCGTGGAGGAATCCCAGCCGGAGGAATCCCAGCCGGAGGAATCCCAGCCGGAGGAATCTCAGCCTGTGGAATCCCAGCCTGTGTCTGCACCTGAGCCAGCCTGGGACGCAACCAGGGAAGCGCTGATGAAATCATCGCTTCCTTAAGAGCCTCCGGCGGATGCGCACGGATTTGCAGGGGTTTTTGTTGCTTCGCAACGCAGAATCCCAAAGCCAACAAGGTGGCTTGCGGGAAACGTTTTCATCAGCGTTGCCCTAGATATGAAAGCCTTTAAAGATAAGAAAAAGGAGAAACAAATGAAAGCAAAACGAATTACAACACTTATAATGGCACTGGCCCTGATGCTTTCCCTCTCCGCCTGCGGCGGAAACAGAGATGACATACATGCCCGTATTGAGGGTGACACGCTCTACCTTTCCGGCAGAGGAACAGTAAACCACGAAGATTTCGACGATTTTAGTCCGGTTATCGTAGTGGTCGAGAAAGGAATTACCGGGATTGGTGAAGGCGCGTTCCATATGTGCGGAAACATGACCGAAATAACGCTGCCCGAAGGTATGAAGAGCATCGGCGACGGTGCGTTCAGTGCGTGCAGCAGTCTGAAAACGGTCACTTTGCCGGAGAGCGTGAAGAGTATCGGCGAGGGTGCATTCCGCGAATGCAGCGGCCTGCTTCTCATCAGCCTGCCCGAAAGCGTGGAGAGTATCGGCCAGGCTGCATTCTACAGGTGCAGCAGCCTGATGTCCATCAATTTGCCGGAAGGCCTGAAGAGCATCGGCGATGCTGCATTCAACGGATGCAGCAGCCTGACAGAAATTACCCTGCCGGAGGGCGTGAAAACCATTGGCGAATATGCGTTTCTGGAATGCAGCAGCCTCACCTCTGTCAGCCTGCCCGAAGGCGTGGAGAGTATCGGCGTTGGTGCGTTCTATGGATGCAGAAGCCTGAGAAGTATCAACCTGCCTGACAGCGTGAAGAGTGTCGGTGCCGAGGCATTCATATTGTGTGAAAGCCTGTCAGAGGTGACACTTGGCACCGGTTTGCAGGAATTTCCCAGCTTTGACGGCGCCTATGCGCTTACCCGGATCAAAGCCCCCAGGAGCCTGCAGGAATCGGCCATAAAGTCCGGGATTGATCTGTCCCTGATTGAATGGTATTAACAGCCGGCATCCAAAACGGAAAGACAGCTCGTGACAGTTTCCGGATTTAAGAGGAGATGGTGGAGCAGTACCGCCTTGGGGAAGCAGTTCCGGCGGGAATTTCTGAGGACTTTTCCGTAAAGCTGTAATAGAATAAAATCATAAAAAGTCCTGTAAACGGTGTAAAGGTGAGGTTTACAGTGATAAGGAAGTATAGAAACTAACTTATCATTAACGCTGACAAACAGGGTGCAAAAGAGGGGAGTAACCCACTATGGTAAATGTGTGGTTCTTCCCCTTTTTATCATTGGTTATGCTTTTGAAGCAGAAATTTTATTATCATTTCTACAATCAATTAGAAAGATAGCATCATCAATCATATCTTCATATCATGCGTCCTTAATTATCTGTTCAGAATAAACTTGTTCTTCTTCTGAAAAGTAAAATATTACAATCAAGCTTCCGTCTGCACAATTTGCCGCTTCATAAATTTTCACTTGTGTAAATACATGGGCTAATTTGGAATTACTTGCTAACTTAAACTCAACAATATTTTGATTAGCTTGTCCCTTTGAAATAATAAAGTCGGTTTGTCCTCTCCCGTTATTTGATTCTGCATCTACTTTGTAAGTTGTTCCATACCAAACAAAACGGAAAAGCCTTTGCAAATCATTTTCTTGGGCTATCTGAACTCCTTTTACATATAAATTTTTGTAGCCGTCACAATCCTCAATAATATGCTTAAAAAATTTGATTCGTTGCTTTGCTTCCTCTCTGGCTGTCAACATTTCATTTCTTTGATAATTTTTACTTTCAAAAAGAGTAATCATATTTTTTGATGCAACGAACAATTTCTTTAATTGTGTTTCTAACTCGTCTTGACATTGTAAACGTATTTCATCAGTATCCGTTTCTCTTAATTTTATATAATAATCATAAAGTTCTGGATATTCTTTTACTACTTCTTCAAATGCTCGTTTTTCAACTTTTTTTATAGATTTTTCATTTACTGCCCTTTTATTTTTTCGTTGATTTTCTTCATATCTCCTAACAGCTAAACCAATATAATTATTTACATATGCCCGTAATGTATCATTTTCTATTACAGTACGGATTCGGTCATAACTATTCAAAAAATCTTTTCTGTTTATTGCCGGTTCGTCTTCCCGCAAAATGTCATATGGTGTTAAAATGACATATTCTTTTTTGTTGTCTTCATTATAAATGTATGGCAAAACAAATTCCTTGCTAACAAAACTTTCTGTATCGTAATTAAAATAAACCTTGTCTACAGGAAATTTTTCAAGAAATTCTTTTTTGATATTCTTTAGGGCGAAAGTTTCTGTATATTCACAAAGGAAACCTTTTATCAAATTTACAGTCAAATCACTGATTTTATCCTTTCCACTACCCTCAAATAGAAGCATTACTTTTTCTATATGTGTAGATTTAGAAATACTATGCGTATTCACTGCAAATTCTATATTGTTGTATAAGAAATTAGCGTATTTTTTTCCTAATGCCAGTCCTTTATTCCCATACAATGAATATCCTAACCAATTGTTGGGAACCTCACTAAAGTTGAACCATGCGTTAATTTCTTTAGTAGTAAGTCCTTGAGTCGCTTTGGTATATAAGAAGTGGAAATAACGAATAATACTTTTATGTAATTCAGTATATCTTTCGTTTTTACTATTAAAAATCAGCATGGGATCAACAAACAATGGAACATCGCAAATTAAAGAAATATCAACAGCGCCATATGACATTAATATGTCACTACTCACTTGGAATTTTTCAGTAAAAAACATTTTGTTTCCCTCCGCTTATTAGATTAGTGATATTATACTATACTTAGACATATTTTGTCGATAATATAAAAATTTCTGTTACGCATTAGAAGTATATTTTTGAAGGCAGACATATAAACCCCTTACCCCGTCATTTCAACGCTCACAAAGCCGCATAAATCAAGGACAAAATAACCCCTACTGCGTAACAATCCCCATAATAAATTGAGGGCGAAAGCAGTCTGCTGATTTCGCCCTCTTGATTACCCATTAGCAAAGGCGGGAAAAGCTGTCAAGGGCGCGAAGCGCGAAGTTTACCCTTGACAGCTTTTCCCGTCTTTGCTACTCCCTATCGGTCAAAGCGGAATTTCAATATGGCTTCAACCAGTTTCGCCTTTAATCTGTCCTGTGTGTCGTCATTGATATGCCCCTTATACATAGACAGATATTTGATGTGTGCGGTGTAGTGCCGCAATACTGCGTCTACCGCTTCCGGCTCTCCGGCAACGGCTTTTTCGA
>CAJTKW010000032.1 GCA_910577035.1 uncultured Acetatifactor sp.
CCCCATGCGGGAGCGTGGGTTGAAATATCCTGTTTCGGATCCTCTGCACTTCCCGGTGCCGTCGCTCCCCATGCGGGAGCGTGGGTTGAAATACCAGGGCATCAGATATTACCCTGTACGGCATGTAGTCGCTCCCCATGCGGGAGCGTGGGTTGAAATCACCATGCTGGCAAAAGCCGGATTTGCGGAAACGTGTCGCTCCCCATGCGGGAGCGTGGGTTGAAATGCTGATGTACTGCGGTTCGCTCTGAAACCATATCAGGTCGCTCCCCATGCGGGAGCGTGGGTTGAAATACTTTTGCCCGACTTGCTCAACAACCTTTTGCAAGTCGCTCCCCATGCGAGAGCGTGGGTTGAAATGCATGTATGTGTGATTTATGCGAAATTGTATACGTCGCTCCCCATGCGGGAGCGTGGGTTGAAATGAGTAATGGGGTATGCGGTGAAATACCGTATACCGTCGCTCCCCATGCGGGAGCGTGGGTTGAAATCTCTTCTTTGGGGAAATGACAGAACCCCGGCCCCTCGTCGCTCCCCATGCGGGGGCGTGTGCCGAAATTCAGGTTAAAGATATGGGCCGGCCGGCTACCGGTCAGTCACAAGGCGGCTATAACTGCCGCCCGCTGCCGGTTTCCCGGTTCTGCGCCATGATAATTTTCGGATATTTTCGGAAAAAATTCTTCAGTAAAATTCTTCGGAAACCAAAAATTTCAGATAGACAGTTGTTGAGTTTCCAAATCCATGATAGACTAAGCGTAGCAGATTTTAACAGCACAACTCGTAAAGGGGGGCATTTTATGCAGATGACATTTCGCTGGTATGGCGAGGGGAATGATACCGTAACCCTCGACCAGATCCGCCAGATTCCCGGCGTGGAGGGAATCGTGTGGGCCCTGCATGACAAGCAGGCCGGAGAGATATGGGAGAAAGAGGAGATTGCCGCCGTGACGGAGCAGATCAAGGCGCACGGATTTAACACGGATGTGGTGGAGTCCGTGAATGTCCATGACGACATCAAGATCGGACTTCCCAGCCGGGACAAATATATCGAGAATTACATACAGACGATCCGCAATCTCCGGGAGTTCGGCGTCAAGGTAATATGTTACAATTTTATGCCGGTTTTTGACTGGACCCGCACCGATTTGTTCCATCCGGTAGGCGACGGATCCACCGCACTGTATTATGAAAAGGACAAGATTATCGACGACCCGAAGGAAATGGCCAGGTATATTCTGGAGAAGTGCGAGGGCTTTACCATGCCGGGCTGGGAGCCGGAGCGCATGGAAAAGCTTACGGAGCTGTTTGAGGCATACCGGGACGTGACCAAGGAAAAGCTTTGGGAGAACCTGAAATATTTTCTGGAGGCGGTGATGCCGGTCTGCCACGAATGTGATATTAAGATGGCGATCCATCAGGATGATCCGCCCTGGGATATTTTCGGGCTGCCCCGCCTGCTGGTGGACGCTCCCGCCATTGACCGTTTTCTGTCCATGGTGGACGACCCCTACAATTGTCTGACACTGTGCTCCGGGTCCATGAGCTCCAATCCCGGCAACAATGTGGCGGAAATTGTGCGCAAGCACTGCGACCGCATTGCCTTTGCGCATATTCGCAATGTGAAACATTTCCCCAACGGGGATTTCTCCGAGGCTTCCCACAGGGACTGCGACGGGGATACGGGGATTCTCGAAATTGTAAAGGCTTACCATGACTGCGGCTATCAGGGCTATATCCGGCCGGATCACGGCAGGCATATCTGGGGCGAGAAATGCCGTCCGGGCTATGGCCTGTACGACAGGGCGCTGGGGATCATGTATCTCCTGGGTTGTTTTGATACGTTGGAAAAATATGATCTTTAAAGGAGGCTCTCATGAAACTGAATTTAGACGGTATTAAGGATACAGGCGCGTGGGCAGGTTATCATCTTCCGAAGTATGACATCCGGCAGATGTGTCTTGCTACCGTAAAGGAGCCTAAATGGCTCCACTTTGGTTCCGGCAATATCTTCCGGGCTTTTCTCTGTGTGTCGGCCCAGCGGCTTCTGGAAAAAGGCTGCGAGACTACCGGGATTATCTGTGCGGAAAGCCATGGGGCGGAGCTGATTACGGAATGTTTCAGGCCCCATGATAATCTTGCCGTGGCGGTTACGTTGAATTCCGACGGCAGGATAGACAAGGAGGTGGTGGCCTCCATCGGCGAATCCCTTACCACGGCCGATGATATGTCCCGGATAGAAGAGATTTTCTGCGCGCCCTCTCTGCAGATGGTGTCCTTTACCATTACGGAAAAAGGCTATGCCGTACGGGGAAGTGACGGCGGGCTGCTTCCTCAGATCAGGGAGGACATGGAGACCGGGCCGGCGGGTTGT
Source organism: uncultured Acetatifactor sp. (assembly GCA_910577035.1). Taxonomy (GTDB): domain Bacteria; phylum Bacillota; class Clostridia; order Lachnospirales; family Lachnospiraceae; genus Acetatifactor. The sequence goes on from CAJTKW010000032.1 coordinate 2,372, forward strand.
AAACATTTGATGGCTTTGCTGGCGGCATTATGTCTGAAGCGTTGTCATGCCTGCGGCAGACCGTTGGCGCTGGTTTCCATGGATAATTGCTCCCACAACGGTGAAAAGATTGAAACGGCAGTTACGGAGATCGCAGCCGCCTGGAAAGAGAGGGGCTATATAGACGATCAGGAGCTGCAGTACTTAAAGGAGAAGGTTTCCTATCCCTGGTCGATGATCGACAAGATCACGCCCCGGCCGGACGCCCGGGTGGAGGAACAGCTGGCAGCTGACGGGATAGAAGACATAAAGCCCTTTGTGACTCCCGGGGGAGTTTATGCGGCTCCCTTTGTCAATGCGGAAAGGCCTCAGTACCTGGTGATCGAGGATGATTTTCCCAATGGCAGACCGGCGTTGGAGGAGGCGGGGATTCTCTTTACCGATCGGGATACGGTGAACAGGGTGGAAAAAATGAAGGTCTGTACCTGTCTGAACCCCCTGCATACGGCGCTGGCGGTTTTTGGCTGTCTTCTGGGCCATACATCCATTGCGGCGGAAATGGAGCAGCCGGAGCTGAAAGCCCTTGTGACGAAGATGGCTTACGAGGAGGGGATGCCCGTGGTAGTGAATCCGGGAATCATTGATCCGGAGGCATTTCTGGAGGAGGTACTTACGGAGCGCTTTCCCAATCCTTTTCTGCCGGATACGCCCCAGAGAATTGCCACCGATACTTCTCAGAAGCTGCCGATTCGCTTCGGCGAGACCATTAAGGCACATATGGAGCGGGGAACCGCGGGAAGCCTTAAGTTGATTCCCCTGGTGCTGGCAGGGTGGCTCCGCTATTTGCTGGCGGCAGACGATAAGGGGGAGGCCTTTACACCTTCGTCCGATCCGCTGCTGGCGGAATGCCGGGAAAAGCTTAGAGGGATCAGCCTGGGGGATACTGTTGCTGCGGAGACGCTTCGTCCGTTGCTGGAAAACAGGGTTATTTTCGGCGTGGATCTATTTGAGGCAGGGCTTGCCGAAAAGGTGACGGCATATTTTAACGAGATGATACAGGGCCCGGGAAGCGTGCTGGCGGCGCTGAAAAGGCTGACCGGGGCGGCCTGAAGGTGCCGTTTCGGATTTCACGTACCTCTTCGGCCTGAGAGTAATTTCAGGCCGAAGAGGCACATTTTGAGTCTGGGAAGCGTTTGCGCAAGAATTGAGCATTTTGGAGCAAAGAATAAGTAGATGGTATATAGTCGTTTGTGTATAATGTCAATATAGATCTTGTTTTACAGTCACGAAGAGGTATTTGGAGGCAAATATGAAAATAACTTCTAAAAAAACAACTGTCTGTATAGTCATTTTGATCATTGTGGTAGTGGCGGCGGCTGTATTGATTTTTTCGAGGCGGGGGACGGATAGTTTCAGGGAGAAGTATGAGGGGTATGATCTTTCCAAAGACGTTGGCGGTATGGAGAGAGAAGGCACTTACACCAAGTATCTTCAGGCTCATGAAGGAACCGGACATCCCGACCAGACATTGGAAGTGGATCTCTTTGCCTATAAGGAAGCTGAAGATGTGGAAGAGTACGAGGACTTTTACGGTGAGCCCAAGGCTCTGTACACCGGTTCGGATTCCAGCGTGACATGGAAGGTAAATGTTCCGGAGAGCGGTTTCTACAATGTATATGTAGAATATTTTGCGCCGGAATCCAAGGGCGTCACCGTGGAGCGCGCAATCTACATAAATGGAGAGCTTCCCTTTGAAAAAGCTGCCAACATTTCTTTCACGAGGATGTGGATGGATGGAGGGCCTGTCAGAATAGACAATCAGGGCAATGAGATTCGTCCCACTCAGGTGGAAAATTATGACTGGCAGGCATCGTACTTCCGCGATGATATGGGGTATGTGTTGGATCCGTATCAGTTCTATTTTGAAAAGGGTGACAATGAGATTACTCTGGTGGCGGAGAATGAGCCTCTCGTGATCAGGAAGCTGACGGTGCAGACGGTTCTGGAGCTTCCTGCATATCAGGACTATATTGCAGCCCAGCCGGCGGTGAATGCGACGAGTGTCGGACTTGATTACAGGCAGACGGTGCAGGGCGAGGATTCTACCTTGCGTTCGGAGTCTTCTCTGTATGCAAAATATGACAGATCTTCTCCTTCGACGCAGCCTTGCAGCGTGACCAAGACATTGCTGAATTATGTGGGCGGTGAAGCCTGGAGCAGCTCGGGACAATGGATTGAGTGGGATTTTGAAGTTCCCGAGGACGGTTATTACAATATCATGGTCAAGGGACGTCAAAATTATTCCCGCGGCAGTGTGTCAACCCGGACTTTATACATAGACGGCGAAATCCCGTTCCGGGAAATGCAGAATGTGTATTTTAATTATTCCAACAGCTGGAACTGCATGCAGCTTGAGGATGAAAATGGGGAACCTTATAAATTCTATTTGACGGGAGGGAAACACACCATACGCCTGGAAGCGTCTTTGGGAGGCGTGGGTGCGATCCTGAACGATCTGGAGGATTCGATCTACCGCCTGAACCAAATATACAGGACGGTTCTTGTGTATACCGGTGTAACCCCTGACAAATACAGGGATTACAATATCCACAAGGTTTATCCCGAAGTCATTGCGGCTATGGACCTGGAGGCAAAACGGCTGTTTAAGATCGTCGACGAGATGGTGGAGTACAGCGGCCAGAAGGCAGACAGCATCGCATCTGCCCAGACGGTGGCACAGCAATTGGAAAGATTTGTAGATAATCCACAAAAGATTACACTGGAATTCACGACCTTCAAGGACAATATAACGGCGCTGGGTACTGCGTCCCTGAATATGAGCTCCACAAAACTTGACATCGATTATATTGCCATAACGGGAGTGAATACGAAGCCCGAGAAGGATACGGAGACCTTCTTTGCTAAGATCTGGCATGAGTTAAGCTCTTTTGGCGCTTCTTTCGTAGTTGATTATGATGCGGTGGGAGACGTTTACGAGGATAAAGAGGAAAAGGTGGTCAAGGTATGGATTTCCACCGGACGCGACCAGGGTACGATATTGAAATCCATGGTGGATGATACCTTTATCCCGAATACCGGGATCAAAGTCAATGTGGAGATCGTGGACGCCGGTGCACTGATGAACGCGGTGGTGGCAGGGAGAGGTCCTAATGTGGTGCTTTCCATCGGCCCTGACCAGCCTGTGAACTATGCGCTGCGTAATGCGGTGGAGGATCTGAGCCAGTTTGATGATCTCGACGAAGTGCTGGCCCCTTATACCCCCAGTTCTTATGAGCAATACAGGCTTGGCGACAGCATATATGCTATTCCGGAGACACAGACCTTTAACGTAATGTTTTATAGAAAAGACGTGCTTGAGGAGCTGGGGCTTGAGGTTCCGCAGACGTGGCAGGATCTGATAGAGATGCTTCCGACGATCCAGGGTAACAATATGTCGATAGGGCTTCCTACGGCAGCAGGGAGCAGCGGTTCCACAGCCAGCACGGCGGTGGCTTCCACAACGCCTGACTTGTCCATGTACTTCAGCCTGCTTTATCAATACGGAGGTGATCTGTATAACGAGGACGGCACGAGGACGGTTGTGAACAGCGAGGCGGGTGTAAAGGCTTTCGACGATTATACAAGGTTTTTTGTGGATTATGGCCTTCCTACCATATACGATTTCGTCAGCCGGTTCCGTACCGGTGAGATGCCGATCGGCGTGATGGCGTATTCCGTATACAATACGCTGATGGTTTCGGCGCCTGAGATACGCGGGCTTTGGGATTTCACACTGATCCCGGGTACGGAATACACGGATGAAAATGGAAATACATATATTAACCGCTCCGATTTTATCACCGGCAACGCTACCATGATGATTAAGACGGAGGATGAAGCTCTTCGGAAAGACGCGTGGGAATTTATGAAGTGGTGGGCGCAGGCTGATACGCAGGTGCGTTTCGGACGTGAGATAGAGGCTCTGCTGGGCTCTTCCGCAAGGTACGCGACAGCCAACAGAGAAGCTTTCAGCAAACTGGCATGGAGCGCGGACGACATTGCGGTGTTGAGCGAACAGTGGGAGCAGACGGTGGGTATCAGGGAGGTTCCCGGAGGATATTACACAGGACGTCATATTTCCAATGCGATCAGAAAGGTAATCAATGAGAAAACGGATCCGAGAGAGACAATCATCGATTACACGATCACGATAGACGATGAGATCACGAAAAAGCGGAAAGAGTTCGGCATGTCGGTTCAGGAATAGGGGTGAAGAAGAATGAAAGAGTATTTTCGAAAGTATTTCATGCTGAAAAAGCACAATTTTAAAGTAGGGGTGAAGAAAGCAAAACGCGCTAAAATGTGTTATCTGTTTCTTGCTCCATACGCAATATTGTTTATCACCTTTTTCGTACTGCCGGTGATAACGTCTATTTTCTTCAGTTTTACTTATTACAATATACTGGAGAAGCCCAGATTTATCGGAATTCAGAATTATTTAAGCCTGATCCTTGAGGATGACGTATTCCTGGTCGGCATCAAGAATACCTTGCTGATCGCCATTGTCACCGGACCGCTGGGCTACATCATGTCATTCCTTTTTGCATGGCTGATTAACGAGCTGCCTCGCTGGATCAGGACGATCGCGGTGGTTGTCTTCTATGCGCCATCCATCGCGGGTAATCTGTATGTAATTTTCTCCGTGTTCTTCAGAGGAGATGCCTATGGATACGCAAATGCTTTGCTGATGGATCTGGGCATTATAAACGCGCCGATCTTATGGTTCATCAATCCGACCTATATGCTGCCAATCTGTATGGTAGTTATTCTCTGGATGAGCCTTGGAACCGGATTCCTGTCTTTTGTAGCCGGTCTTCAGGGAGTGGATCGTGCACAGTTCGAAGCGGGATATATGGACGGTGTGAAGAATCGTTGGCAGGAACTGTGGTATATCACGCTTCCTAACATGAAGCCCATGCTTTTGTTCGGGGCCGTCATGTCAATCACCCAGGCTTTCGGTGTCTGCGACGTGACCATGGCACTGTGCGGTTATCCCAGTACGGATTATGCGGCCCGTACTATAGTAACACATCTGTATGACTATGGTTTTTCCAGATTTGAGATGGGTTATGCGTCCGCCATTGCGGTTGTATTGTTCCTGATGATGATCCTGTGTAACAAAGCAATCCAGTCTATGTTGAGAAGAGTAGGAACCTGATATGAGCAAAAAGCAGAAGAAAGAAATATCGGAAAACGGGGTATATCACAAGAAGCTGATCAAAAGGAGAAAGCCGAACCGTTCCATCTGGGGAGATTTTTTCCTGTATATGTTCCTGGGGTTAATGGCGCTGATTATGGCATTTCCCATGATCTATGCTATAAACAGTGCGCTGAAGCCGCTGGATGAACTGTTTATGTTCCCGCCTAAAATATTTGCAAAACATCCGACGCTTGATAACTTTTCGGATTTGTTTGTGACGATGGGCAAGTCCTGGGTAACATTTTCCAGGTATTTGTTTAACACCGTATTCATCACGGTGGTGGGGACGGCGGGACACCTGGTCGTGGCTTCCATGGGAGCGTTTGTGCTTTCCAAGTATGAATTTCCGGGGAACCAGACATTTTTCAAAATTGTCACTGTGTCCATGATGTTTACCGGTTATGTAACAGCAATACCAAACTACCTGATTATCAATGCGCTGGGCTGGGTAGATACCTATTGGGCAATCATCATTCCGGCTTTCGCATCTCCCATGGGGTTGTTCCTGATGAAGCAGTTTATGGAGGGATTGCCCATGTCGCTGATTGAAGCGGCGAAGATCGACGGCGCAAATGAATGGAAAGTATTCATGGGAATTGTTATGCCGAATGTAAAACCGGCATGGATGACGTTGATCATCTTCTCCGTACAGGGACTTTGGAATAATAGGGCCGCGACCTTTATCTATTCCGAGGAAAGAAAAACCCTCGTATTTGCCCTTCAGCAGATCCAGGGCGGCGGTATCGCCAGGACGGGACAGGGCGCAGCGGTATTGATCGTGGTGATCATTGTTCCTATTATAACGTTTATCCTGTCAGAAAGCCAAGTGCTGGAGACAATGGCGAGTTCCGGTCTGAAAGATTAAGCGGATGAGGTGGCGTATGAAGAAGAGATTTTTAAAAACAGCTGTATGCATGATAGCCGCCGGTGTTCTCGCGGTGTCGGGCACTGGGCTTACCGTAAGGGCGGAGGAAGGGTATACATACAGCTATGATTACTGGGGAGACATCCAATATTCGCCGGATGCATATGAAGTGGTTGGTGTATATACGTCAGCCGACCTTGGTCTGGAACTGCCCCTGAAGCGACCGGAAGGACTGTTTGTAAAGGGTAACAGCATTTATGTCTGTGACACCGGCAACAACAGAATCCTTGAGCTTCAGCGGACAGATAAAGACACCATTTCCTATGTCCGTTCCATAGACGGTATCAGGGGCGATGTTGAGGTAAAGGAATTTAATTCTCCCACCGATGTTACGATTACGGATGATGGTTATATTTATGTGGCTGACATGAATAACTGCAGGATCCTGAAGCTGGACATGGACGGCAATTATATCATGGCGTTTACAAAGCCTACGGACGCCACCTTTAACCAGGAGATCGATTTTCTCCCCGCTAAGATAGCGGTGGATACGGCCGGAAGAGTTTACTGTGTGGCAAAGAATGTAAACAAGGGTTTGGTCAAGTTCGAAAACGACGGCGTCTTCTCGGGATTTGTAGGTGCGACGCCCGTTACATACAATTGGACCGATTACGTCTGGAAGAAGTTTGCTTCCAAGACCCAGCGTGAGAACATGGAGAAGTTCACGCCTACCGAGTATGATAATCTCTATATGGATCATGAGGGATTCATCTATGCTACGATCACCCAGGCTAATCAGGACGACATTGATAGTGGCGATACGGATATAGTGAAGAAGCTGAACTTGATGGGGTCCGACATTCTGGTACGGAATGGAGAGTTATATGTGATCGGCGATCTGTACTGGGGCAACGGCGGAGGATATGATGGCCCCTCTCTCTTTACGGATGTAACCGCCATGGAGAATGACATCTATTTCGTGCTTGACAAGACAAGAGGAAGAGTTTTCGCCTATGATGATCAGGGGCGGATGCTGTATGGCTTTGGAGGACCCGGCAATGAGGGCGGGTATTTCAGACGCCCGGTGGCTCTGGATCACATGGAACATGATCTGCTGGTGCTGGATTCCCAGGATAACAGCATAACGCTCTTTACTCCTACGCAGTACGGTCAGTTGATCTTCGATGCCATTGAGCAGTTTCAGGATGGATTTTACGATGAATCCGGAGCGAGCTGGCAGGAGGTTATGAATCAGAACAACAATTACGATCTGGCTTATATCGGGATTGGCCGATCCTTACTGAGACAGAAGAAATATCAGGAAGCCATGGATTATTTTAAACTGAAATATGATGATGATAATTACTCCAAGGCTTTTAAGCAATATAGAAAGCAATGGGTGGAGGATCATATCGGTATCATATTTGCGGTGGTTGCCTTGTTGATGATTGTTCCTCTTGCCATCGGAAGAATCAAGAGAATCAGATGGGAGATCGATAAGGCGGATATTTTTATGAATCAGAAATGAATGGAGGCCGGAGATGACAGCTTTATTTAAAAAGAATCAAAAAATTGCAGATTACAAGAAGTCGCTGCAATTTGCGTTTTACTGCCTGACCCATCCCCTTGACGGTTTCTGGGATTTGACCCATGAGAAACGGGGATCCATTGCGGTTGCCAATACGATTTTGATTGTTACGCTTCTCGCCAGGCTTATGAGACTGCAGTTTACCGGTTTTCTCTTCCTGAGAGTTTACTGGCCGGAAATTAATATTATCCTTCAGATCGGGAGCGTTTTATTTGTCCTTGCCATGTGGTGCGTCGGCAACTGGGCGCTGACGACGCTGTTTGACGGCAAGGGTAGGCTTGGACAGATTTATGTGGCCACATGCTACGGAATGCTTCCCTATCCGCTGATCCAGTTCCCGCTGCTTATTCTGAGTAATGTGGTGACGGTCGATGAGGCCGAGTTTTATATGGTTCTCAGCAGCTTTTCCCTGGTATGGGCTGCCGTCCTTATTTTGTTTGCGATGGCGCAGATCCACGAGTATAAGATGGCGAAGAACATCGGATTTATTATTGCCACGGTCTTTGCCATGCTGGTCATGGTATTTATCCTGCTGTTATTCTTCAGCATGATCAGCCAGGGAGTTGCGTACTTTATCTCGATTGTGAGGGAGCTGCTGTTCCGGGTATAACGGCGGTTTTGGAATATCAAAAGTAGGGAGATTTCAGAATGAAAAAGGATAAAGCAGTCAGAAAAGCGAAAATAAAGCCGGAATTGATCAGCAGGCTTAAGAGTCTTATTGCGCCGGGGATCGGTTTGCTTGTGGTCGCGGCAGTTATGCTGGTCGTCATGTTCTATCAGGGGGAGGAGACGGAGGAGGAGGTTGTGGAGGTCCGGGCCTACATGGGCGACGGCAGTGCGGTCACCATGGAGAATGATTCCCTGCTCTTTGAGATGGACGGCGCTACCACGCAGTTTACCGTTAAGGATAAGAAGAGCGGCGCTGTCTGGAACTCCTGTGCCGAGGGAGCCGGGAATGACAGCTTGGCCACTCTTCCCGAGAAGAACCGGCTGAACTCCACGCTGATCCTGACATACAGCAACAGTTTGGGAAACGATATTGCTTTTGATGACTATTCCTACAGCATTCAAAAGGGCACCTACGAGATCGAGCAGGGCACGGATGAAAAAGGGGAATATGTAAAGGTTTTCTATTCCATTGGAGAGGGCGAGAAGACTTATGTGATTCCGGAAGTGATCAGCGTGGCCAGGATGGAGGAACTTCTGGCCGGGGTTGATCAGAGTGAACGCCTTTCTGTGGTTGACCGCTATAAGAAATACGATATTAACAAGCTTGGGAAGAACGACGACAAGGAACAGCTTCTGCAGCTCTATCCCCTGCTGGAAACCGAACCGATCTATGTGTTGAGAGGCAATACTACCGATGTACTGAAGGCCGGGATGGAGCCGGTCTTTGAAAAGGTAGGGTATACCTACGAGGATGCCCTGGAGGACAGGACGGGCGGAGGCAGCGTACAGACCAAGAAGCCTATCTTTAACGTAAATATAATATACCGTCTAAGCGGCGGGCAGTTGTCTGTGGAAGTGCCGCTGTCGGAGATTGAGTATTACGAGATTTATCCTGTATTTTCCCTGGATGTGCTTCCTTACTTTGGCTGCGGCGGAACGGAGGACGAGGGATATCTGATGGTACCGGAAGGCGGCGGAGGCCTGATCAACTTTAACAATGGAAAGGTTTCGCAAAGCAATTACTATGCCAATATGTACGGCTGGGATATGGCCGAGAGCAGGGATTACGTCGTCCGCGAGACCGAGACCTACTTTAACGCTTTCGGCATTGCAAAGAATGGAGCGTCTTTCCTGTGTATCCTGGACGAGGGCGCGCCCTACGCCAGGGTCAAGGCCGATATCAGCGGGAAATTAAATAATTATAACTATGTAAACGCACAGTACGCCTTGCTTCACAGAACCTTATATGAGATGGGAACCGGGGGTGGTACGAAGGTTTACCTGTATGAGCCTGAACTGCCGAAGGATACGATCAGACAGTATTACCGCTTCGTGGATTCCGACGATTACACCGATATGGCGAAGGCCTACAGGGAGTACCTGCAGGAGGAGTACGACGGGCTGAAGGTTGAGAGCGCTGACAGTCATACGCCTGTGGTGGTGGAGATTGTGGGCGCAGTAGACAAGGTGGAGCAGTTCCTGGGCGTTCCGGTTTCCAGACCGCTGACCCTGACTACCTACAAGGAGGCTCAGGGTATCCTGGAGCGTCTCAGTACCGACGATGTGAAGAATCTGCACGTCAGGCTGACGGGATGGCTCAACGGCGGGGTAAGACAGGAAATCCTGAAAAAGGTGAAGACCGTATCCGGTCAGGGAAGCAAGAAGGAGCTGCAAAAGCTGTCACAGTATGCGGCGGAGAACGGAATTGACCTCTATTTGGACGGCATTACCAATTACGCCTACCACAGCAATATCTTTGACGGATTTTTCCCCTTCGCGGATACGGCAAGGTTTACCAGCAAGGCAAAGGCGGAAATCTATCCCTATAATACGGTGTCCTTTGTGGCAAGGGAGGGACAGGAATCCCATTTCCTGTTAAAAAGCAGTCTGATCGGCGAGATGGTTCAGAACCTTGTGGATTTTGCGGATAAGTATGATATGAATGTCTCCTTTGCCGACATCGGGGACGACCTGAACGCCGACTACTACCGCAAGGATCCCGTGTCCCGCCAGAAGGCTCTGGAGAATCAGGTGGGATACCTGAAGGATATTTCCGAAAGCGGAAAGAAAATCATGCTTCACAACGGCAACAATTACGCCGTACCTTACAGCAGCATTATCAGCGATATGGATTTGGACGGTGCGAAATATACTATTATAGACAGACATGTCCCTATCTATCAGATGGCGCTGCATGGTTTTGTGGATTATACAGACGAGTCCCTGAACCTGACGCAGAATATGGAGGAGGTTCTTCTGAACAGCGCGGAATACGGTGCAGGTCTCTCCTTTACGCTGATGGATGAAAGCGCGTTTAACCTGCAGAAAACGCTGTATACGCAGTATTTTGGGGCAGAGTACTCTGTATGTTACGACAGAATGCTGGAGATCTACAGGCGCTACGACAGTGAGCTGGGCCATATTTTCAACCAGCAGATGATAGGACACGAGGCGGTTACGGAAACACTTTCCTGTACGGAGTACGAGGACGGTACCAGGGTATATGTAAATTATGCTTATGTCGAGACGGAAACGCCGGAAGGGAAGAAGGTTCCCGCCAGAGATTATCTGGTGATCCGTTAACTGGAATAGATTATCTTGTGGATAGAAAGGATTATGATTTATGAAGAAACATAAGAAATTAGCGGGTCTTCAAAAAAGAAAAGCCATATCGGGCTACCTGTTTATTTCACCATTCATTATCGGCTTTCTCGTGTTTATGCTGGTGCCCTTTTTCAGGTCCTGTTACATGAGCTTCTGTGAAGTAGAGATTATGTCAGGTAAGCATACCTTCATCGGACTGGAGAATTACATCAAGGCCTTCACCATTGACCTGGATTTCAACAGGCTGCTGGTGGAAGAAGTGCAAAAGATGTTTTATAACTCTGTGTCCGTCATGGTATTCAGCTTCTTTGTGGCGCTGATCCTGAACCAGAAGTTTAAGGGAAGGGCCTTTGTGAGAGCTATCTTTTTCCTCCCCGTGATCCTTTCCTCCGGCGTGCTCCTGGGGATCGAGACAGACAACGAGCTGATTTCGAGTGTTATGGATATGGTGGAAGAGACGAACACGAACACGGATATCAGCCTTGTGATTCAGAATATCCTGGAGACGGCAGGGGTGGGAGGCAAGGCTTTCCAGAAGGTGTTTGAGATTGTGGACGGGATCTACGACGTGGCGATCTCCTCCGGCATCCAGATTATCATTTTCCTGTCCGGTCTGCAGACCATCTCGGACAGCATGTATGAGGCGGCCTCCATTGAGGGCTGTACCTCTTGGGAGAGCCTCTGGAAGATCACCTTCCCCATGATAAGTCCGTTGCTTTTGGTAAATTGGATTTATTCCGTTGTGGATTACTGCATGCGCAACAACAATGAGATCATCAAGAAAATAAACGACCAGATGGTTCTGTACATAGATTACGGGTTTGCCTCTTCCATAGCCTGGACATATTTCGTTGTCGTTATGCTCATTGTAGGCGTTTCCTCATTCCTGATTTCAAAGGGGGTGTACTATTATGACTAAACAGGCGGTTCGCAGGAAGGCGAGAGAAGATTTCTGGGAGAGAAACCGTAAGTCCGGCGGCTATCTCGTAAAGAAAAAGATCATGGGCGCGAGCTATAAATTTGTGAGAGTTCTGCTCCTGTTCGGAATGTGCTTCCTGATCCTTCAGCCCCTGATTACAAAGGTGGCTGTGAGCTTCATGGCGGAGAGAGACCTTTATAATCCCATCGTCATAACGATTCCGGAGACCTTTACCGCAGACAATTACAAGATGGCGGCGGAACTGCTGGGATACGGCAAGGCGCTCTGGAATACTTTCCGCACCTCTCTGCTGGTAGCACTTCTGCAGATCAGCATGTGTACCATAGTGGGATACGGCTTTGCCAGATTCAATTTCCCGCTGAAGAAGCTCTGGTTCGGCTGCGTGGTCATGATGATCATCGTCCCGCCCCAGACGCTGTCAACTTCGTTATATATGTATTTCAGGCATTTTGACATATTGGGGGTGATCAAGGCGGTCACCGGAAGTGATATCAACCTACAGAAGTCACAGATTCCTTATTATCTGATGAGCATGGGCTGTATGGGGTTGAAAAACGGTCTCTATATTTACATGATCCGCCAGTTCTTCCGGAATATCCCCAAGGATCTGGAAGAGGCGGCCTATGTGGACGGTTGCGGTACACTCAGGACTTTTATCAGAATCATGTTGCCGGACGCGAAGCCGATCCTGACCTCCTGCTTCCTTTTTTCCTTTGTTTGGCAGTGGACGGATAACTTCTATACCAAGCTGTTTATGGGAGATATGGATCTTCTGGCCAGGAAACTCACCACCCTTGTGGATACGCTGAACTACTATGTGATCAATACGCTACATAATCGTTCAGGTGCTTCAGTAGCTTACGGCAACTGTATCCTTTCCACGGGGACGCTGATGGTGATTACGCCGCTGCTGTTGCTTTATCTCTTCGCCCAGAAGGGCTTTGTAGAGAGTCTCAGCAGCACGGGTATCAAGATGTAAGAGTAATCGTATATAATTCCGCCTTCCCGGGGCGCCCGGAAAAGCAGTATGCCCTGGGGGTGGAATTTATATAAATTAAAGGAGGATGAATCATGAAAAGAAAATTTTTGAGCAGGTTTATGGCTGCTTCTCTTGCGACTGTCATGACAATAGGCCTGGCAGGCTGTGGGGGGGGTGATGACAGTGGTTCCTCAGGAGGCCAGGAAAGCTCTAAGGGAAGCGAGCAAACTGAGCAGAGCTCACCAGACGGTTCTTCTGCAGGGCAGGATTCCGAGGTAAGTCAGGAGCCGGAAGGCGATGTTGATCCTTATCCGGTAATCACCGATAAGGACGGCAATGTACCCGATCTTGGCGGTATGGAAATCATTATCAGAGACTGGTTCTCCGGCGACGGTAACCGTAGTGAAGCTAATAATTCATATACGGAAGCATTGTATGAGTATCAGGACTGGGCCCAGGAGAAGTATAATTTCACCCTGAAGCAGATGAGTATCAGTGGCTGGGGAGACGTTCCTGCGGATTATCAAAACTATGTTACCGGCGGCGGGGATGAGAACAATTATATCTTCATTCTTCGTACCGGCGGCGAGCTGTTACAGGCGATGAAGAACGACATGATGTACGATCTGGGGACGCTGGACTGCCTGGATTTCAGTCAGGCGAAGTGGCAGGAATCCAATGTGCATTTACAGTATACGGATGTTGTTACAGGCAAGATCAACGCAATGCGTCCCGTCTACGCGGAGCCCAGAGGAGGAATGTATTTCAACAAGAGAGTGCTGCAGGAAGCCGGCATCAATCCTGATGACATTTATCAATGGCAGGAGAGCGGCGAGTGGACCTGGGAGAAGTTTGTTGAGTGCTGCGAGAAGGTCACCAGAGATACTGACAGCGACGGTGTGTTGGACATACACGCTCTCACCGGTCAGGATACCGTCTTCTACGGCGAAGCTGTGGCTTCCAACAATGCTGATTACGTAGCTCTGGAGAACGGCAAGTATGTAAACAAGCTGGAGAGCAATGAGACCATGCAGGCTATGAACTGGGCGGTAGATGTCTGGAAGAAGCATAATACTCCCTATCCCGAGGGTGCAGAATGGAATTATTTCAGTACCATATGGCAGGAAGGTAAGGCTGCATTCTTCGCGGGCCAGGCTTATGCTGCAGGCCAGGACTTCGGTCCCAATTATGTGAAGAACGAAGAAACCGGCCAGAACGAGTGGGACGGCACCTATAAGGTTCCGGACGAGTTGGGCTTCGTATGTTTCCCCAAGGGACCCGCTGCCAGCGATTATACCAACATTTATGATGATAATGTGTATGTCATTCCTGCCTGCTATGATGCTGACAAGGCATGGAAGCTTGCTTTTGCTCTGAACGTATGGACGGAGCCCCTTCCCGGTTATGAGGATTACAGCGCTTTCCGTGAGGATCAGAGGAATAACTTCCGTGACAGCGAGTCTGTTGACCTGACGCTGGCCAGAATGATGGAAAATGGCCGTCTTACTTACCATGGGATGGTAAACGGCCTTGATATAGGCGGCGATCTTTACTGGAAGCTCAATGAGAACAATTCCCTTGCGCAGCAGGTTGAGGCGATCAGAGACAAGTGGAATTACTACATTGCTCTTGCGAACGGCGAGGATGCTGAGAAGCCTCAGTCCTTAATTGACGAGGAGAAAGCGGCCGAGGAGGCTGCTGCAGCGGAAGGAACCGAGTAAAGAATCATTATATTTGCTGCATATAACATGGAAGGAAGGTGTTTTCCGGGCACCTTCCTTTTTTAAAGAAAGCAGGAGTGCCGTTTTTTCCCGCATATATCGTCTCACGGGCTAAGGTGTATGGGGGAAAGACCGGAACATAAGCAATTGCTTCGCAATTAGCCGGAACCGGAAATATTACAGTGTTTTATTCGGGGGGGGAGAGCTTTGGAAGTGAAAAGGGTGTATTGGCATCTGCCGGGGTTTTGCATTTTCAGATATTTAAATTACTGCCTGATCTGTCTGATGCGTGAGTCTCCGGAGTTTTTTCGGGACGGATACCAGGTGGGAAGCGTTTACGGAAGCTTTCCAGGGGCAATATGGAACGGAGGGAGAGCGGTATTCGGCATTACCGGTAAAACCGATATGGAGAAGATCCTGAAAGCGTTTAACGGTCTTCACGTTCCCGTGCGGTTTACCTGGACCAATTGTCTGATCGAAGAAAAGCATCTGCAGGATACCTATTGCAATCTTATCATGAGGCTGGCGGATAACGGGTTGAATCAGGTTCTTGTGAATTCCCCCGTCCTGGAGGACTATATCCGCAGGGAGTATCCGGCCTATCCGCTGATCTCCTCCACTACCAAGCGGATTGTTACAATGGGGGGGGTAGCTGAGGAGCTGAAACAGGATTATCTACTGGTCGTTCTGGACTATGATTTAAATCATGACGATGCGGTGTTGGCGGCTGTGGAGTCCGGGGCCGGGCGGGTGGAGATCCTGGTAAACGAGGTCTGTTATCCGGGATGTGAGAAGCGCCTGGAGCACTATAAGCAGCAGTCCCGTCTTCAGTTGGAATACGACGTGAGTGCACCGTTTCCGTGTCCTAACCGCTCCAGGCCGCGTAACTTTGCGGAATGTATGAAGAGACCGGCGTTTATTTCCAATGAAGAGATCGAAGGCTATATCGGGAGAGGATTTGTTAATTTTAAGATTGCGGGGCGCGGGATGCCCCAGGATTATGTGGAAGATGCTTATCTCTATTTTCTCGTGAAGGAGGAGCATCGGGACGCTGTCAGGAAGCGCCTGCAGAGTATGCTGCGGCGGTTTGAAGCGGGGGGCATATCCGGAAGGCGGTAAAACGGTATTTTGAGAGGTTGGAGAATATGAGGACAAGACGGAAGGGATTTACAGGTTGGTGTCGGGCGGGCGGATGTGTCCTGGCGGCGGCTGTTTTACTTTCAGGCTGCAATGCGCCGGAGGAAGAGGAGACGATGGTCGTTGTGGAGCAGCCGCGGGAAGAATCCACCTATGAGGTGGTTCCCGTCGTCAGAGGGGATATTATCCATACCCAGCAGGTTAGATGTATCTATCGCCAGCTGGAAGACCAGGAAATATCGTTTCCTGTCAGTGGAAAGATCGTCAGAAAGGTCTATGTGCAGGAGGGAGACGCCGTAAAGAAGGGGGATCTTCTGGCTGAGCTTTCGGGAGGAAACCTGGATCAGGATATAGAACGGCTTACATATAATATTGCAAGGAATGAGAAGCTTCTGGAATACGTTGACATCAATGAGGAGCTGGGGATTTCTTCCCTGTGGGTTCATTATCTCTATAATACAGGGCAAAGTGAAGCGGACAAGAATAATCTTGATCAGGGGATCGAATCCCTGCGGCAGTCTTCCCGCTATCAGAGGGAAGATTATGAGGACGCCATTGCCCTGGACAATATGGAGTTGGAGCGCCTTCAGGAGGAGAAGCGTCAGAGCTGTGTCTATGCCGGTATGAGCGGAACGATTCGGAATATGAAGGAAAGGCTGGAGGGTTCCACCTCAGCCAGGGGTGAAACGGTCATGACGATCATAGATAATTCCCGGTGTATTTTTGTGGCGGAATCTCCGGAGCTGGCGGAATATTTCCATGAGGGAGAGCGTTTGCCCATCGAACTGATTTCTGCTGCGGCCAACTACTACGAGGTCATTCCCTGGAATATAAAGGAATGGGGAGATAAACAGACATTCATTGTGGCAGATGATTATGATACCGGTGCATTGGAAGTAGGTGTGGCAGGAATTCTGGAAGTCGTGACGGACAGGCGGGAGGGTGTTCTGACCGTCCCCTTACGGGCAGTGAAGAAGGCAGACGACAGGACATATGTGTATGTGCTGAACGATGATGGCATGCGGGAAGTGAAATGGTTCGAGACGGGAATCTACGGCGTTGATGTTGTGGAGGTGGTAAGCGGGCTCGAGGAAGGGGACGAGGTCATTGTGCGATGAAAGCTGGATTAGGAAAGAGGCTGATGACTGCATTAGTTTCCGGGGGTCTTATATTATTCAGTGCAGGATGCGGAGAGGCTGTCCCGGTGGTGCTTCCGGAGGATGTTGTGCTTCTGGAGCCTGTGGACGTGCCTGACCTTTATGAGACGGCAGCCGTCCGGAATTTGTATCAGATCAAAAGCTACCCCGGTAATGTCAGTCCGTATGTAGAGGAGTATTCCTTTGAAAACGGACAGAGCTTTACGGCATATGCCACATATCCCGGCGAATATGTAAAGCGGGGCGGAGCCCTCGTCGATACCAATACGGAGGGTATCGACGAGGAGATAGAGAAACTGGAGAAATCTATCGCCGAGGCGGATGAAGCTTATCAGGAATACAAGAAAGAGACGGATGAAAAGCTCTGCGAGCTGGAACAAAAGGATGCCGAATACTCGAAGATCATGGATAATTTCGAGAAACAGAGGCCGGAGGAATTTCTGGTCATTGAGCAGCCGGACGGGGATAAGGCGAAGGAGGAAGGAACGGACGAGAAGGTGCCGAATCCGGATTATGAAGCTTGGAACAGAGACCGCTTACACTGGGAGGGCGAATACCGCAGGAACCTGCAGGCCCTTTTGGAATGCAGGGAGGAGAGCCGTGAACGCACGGAGCTTTATGATATGGATCGCGCCTACAGTCTTTCCAGGCTGGAGTATCTGAATAAGCAGCGGAGTAACAGCCGGCTTCTTTCCGGAATGGCGGGGGACGTGGTGGCGCTCCGGTATTTCAATGCCGGCGACTATATCCCGGACGGGATTTCCGTGATGGCAGTGGGAGACATGAAGAGAAAGCAGATCCGGTGCGAGTATATTAATGCCTCGGCCGTCAGGACGGCAAAGGATGTCTATGCGCTGATAGACGGGAAACGGTATGAGATCGAATACGAACCCATGGATGCAAACGAATATGCAAGGCTGCAGAGCCGCGACGGCGTTGTTTATACCACATTCTATTTCCGGGACGATGCGACGGAGATTCCTGTGGGTGCTTATTGTACCGTGGTTGTGGTATCAAACGTGAGAGAGCAGGTGCTCAGCGTCACGGAAAATGTGGTTCACTCCGACGGCCAAAACTTTTATGTTTTTCTTGAGAAGGACGGAGAAAGTATTTATACGCCTGTAACGACAGGTTATCGTGACGGCTATTGTGTGGAGATCCTCTCCGGGCTCGCCGAGGGGGACAGGGTGAAAACGGATAAAGCATACCAGTATGGTGAAAACACCACCGTACTGGAGCGCGGCACCGTTGATTATGGCTTTTCCTCCACCGGGTATTTGTTTTATCCGGATACTGTCGAAGTGACGAATCCTGTAAAGCATGGGACCTGTTATGTCACGGAATGCGATTTGACCATCTATCAGCGGGTGAAAAAGGGCGATGTGCTGGCGAAGATCCGGGTCCTCCCCGACCAGGTGGCGTATGAGAGGCTGAATACAAGCCTGAAAAGAGAGAAAGAGCGTCTTTGGGATCTTGTCATGCAGGACGAAAACAATAAAAACGAAAAGGCCATTGAAGCAAAAAGGGAGAAAATAGCGGATCTGGAAAAACAGATCCGCGAGATGGACGAAGATGCGGCAGTGACTGCTATCCGCTCCCCCATCGACGGTGTTGTGATACAGCCTGTGGTGTATGAGAAGGAACAGCTCATTGGTTCCGATGCCCTTCTCTGCATGATCGCGGACGAGACCAGGTGCTATGTGGTTGTGGATGACACGGACGGTCAGTTGAATTACGGCGATGTGATGGACATTCAATATTCCGCGTTCGGAAACGCGAAGACCGTCCAGGGAACCGTACTCACGGTGAACCAGAGGAGCCTGAGCGCGGACTTAAAGAGTACCGAAGTGCTGATCTCCGTGCCTAAGGAGGTAATTCCGGAGATGGCATATAACGCCATGTTCACCGGAGGCTTCTGGAACAGAAGGAGTTTTGAGGTTACCGGACGCGTCCGGCGCGTATCCAATGTGGTGCTTGTGCCGAAGAACGCTGTTACCTTGGGGGCAGGGGGGACTTACGTGGATGTTATGCAGCCGGACGGGAGTGTTGTAAGCCAGAGCTTTGTGGCCGGCGGATCCGACAATGTGAACTATTGGGTGATCGAAGGACTGTTGGAAGGAACGAAGATATGTACAAAATAATGTTGCAGAAGATCTTGCATAAAAAATGGATCAACCTGTGCCTGATGCTGGGCTGTACACTTCTGATCGCGACGGTGGTAAGCTTTCCCCTGTATCGGGCAGCGGCTTATGACAGGATGCTTCAGGACGAATTCCGAAACAGGACGGCGCGGACGGGCCGGTGGCAGACGATGCTGGACGTGTCGGCGACAGCCGCGGACCTTTCCACCGTCGAACGGGTGGAAGGGATGGTGAAGGGACTGGGGGACCAGCTGGGCGTTACGATGCGAAAGACAATATCTTATTACAGCATTTCCCCCACCCAGGTGCGTTCCCAGATGAACCGGGAGGACGCAGGGAATATCTCCCTTCGGCTGAGTGCCATGACGGATTTTTCGGAGCATGTGAAGATACTGAGCGGAGAGATGTACTCCGATACCGGACTCACGGAAGACGGGTGCGTGGAAGTGGTGGTGAGCCAGGAATGTATGGTGGAACAGCACCTTTTAGTGGGCGAGACCCTTATATACGGGAACCTGAAAGGGGAGGACGGGAATCCCCTGCGGATCTGCGTGACGGGAGTGTTTGAGGTTTTCGACAAGGGAGATTTTTACTGGCAGACGGAGCCGGAGAAAATGGGAAATGTATGCCTGATGAACGAAGCGCTTTTCAGCCGGCTCTTCCTGGGGGAAGGATCCGGGAAGGTTTCCCTGACCTGTAATTATTATCCGATGTTTGAATATGAGAATCTGACGGCAGGCCAGCTTGACGTGCTTGTGCCGGAAACCCGTTACCTGACGGAGGAGAGCCCTTTCCGGAAGATTATCAAGGGGAGTCCTTACCTGGAGATCATAGACGCGTATCTGTTAAAAAAGGCCAGGATAGAAGCAACGCTCACCATCCTCCAGATTCCGGTCCTGATCCTGCTGGGAGCGTTCCTGTTCATGATCTCCGAACAGATGTATGACACGGAGCAGAACGAGATTTCCGTAATCAAGAGCCGGGGAAGCTCCGGCGGGCAGATCTTTCGGCTGTATTTTTACCAATGCGCGCTGCTGGCGCTGTTGGGCTGTGCTTTCGGCATCCCGCTGGGAGCCGTGTTCAGCCGGATTCTGGGAGCGGCCAGCAATTTTCTGGAATTTGACAATAACCGGATGCTGACGATTGTTTTCAATGAGGAAGCTTTTGTTTATACCCTGGCGGCTATGCTGGTGACGCTTCTTGTGATGACCATCCCCGCCGTCAGGCACAGCCGTCTCACCATCGTAAAGCTGAAGCAGAAGAAGGCGGGCAAGAAGAAAGGATTATGGGAAAAGCTGTTTCTGGATGTGATTCTGATCGGCGTCTCGCTGTATGGATATTATAATTTTTCCAGGAATGCGGATTCCCTGTCCATGAGCGTACTGGAGGGAAAAGCGCTGGATCCGCTGCTTTATGTCAGCTCCTCCCTCTTTATTGTCGGTATGGGGCTTTTGTTCCTGAGGGTGCAGCCTTTACTGGTGAGACTGATCTATATCCTGGGGAAGAGGTTCTGGCGTCCCGCCAGCTATGTGTCGTTTATGGAAAACCAGAAGAACGGGCGCAAGCAGCAATTTATCATGCTGTTCCTGATCCTTACCATTTCCCTGGGAATGTATCATGCCACCGTTGCCAGGACCATTTTAAGAAACGCCTGGGACAATGCGGAGTATCTTGACGGCGCGGATATTATTTTGCAGGAGGTATGGAGAAAGGGAGGCGCGTCCATCAGTTCGTCCACGGGAGAGACTGTCAATATAAGGCCCCTGTACCGGGAGCCGGATTATGACAAGTATGCTTCGGCGGAGTTCGCCGGCAGTTACACAAGGGTAATCAATGACACAAATGCCTCCCTGAAGGTAACCGCTGCCGGCGCATATCAGGGGACTACGCTGGGAGCGCAGCTGATGGGGATCCATACAAGGGAATTCGGTTCCAATACCTGGATTTCCAGTGATCTTTTAGGAAAGCATTACTATACTCTCCTGAATGAACTGGCAGTGGTGAAGAATGGCGTGCTGGTATCGGAGAATTTCCGGAGCCAGCTGGGATATGAGGTGGGGGACAAGGTCGATTACCAGGATAGCAATGGCAACAAGGCTACCGGAACCATCGTGGACTTTTTTGAGTATTTCCCGGGGTACCTGCCTTCTTATATCAATAAGAACGCGGAGGGAGCAAGCACATCCTTTGACCGGTATCTGGTGGTGGCGCACTATAACGAATTGCGGGACGCATGGGGAGTCACGCCCTATGAGATCTGGATTACCTTAAAAGACGGTTACGGCTCCTCCGATGTATACACATGGCTTGAGGAAAACAATATAGCGGTGTCGAAATATACCGACAGGGAGGCGGATGTACAGGATACGGTGGAGGATCCTCTGCTGCAGGGGACCAACGGCGTGCTGACCATGGGCTTTCTCGTGACGATCCTTCTCTGTGCGGTGGGATACCTGATCTATTGGGTTATGTCCATCCGTTCCAGGGAGATGGTATTTGGCGTCCTGCGCGCCAGCGGCATGCACAAGGGAGAGCTGTTCCATATGCTGATGAACGAGCAGATCTTTTCCGGAGTGTTTTCCGTCCTGGCCGGGATCGGGATCGGCTGGCTGACATCGGTGATGTTTGTACCCATCCTGCAGCTTGCGTATGCGTCCGAGAACCAGGCGCTGCCCATGAAGCTGGTGATGAATCTTCAGGATATGGAGAGGCTGTACTTTGTGATTGCGGCGACGATGGTACTGTGTCTGGCCGTGCTGATTCTATTGATCTTTAAGATGAATGTGACAAAGGCTCTGAAGCTTGGTGAAGAATAAAGGAAATCAAGTGGGAGAGACAAACGGGCCGAACAGGGAGGATTATGATGGAAGTAAGGTTTCACCTGCCGGGACTGCGGCAGAATTATCCCTTGAATATGCTGATTTTATCCATGTTGGAGAAAAAGCCGGAATATTTCCGGGAAGGCGTAAAGATTGCGTCCTTCTTTGGGGAATTTCCCATGTCGCTCTGGAACGGAGGCAGGAAGTCCCCCGACGACCAGTGCGACGCGGGATTTATCGAGAATGTCATCAGGAGCATCAACGCCAAGGGAGTGGCGGTGCGTTATACCTATACCAACATGTTCCTGGACGAGGAGGATCTGAAGGATCCCTATTGTAACTTCTGTATGAAAGCTGCGGACAACGGGAAGAACGAGGTGCTTGTTGTATCGCCGCTTCTGGAAGCATACGTGCGGAAAAATTATCCAAGTTTTAAGATCAACAGTTCCACCTGCAAGGAGATCCGGGATATAGACGAGGTGAACCGGGAATTGCAGAAGGATTATCACCTGGTGGTGCTGGATTATAATTTCAACAACCGGTTTGACGAGCTGGAGCGGATCAAGATTAATCGGGGGGGGTGCGAGATCCTGGTGAATGCGGTTTGCCAGCCGGACTGTCCCCGGAGGGGAAAGCATTACGAGAACGAGGCGAAGAACCAGAAGATCATGCTCAAGAACCGCACCCGCACACCGGACAGGCAGATTCCCTTAAGCCCCTGGCACTGCGAATATGGGGAACACAACGAATTTCACACCATCCAGGGTTACTGTACTTATGTGTCCCCGGAGGATATATGGGAAAAATATGTGCCTATGGGGTTTACTAATTTTAAGCTGGAGGGGCGGACGGCAAATCTCTTTTATATGCTGGAGGTTTACTGCCATTATCTGATTCGGCCGGAGTACCGGGTGGACGCCGCTACGACTCTGTTGAACAGCATGGCTGCAAACCGCCTGATTACGGTGGGGAAGCCGAAGCCCGGCCGCTGGCCCTGATAAAGGAGAAAAGGATAGTATCTTGATCTGCGCTGTCCGGGGAACGCCGGCAGGCGGATAAGAATGTGGTGGTGAAAATGGATAATTATGTGATCGAAGCGAAGGGCGTGAACCGGATCTTTCCGGTGCCGGGGGGAGAATTTCAGGCCCTGAAGGATATTAACGTGGCGGTGCCGAAGGGTAACCTTGCGATCCTGAAGGGGCGTTCCGGCTCAGGAAAGACGACTCTGATGAATATCATCGGAGCCCTGGATCAGCCCACCGCCGGGACGGTGCTGATCGACGGGAAGCCCCTGGGGAAAATGTCGAACCGTCAGAAGGAGAATCTGCGGAGACGGGAGATGGGGTTTGTGTTCCAGGCGGTGTCCCTGATCCCTGCCCTGAATGCTTTCCAGAACGTGGAGTTTTCCATGCGGCTGGCAGGCATCAAGGCCGGAAGGGAGCGGGACCGGAGGGTGGAGGAATGCCTGCGGATGGTAGGGCTGGGAAACAGGCTGAAGCACATGCCGGCAGAGATGTCCGGCGGCGAGCAGCAGAGAGTGGCCATCGCCAGGGCCATTGCCCACCGTCCGAAGATCATCCTGGCGGATGAACCCACGGCGGAATTGGACAGCGCCATGGGTGCAAGGGTGACTGCCCTGTTTCAGGAGATGACCCGCAAGGAGGGGATCACCATTCTGATGACCACCCACGACGTGGGACTCATGGACGCGGGGGACATGCTCATTGAATTGGAGGCCGGGCAGCAGGTGAATACTGCCGGGGAAGAGAAGGAGTAGGGTATGCCGGAGACAATGGTGCAGGCGGACGGCCTGGTGAAAATTTATAAGTCGAAGCAGACGGAGGTGCTGGCCCTGCAGGGACTTGACCTGGCAGTGGAGGAAGGAGAGCTGACCGCTATCATCGGGAACAGCGGCAGCGGCAAGTCCACCTTTTTAAATATGATCGGCGGCCTGGATCGGCCCAGCGCCGGCTCCCTTCATGTGGGAGGGAAGAATCTGTTTACTATGACGGAGAAAGAGCTGGTGCATTATAAGCGGGACACGGTGGGCTTTGTATGGCAGAATAACGGGAGAAACCTGCTGCCCTGGCTGTCCGCCCTGGAGAATGTGATGCTGCCCATGAACCTTTCCAATACGAGAAAGCGGAAGGCCAAGGCGCTGGAGCTTCTGGAGATGGTGGGCATGGGCCGGAAAAAGCGCAGCAGGATGAATATGCTTTCCGGCGGTGAGCAGCAGCGGGTGGCCATCGCCATTGCCCTGGCAAATTCCCCGAAGCTTCTGCTGGCGGACGAACCCACGGGAAGCGTGGACGTAAACACGGCAAATTATATTTTCGATGTATTTACGGAGCTGAATAAGAACGGCCAGACCATTATCATTGTCACCCATGACGTAGCGCTTTCCAAGAAGGTGCGGAGGGTGGTGGCCATCCGGGACGGAAAGATCAGCAGTGAACGCATCTTAAAGGAGGCCTATGCGGACCGGGTGAAGGAAAGCGGCATCAACTGGCGGGAGGAGGACACTCAGGAAGAGTATGCCATCATGGACCGGGCGGGCCGGGTGCAGATCCCGGCGGATCTGCTGGCGGCTATGGAGCTTTCCGGCAACAAGGTAAAGCTGGAGCTTCAGGACGGAAAGGTGATTATCAGCAGGCCGGAGAGTGAGCCGGAACAGAATCAGGCGAAGACAAAGAAAGGGAAGGGCGTGTAAGCGTATGAAGGCTATCAGTGTGAAGAGCGGGAAAAGTAAGAAAAAGAAATTGGCCGTGGGAATGGCTGCGGCGCTGCTGGCCGCGGCAGTCCTGGGGGGCTGCGGGAATGACCGCGGCCCGGAGGACGGGAACAGTGAGCAGGGACAGAATTCCGTTGAGCTGGATCATTCCGAAGCCGCGGATTCCAAAGAGGAGGCTTCGGAGGACGGAGCGCCTCAGGGGGAAGCTTCGGAAAGCGGAACGGCTCAGGGAGAGGCTCCGGAGGAAGAGACCCCTATCTTAAAGGATGCGGTGCAGGAAGCGATGGGATGCCGGATCGGCGCGGCGGCGACCTTAAGCGAGCTGCAGGATGAGAAGGTGTGGGAAATCATCACCACCCATTTCAACGCCCTTACCTTTGGAAACGAATTGAAACCGGATTGTATGTTCGGCTACAGCAACGGAAGGTGCCCGGGCACGGAGGAGACCGAGCTGAACGGGGAGACCATGACCGTCCCGAAGATGGATTTCTCCAGGGCGGAGAAAATGCTTGACAAGGTGCTTTCCTGGAATCAGGAGCATCCGGACAGCCAGATCAAGGTGAGGGGACATGTGCTGGTATGGCATTCCCAGACGCCGGAGTGGTTCTTCCATGTGGATTACGACAAGAACAAGGAGTATGCGGACAAGGAGACCATGAATAAGAGGCTGGAGTGGTATATCCGGACCATGCTCACCCATTTCACAGGGGAAGACAGCAAGTACAAGGGCATGTTTTACGGCTGGGACGTGGTAAACGAGGCGGTCAGTGACGGAACGGGCACTTATCGTTCGGATAAGGAGAACCCTGACGAGCCTTTAAGCCAGGATACCCACGGCAGCAATTCCAGCTGGTGGCATGTGTACCAGAGCAATGAGTATATTCTGAATGCCTTTCTGTATGCCAATAAGTATGCCCCGGCGGATCTGGAGCTGTACTACAATGACTACAATGAATGCAGTTTCAACAAGCAGTGGGGAATCCTGGAGCTGTTAGAAGCCGTGAAGGAGCTGGAGGGCGCTCCCGGGGAGGGAACCCGTATCGACGGCATGGGGATGCAGGGACATTACAGCATGACATACCCCGAATGGGGCGATTTCAGCAATTGCATCGAGCTCTATGCAAAGGTAGTGGGAAATGTCCAGATCACGGAGTTTGACATGAGTGCCAGCGAAGGCTATGACGGCAGCGAGGAGGCAAAAGCGGAGGAATATGAGAAGCAGGCAGGCCGTTACCGGCTGCTTTACTGGACATTGAAGAAGGCTAACGAAAAGGAAGGCATCAACATTACGGGTATCACCTTCTGGGGAACGGTGGACCAGTATTCCTGGCTCCAGAGCCGTTCCAACGTGGGCGGCGGAAATACCACGGGGCTGCCCCAGTGTCCGCTGCTCTTTGATGAAAATTATCAGCCCAAGCCTGCGTTTTACGAATTTATCAAAAAATAGCAACCAATTATAATTAAGTGTCTGCGCCGCCGGAGGCGGCATAGGAGGTATGATATGTCAGTGAAGGCAATTAACCCAATTTTATCCGGATTTTATCCCGATCCGTCCATCTGCGGGGTGGGGGAGGATTTTTATCTGGTTAATTCCACCTTTTCGTATTTCCCGGGACTGCCGGTGATGCACAGCAGGGATCTGGCCCACTGGGAACAGATCGGCAATGTGATGGAGCGGGAATCCCAGCTCCCGCTGAAAAACAGCGGACATTCCCAGGGACTGTTCGCCCCCACGATCCGGTATTACCGCGGAACCTTTTACGTGGTGTGTACCAATGTTTCCCATGGGGGCAATTATATCGTGACTGCCCGGGATCCTGCAGGTCCCTGGTCCGAGCCTTATTACCTGGAGGGAGCGGACGGCATCGATCCCAGCCTGTTTTTTGACGATGACGGGAAGTGCTATTATATCGGCACTCACCCCAATCCCCAGGGCTGCCGGTACAACGGAGATTACTACATCTGGATCCGGGAGGTGGATCTGGAGAACATGAAGCTGGCGGGGGAGACTTACAATGTATGGAACGGTGCCATGAAGGACATTGTATGGCCGGAGGGGCCCCATCTGTATAAAAGGAACGGTTGGTACTACATCATGAATGCCGAGGGGGGAACCGGGCCGGAGCATGCGGTGACCATCTGCCGCAGCAGAAACCTGACGGGACCTTATGAGAATAATTTCTGCAATCCCATTATCACCCACAGGCATCTGGGAATGAAATATCCGATCCGGTATGTGGGACACGGGGATCTGGTGGAGACTGCAAAGGGAGAGTGGTATATGGTCATGCTGGCGGTGCGGCCGCTGGAGGGATATACCACCATGGGAAGGGAGACTTTCCTGGCGAAGGTGGAATGGGAGAACGACTGGCCCGTGGTCAATCCCGGCGTGGGGATGCTGACAGAAGAGGTGGAGATCGGGCTTTCCCCGTGGATGCCGGAGGGCGGCAGCGCGGTGTCCGGCGAACGGATCTACGACTTTGCCGGAATGGAAAAGCTGGGGCCGGAGTTCCTGACCCTGCGAAATCCCGGTGAGGACATGTTCCGCCTGGAGAAGGGGGAAGGGCTGGCTCTGTCCTTCCGGGACATTACCCTGAAGGAAAAGGACAGTCCCTCCTATGTGGCGGTGCGCCAGCAGGATCATCGGTTTGAGGCGTGCGCCCTGATGCGGACGGGGAATCTTACGGAAGGAAGAAGGGCGGGAATCGCTCTGATGCAGAGCGACGCGTTTCATCTGCGGGCGGAACTCTTCCGGGAAGGAGAAAAGCTGGGAGCAGAAGTGATTTTGTGCCGCAAGGGGGAGGATCAGGCAATAAGCCGTGTGGAGCTGTCCGGCACGGGGGATGCTTGCCTGAACCTGGAGAAGGCGGAGCTTGTACTGCGGGTGGAAGGACTGCAGGCTTCTGTAGAGCTTCTGACGGCCCGGGAGGGTTCGGAAGAGAGGCCGGAGCGGTCGGTATTGTGCGGCAGTGTGGATATTCGTGCCCTGTCCACGGAGGTGGCCGGAGGCTTTGTGGGCTGTACCGTGGGAATGTATGCGGCGGCCCGGCCGGAGCGGCGGGATCAGGCAGCAGTGTTTGAAAGGTTTTCGTACAGGGCCCTCCGGGTGTAAAGCCGGCGGCGCCTTTGCGGGAGAAAAGTAGAAAGAGGAGGAAGAAAAAATGGGACCGAAAGCACCTAAGGATGCCGAGAAAAAGCGCAGCGGCTTTTATCTTATGCGGGGGAAGGAGATTGCCGGATCCGCCCAGCCGGACGGCAGGGGCGTCCAGTTCCTGTTTATGGACGGAGGAAGGATCGTGAGCGCCGCCCGCCTTGTAGGCAATGTGACGGAGGAACGGATCTGGAAGCTGCTGCAGACCACGGAGGGGTTCCGGAAGCTGGTGCACAGCATCGGAGTGACGGCGGAGCTGGAGCAGGGAGAATGCGACGAGGTGGACTTTGTGCTGCAGATGTACGGAAAGAGCGACCCCTATGTGTCCGGTACGGTGATCAGGATGTCCCTGCCTGTAGACGGCAGGGAGCGGACGGCAGTGCTTTCCGGGCAGGAGTGGTCCGATGACGATGATCTGCCGGGACAGATCCGCTTTGAATTTCCCAGGCCCGGGATCATTGCCCGGGTGTCGGTAAAGCTATATTTAAACGATGGCTTTGAGGCGCCGGAGGAGATTGAGGAGACAAAAGTCGATCTGGATTCGGCGGATTACAGGGCCATGCTGGAGAAATCCCTGATGCAGGCAGGCAACCCTGCGCGGCTGCAAAGAGCGATTGACAGGGCCAGACAGGGCGAGGAGGTGACGATGGCCTTCATCGGCGGTTCCATCACCCAGGGCGCGGGGGCAGTGCCCATTAACACAGGCTGCTACGCCTACAAGGCTTTTGAGCGTTTCTGCCGTCTGGCGGGCCGGGGAACGGAGGATACTGTGCGTTACGTCAAGGCCGGCGTGGGAGGAACGCCCTCCGAGCTGGGGATGCTTCGCTATGAGAAAGACGTGCTCAGGGACGGCAGCGTGAAGCCGGACGTAGTAGTGGTGGAATTTGCCGTCAATGACGAGGGGGACGAAACGAAGGGCGAGTGTTATGATTCCCTGGTGAGGAAGATTTTGGACGGGGACGGTAAGCCGGCGGTGATCCTGCTGTTTGCCGTGTTTGACAACGACTGGAACCTCCAGGAGAGGCTGTCCCCCGTGGGAAGGGCTTATGACCTGCCCATGGTGAGCGTAAGGGATGCCGTGGTGGAGCAGTTTTACAGGAAGCCGGGAGAAGGAAGGGTTTTCAGCAAGAACCAGTTCTTTTATGATTGTTACCATCCCACGAACCTGGGGCATACGGTGATGGCGGACTGTATCGGCAGGCTGCTTGAGGAGGCGGATGCGATGCCCAGGCAGGAGGATACCCTGAAGCTTGCCGAAATCGTGCCGCCCCTGGGAGGAGAATTCCAGACGGTAAAGCGCTTTGACCGGTCTTCCGACCTGCCTTGTGTTCAGGTGGACTGCGGCGGGTTCCGCCACCGGGACGAAGAACTGCAGGCAGTGGAAATGGACAGGGATCTGACGGGAACCGGGGAATTCCCCGACAACTGGATGCACAGGGCGGACGACGGGGGGGCACCCTTTTCCATGGATGTCGTCTGTCGGGCGCTTCTGCTGATATACAAGGATTCCGGCAGCAGTGCGGTGGGCCGGGCAGAGGTGTTTGTAAACGGGGAGAAAATCCTCACAGCGGATCCCCATGTCAACGGCTGGACTCACTGCAACCCCGTGATCTGTTTCCGGGGGGCGGAGCCTGTCAGCCGCCATGTGGAGATCCGCATGGCAGAGGGAGAGGAAGCCAAAGAATTTACGATTCTTGGATTTGGCGTGGTTGAGTAAAGCAGGGGTCAGTGCTTTCCCCGCCTCATGGAACGATATTCGCTGGGCGTACAGTGCTTATACTGCTTGAACAGGCGGTTGAAGGTGGAAATGCTGGCATATCCGGACTGCAGAGCTACCTCAATAATGGGGAGGTTCGGGTTTGCCAGCAGGGCTTCGGAGGCCTTGAGCCGTCTGGAATGCAGATAATCGTTGAAGGTCAGGTCGGTATACTGCTTAAACAGCCTGGAGAAATGAAATTTACTGAAGCCCATATAATTTGCCATGTTTTCCAGGTTCAGGTCCTCGGAGTAGTGGACGTCAATATATTCCAGAAGATTGTTAAATTTCTTGATGTATTCCTTCTGCCTTGTCATGCGTACATTGGGAAACAGTTCCCGCTGGTAGATATGGTCGTAGGCAAATTTTGCAAATAAGTCCAGCAGCAGGGAATAAATGGAAAGCTCCGCATATTCGTTTTCACTGAAGTATTCTTCCGTGATCTGATACAGATGCTGGTAAACCTCACGGTATATCTGGGGATAGGCATCCTCGGTGACATGGATGGGCTGCATCAGCAGCGACTGGATGCAGGAACTGCTCTTGAGGTCCAGCAGCGGGGATATATCCAAAAGGAGGATGAAGCGCCTGCCGGACTCCGGTGCCATCAGCTTATGCAGCTCCTGGGGAGGGATAAACAGAAATTCCCCGGGAACAAGATGGTACATCTGCTGATTGATTTCCACATCATAATAGTTTTCGATGGGCATGATGATCTCCAGGGCGCAGTGCCAGTGAGAATCATAGTCTTCGGTCTGCTCGTTGCACCAGATGCGGATGCCGGAATTGGTATGGTATTGAATGATCTCCTGAGAGTCTTCGATGTTCCTGCCGCCGGCCCAGTCGCTGTTGGCTGTATAATAATCCTGGTGTGCTCTGTCTATTTTTTTATTTTCCATGAGTATGTATCCCCTGTTCTATTATTGTGCAAGTATGCTGAATGCTGTCACACAGACTAAATAGTTTATCGTGGATTTCCACAAATGATTATAGCATTATTAATGCAAAATGTAAATACGTGCGTAAACAAAAACAGCAATATTTGAAAAGTATCAGCAATAAATGAGTAGATTCGTGGAAGATGTACCCGTATAATCAAATATATGCTCACGGGGAGTCCGGATGCAGGGCTCTTGGCACGGGCAGAATCGGAAAGGAGGCCAGGATGGCGGATTACGGAAAAAGGGAATATCGGAATGTGTTTGCGGAGATCGGGAAAAGTGAAGAGGAAATTGATAAAAGGCTGGCGGAGATAATGGAAACCTTCTTCGAAAAGGAGGGGGAGAAGGTCTTCTTCCGGGTGGGAGAGGATATGGCGTACATAGAAGATACCGGGAATCTGGACGCCAGGACGGAAGGGATGTCCTACGGGATGATGTTCTGCGTACAGATGGACCGGAAGGAGGATTTTGACCGTCTCTGGAAATGGGCAAAGACCTATATGTGGATGGACGAGGGGGAGAATGAGGGATACTTTGCATGGTCCTGCGCTCCCGACGGGAAGAAAAACGCTTACGGGCCTGCTCCCGACGGGGAAGAATTCTTTGCCATGGCGCTTTTCTTTGCTGCCCACCGCTGGGGGAACGGCAGCGGGATCTTTGATTATGAGCGGGAGGCACGGGAAATCCTGAGGGCCTGCCTGCACAAGGGGGAAAACGGCAGGCCCGGCTGTCCCATGTGGAATCATGATAATCATCAGATCCTGTTTGTGCCGGGCATTTCCTTTACGGATCCTTCGTATCATTTGCCGCATTTTTACGAATTGTTTGCCCTGTGGGCGGATCCTGAGGATCGGGATTTCTGGATCAAGGCGGCTGAGGCCAGCAGGGAATATCTGGCGCTGGCCTGTCATCCCGTTACCGGAATGTCCGCGGAATATGCGGAATTTGACGGGCAGCCCGTGAAAAAGGTGCCCTGGGGCAAGGACCGCCATGACTGGTTTTTCAGTGATTCCTACAGGACCGTGGCCAATATCGGGCTGGATTATGAGTGGTTCGGGGTGGACAAAGGACAGCGGGGAGCGGCGGAGCGGCTGCAGCGCTTCCTGGGTGTGGAGCGCAGGGAGGATCCCTTCCGGATATACGAGGTGGACGGGAGAGTCATTGAGAGAGGAGCCCTGCATCCCACAGCCATTACGGCCACCACGGCCCAGGGGGCGCTTGCGGTGCCGGAGAGGCTGGACGGGGACGAGCTGTCCCAGGCGGGACAGATGGCCCGCATGTGGGTGGAAAGGTTCTGGAATCAGCCGATGCAGACGGGGAAATACAGGTATTATGATAACTGCCTGTATCTGTTCGCATTCCTGGCGCTGAGCGGAAAGTACCGGATCTGGGAGTGAGTGCCGGTACGAGCGTACCGGCCCGGTGCCCTGTCTGAACCGGTACGGACGGGCGCGGAAGACGGAAAAAAGAAGCATACAATGAGTAGAGAAAATCGGTTTCATATGGTATGATAGGGGGGAGCGGAATCCGCGATAAAATCGGCCCGGACAAAGAGAATGGGGCGATAGCAGAACAATGGTTGGAGGGAAAACAGTGAGAGACAGAGAAAAAGCAAGAAAACGGGCGCAGGAACTGGTCAGCAGGATGACACTGGAGGAGAAGGCATCTCAGCTGAAGTATGACGCGCCGGCAATACCCAGGCTGGGCATACCTGCCTATAACTGGTGGAACGAGGGCCTGCATGGCGTGGCAAGGGCCGGGGTGGCGACAAGCTTTCCCCAGGCAATCGGTGTGGCGGCAGCCTTTGATCCGGAGCTGACGGAGGAGATGGGACGGGTCGTGGCCGTGGAAGGACGGGCAAAATATAACTCCAGCAGTGCCAGGGATGACAGGGATATATACAAGGGGCTTACTTTCTGGTCGCCCAATGTAAATATTTTCAGGGATCCGAGATGGGGCAGGGGGCATGAGACCTACGGAGAGGATCCATATCTTACGGGAGAGCTGGGGAAGGCATACGTGAAGGGGCTGCAGGGGGACGGAGAATATCTGACGGCGGCTGCCTGCGCAAAGCACTTTGCAGTACATTCCGGGCCGGAGGCGGTACGCCATGAGTTTGACGCCCGGGTATCTGAGAAGGATTTGAGAGAGACCTATCTGCCTGCCTTTGAGAAGCTTGTGAAGGAAGCGGAGGTGGAGGCCGTGATGGGCGCCTACAACCGGACCAACGGGGAGCCCTGCTGTGCCCACAAGGAGCTGATGGAGGATATTCTGCGGGGCGAGTGGGACTTCCAGGGGCATTATGTGTCGGACTGCTGGGCAATCCGGGACTTCCATACGAAGCATATGGTGACGGATACTGCGGAGGAGTCTGCGGCGCTGGCTTTAAAAACCGGCTGTGACTTAAACTGCGGCTTTACGTATCTGCACCTGCTGAAGGCCTGCGAGGAAGGGCTGGTGACGGAGGAGGATATTACAAAGGCGGCGGAGCGGCTGTTTACCACCAGATTCCTGCTGGGACTCTTTGACGAGACGGAATATGACGGGATCGGCTATGATAAGCTGGAATGTGAAGAGCATCTCAAGGCGGCGGACAGAGCTACCGCGGAGAGCCTGGTACTGCTTAAGAATAACGGTATCCTGCCCCTGGATCCGGAGAAGGTGAAGACCATCGGGGTGATCGGGCCCAATGCCAACAGCAGGGCGGCGCTGGTAGGAAATTACCACGGGACTTCTTCCCGGTACATAACCGTGCTGGAGGGGATCCAGGATCTGACGGCAGGAAAGGCAAGGGTTTATTATTCCGAGGGCTGCCATCTGTTCCGCGACAGGGTGGAAGGCCTCGGCCAGAGACAGGATCGAATCAGTGAGGCCGTGAGTGTGGCCTTAAACAGTGATGTGGTGATCCTCTGCCTGGGGTTGGATGAGACCCTGGAAGGTGAGGAGGGAGATACGGGCAACAGCTATGCTTCCGGAGACAAGGGCGACCTGCTTCTGCCGGAATCGCAGCGGGAGCTGGCAGAGGCGGTGCTGGGCACAGGTAAGCCGGTGGTGGTGCTGAACATGACGGGAAGCGCCATGGATCTGCGGTACATGGAAGAAAAGGCGGATGCGGTGATGCAGGTGTGGTATCCCGGAGCCCGGGGCGGCAGAGTGGTGGCTCAGGCCCTGTTCGGCCAGCTGTCTCCTTCCGGTAAGCTGCCGGTGACCTTTTACAATGACAGCTCCGAACTGCCGGCCTTTGAGGACTATTCCATGAAGGGCAGGACCTACCGCTATTTTACCGGACAGGTGCTTTATCCCTTCGGCTACGGTCTGACCTACGGGGATGTGGCCGTAGAGCGGGCAGACTGCGGCGGCCGTGCATTTGAAGGGGAAGCCGCAGGGGAAGTGGAGGCGGACGTGACAAAGCCGGTTACGGTTAAGGTGAAAGCTGTCAACCATGGAAAGACGGCTACCGGAGAGGTGATCCAGATCTATCTTAAGGCTGAGGATTCGCCTTTTGCGGAGCCCAATGCAAAGCTTTGTGCCTTTGCCAGGATTTTCCTTGGCGCTTCGGAAGATACGGAGGCGGAGCTGGAGATTCCCCCTGAGGCCTTTACCGTGGTGGAGAACAGAGGGCGGAAGGTGTTACAGTGTCAGTGTGGGCCTGGGCCAGCCGGATGGAAGAACGGCACAGCTGACAGGCAGGCAGTGCATTTCCTTTAAGGTCGTAAGAAAATGAGCCGGAAGCGGCAGAAAATCTGGAGGCAGATATGACAGCGAATGGGGAAAACTTTGTATTGCAGGGGCAGGGTGAAAAAGCGGCGTTTCTGATCGAATCACAGGCCTATGAGGGCGTTAAGCGCATCGGACAGCGGGTGGCGCTGGATGTGGAGCTTGTGACAGGGGTGAGGCCGGAAATCCGGGAGGAGGCGTCGCAGTGCGCGGGCAGTATTGTCCTTTTTGCCACCGTGGGCATGAGCCCCTGCTTAAAAGAGCTGGAAGAGGCCGGAAAGTGGACGTCAGAGGCGATTTCCGGGAAGCGGGAGGTCTACCGGATACAGGTGGTTGACAATCCTTTCCCGGAACAGCCGCAGATCAAAAGGGCGCTGGTGATCGCGGGAAGCGACAAGCGGGGAACCATCTACGGGATGTTTTGCCTGTCGGAGCTCTGCGGCGTTTCGCCGCTGGTCTACTGGGGAGATGCTGCCCCTGAGAAGCGGGATACCCTGGCACTGGACATCGGGGAGGGCTTCGTGTCAAAGGAGCCCTCCGTCAGATACCGGGGCTTCTTTATCAATGACGAATGGCCGGCTTTTGGCAGCTGGTGCAACGAGCATTTCGGCGGCTTCAACGCAAAGGTGTATGAAGAGGTATTTATCCTCCTGCTGCGGTTAAAGGGAAATTACCTCTGGCCTGCCATGTGGAGTGCCACCTTTTCCGAAGACGGGCCGGGGCTGGAGAACGCCGTGCTGGCGGATATTTACGGTGTTGTCATGGGGGCTTCCCATCATGAGCCTATGTGCAGGGCCGGTGCGGAATGGCAGCATATTTATCAAAATTACGGCCAGGACAATACCTGGAGCTTCCTTTCCAACAGAGAGGCGATTACGGAATTCTGGAAGGACGGCATTCTGCGGAATAAGCCCTTTGAGAATGTGATTACCATCGGCATGAGGGGGGAGAGCGATTCCAAGCTGCTCCCTGAGGATGCAGGGTTAAAGGATAATATCCAGGTTATCAGGGAGGCTATTCTGACCCAGCATGAGCTCCTGCGTAAATATATTGATCCTGACCTGAAGAAAATTCCCCGGATGCTGGCCATCTATAAAGAGGTGGAGGAGTATTACTATGGGGACGAGACTTGTCAGGGCTTAAAGGGCTGGGAAGAGCTGGATGACGTGATCCTGATGCTCTGCGAGGACAATTTCGGCAATACCAGGGGGCTTCCCAATGAAGCGGACAGGAAGCATCCCGGCGGGTACGGCATGTATTATCATTTCGATTATCACGGGGCCCCTGTAAGCTATGAGTGGCAGAACAGCTCCCGGCTGACGAAGACCTGGGAGCAGATGACCCAGGCCTATGAGTTCGGCGTGAGGGAGCTCTGGATCGTCAATGTAGGCGATTTAAAGGGTGTGGAGTATCCGCTGTGCTATTTTATGGACCTGGCCTATGACTACGAGACCTACAGTGCAAAGAACGTGACGGAGCAGTATGCCCGGAACTGGATCAGAAAACAGTTTGGCAGCCGTCTGTCGGAAGAAACCTCGGCAGATGTCTTAAGGCTCCTGGAGGGCTTTACCCGCTGGAATGCGGCCAGACGGCCGGAGACCATGGAGCCGGGAATCTACCATCCCTGCCATTTCCGTGAGGGAGAGCGGGTATGGAATGAGGTAAACGGCCTGATGGAGCTGGCGGAGAAGCTGAAGGCAGGAATGCCGGCGGATTGTATGGATGCCTATTGCAGTATGCTCTATTATCCGGCCATGGCTTCCCTCAACCTGATCCTGATGCACATTGAAGCCGGGTGGAACGAATATTATGCGGGGCAGGGAAATATTGCGGCCAACGCATTCGGCAGCAGCGTAAAGCAGAGAGTGGAGAAGGACCACCGGTACATCCAGGCGTATCACAGTCTGGCGGGTGGCAAGTGGAACCATATGATGGATTCCGCCCACACCGGCTTCCGCAGCTGGGATGACCACTACTGGACCTATCCTGTGGTGCGGGAGGTGATACCCATTCCCCGGGCCAAGATGCTGGTACAGTTCCGCGGGCAGGAAGGGTATCATGTGGGCAATTACTGGCAGGACAGGGGGTATCCCTGCAACGATGATTTTACCCGGCCGGATACGGAAAGCGTGGTGATCGACATCGGCAGCAGGGGAGATGTGGACTTTGAGTATCAGATCCGCTGCGACAGGCCCTGGGCCAAATTTTCCCGGGAAAGGGGCAGCGTCAGGATTTCGAAGCAGGAGGCGTTTACCATGGAGAGCATCACCGTCACCTGCGACAGAAGCCTTTTGCAGGAGAGCCGGGAGAAGGCGTTGATCGAGGTCTGCGGGGAGTTCGCCAACGGACAGAAGATTACCTGCAGCCTGTACCTGCTGGCAGAAAAAGCGGACTGTGCCTACGCCCCCGGTACTTATGTGGAAAAGCAGGGCTATCTTGCCATGGAGGCCGGGAAGTATACTAAGAAGCAGGACGTAGAGGGAGAGGGCTTTGCCCTGATCCGCCATCTGGGCAGGATGGGAGCCGCCCTCAAGGCTTTCCCCGTCACAAAGTCCTGGGTGGGCGCAGAGGAGGCACCCTGGGTGAAATATACCTTTGCGGCAGCCGGGAGCGGGAAGTATCAGGTACAGTTTTACCTGGCTCCCAGAAATCCCGTGGAGAAGGGAGCGCGGATGAGGCTTGCCTTCTCGGTAAACGATGGAGAAAGAAAGTTTGCGGATGTGGTTCCGGAGGTTTATTATACGGAGTTTTCCTGCAGATCCTGGAACCGGGGTGTGATGGACAATATCCGGATCATTGAAGATACCGTGCAGCTTCGGGAGGGCGTGAACGATCTGTATTTCTATGCGGCGGATCCGGGGATCGTGCTGGAGCGGATCGTGCTGTATCCTGAAGGGACGAAGCTGCCGGAGTCCTATCTGGGGCCGGTGGAGAGCTGGCGGCAGGAATGATGCAGCCGGGAGAGGAATCCGTTAAAAAGGAGGTATAAGAAATGGACATCAAAGAACAAATCAGCAAGGTAGTAGAAGAGGTGACTAAGAATCCGGGCATTCAGGGTCAGTTTGAAAAGGAACCTGTAAAGGTGATCGAGAAATTGATCGGAGTAGATCTGCCGGATGATATGGTCATGAAGATTATTGACGGTGTAAAGGCCAAGCTGACCATGGATGATGTATCTAAGGTTGCCGGCGCACTCAAGGGAGTGTTTCAGAAATAGTACTGATACGGCCATTATAATTTATTAGAGAGAAGCCAGTTCCGAGCATAGATCAGCGGACTGGCTTTTTCCGTGGGGCAAATGATTACAAGAATGTAAGGTTAAAGGGTAAAATGTAAGGTAATTCTATTGCAGCAAAGTTCCTTCGCATGTATTATAGTATTGTGCACGCGATACAATAATACAACGGCGGAAAATGCGCAGCGCCGTGAGTGGAACGGAGGAATTATGTCACTTTTGGAAGTAAAGAATTTAAAAAAGGTATATACGACGCGGCTGGGAGGAAATAAGGTCCAGGCTCTGGAGGACGTGAATTTTACGGTAGAGCAGGGCGAGTACGTGGCGATTATGGGGGAATCGGGTTCGGGCAAGACTACCCTTTTGAATATTATGGCGTCTCTGGATAAGCCTACCGGCGGGCAGGTGATACTGGCGGGTAAGAATATGGCGGATATTAAGCAAAAGGAGCTTTGTGCCTTCCGCAGGGATAATCTGGGTTTTGTGTTTCAGGACTTTAACCTGCTGGA
Organism: uncultured Acetatifactor sp.; assembly: GCA_910577035.1. GTDB lineage: Bacteria > Bacillota > Clostridia > Lachnospirales > Lachnospiraceae > Acetatifactor. Next base: position 40,271 of record CAJTKW010000032.1, read on the forward strand.
TTCCCTGTCCCTGAAGGATAATATCTTTCTGCCCCTGGTACTGGCGGGCTGTAAGGTGGCAGAGATGGAGAAGCGGCTGGGACCGCTGGCAGATCGGCTGGGGATCAGGGATATTCTGGAAAAGTTTCCTTATGAGGTTTCCGGGGGGCAGCGCCAGCGCACGGCAGTGGCCAGGGCGTTGATTACCAATCCCCAGATCCTGCTGGCGGACGAGCCCACCGGTGCGCTGGATTCCAAGGCCTCCGACAGGCTGCTGCGTATTTTCGCGGATGTAAATGAGGGGGGACAGACGATCCTGATGGTGACCCACAGCATCCAGGCGGCCAGCAGGGCAGGGCGGGTTATGTTTATCAAGGACGGCCGTGTCTTTAATCAGATTTACCGGGGAGGGCTGAGCGACGAGGAGATGTACCGGAAGATCTCGGATACCCTGACTATTTTGCAGACGGAGCGCTCGGAGAGCAGGCACTTTGACCATACCGGGGAAATGTCAGACGGCACACAGGAAGTACCAGAGTCTGATGCAGATGAGGTAAAGGTCCGAAATAAGCATGAAAAAAATGTCCGCAGGGGAGGAGGCAGTAAGATATGAATAGAGGCAAGTCACTGCTGCCCCGGATGGCGGCAGCCAATATCCGAAAGAACGGCTCCACGTATTTCCCGTATATCGGTGTCAGCATTTTCACCATGTTTACCTATTTCGTCTTTGACCTGATTGTAAACAATGATCTGATGTCCAAGCTGCCCCGTGCCAGTTATGCGACAGTATTCGTGGAAATAGGCTTTTTCCTGCTCAGTATTATCATGGTTCCGTTTTTGTACTATACCAACAGCTTCCTGATTAAGAGGAGGAAGAAGGAGCTGGGCCTGTACAGCATCCTGGGGATGGAGAAGAAGCATATCGGTATTATGATGTTCTGGGAGAGCCTGGTGGCGTATATCCTTGTCCTGGCAGCAGCGATTCCGCTGGGGCTTTTGTTTGCCAGGCTGCTTTTCCTGATGCTTTTGAATCTGGCCAAGCTGCCGGTAGACGCAGCCTTTGCCATCAGTCCCAGGGCGATTGTGGATACGCTGGTCTTCTATGCCCTGGTGTCTGTCCTGAACCTCTTTGTAACCTGGTACAGGTGGGGAAGGCGAGGCCCGTAGAGCTGATGGCCGGCTCCAGGAAAGGCGAGAAAGAGCCGAAAAGCGCCGGGCTCACGATCTGGAGCTTTGCGGGAATGCTGGCCCTGGGGACCGGGTATTATCTTGCCGTCAGGGCGGAGATTAACAGTATGCTTTTTGCCGATTTCTTTCTGGCAGTCCTGCTGGTGATTGTGGGAACGTATTTCCTGTTTACGTCAGGGAGTATTGCACTGTTGAAATACATGAAAAAAAGAAAGAGATATTATTACCGGCCGGAGAATTTTATTACGGTGTCAGGAATGTTGTACCGCATGAAGAAAAATGCCGCCGGTCTTTCCAATATTTGTATCTTTGCCACTATGTTCCTCATTACGGTGATCTGTACCGTCAGCCTCGGACTGAGTATCGATTCCATTACCGCTTATTCCTATCCAAGGACCTTTGAGCTGTATTTCAATGGGGAGCAGGATGAGGCGTCGCTGAAGGCCGTGATGGAAAGGGCGGCGTCAGAAAACGGTGTGGAGCTGGAAGACTACCTGGGATGGAGCGGTATACCGGATGAGGAAGTCTATATCGAAGGGAATCGGTTCCGGGCACGGGAGGCGGGCGATAACATATACGACTCCAACAGTGTCCTGCTGATGACAGCAGAGGAGTTCGGCGCTATGGAGCACAGCCAGGTAAGCCTGGAGGCCGGAGAGATACTGATCTTTTCCGGTGGTGCGGACTTAGGGTATGATACCCTGGTGGTAGGCGGGAGCCAGTGGCGGATCAAGGAAGAGCTGGCGGAATGTTCCTATGGGAAAAGGGTAAAGAACGATACGTCAGGACGGGATTTTGTGATTGTGTTCGCCGATTCCGGGGAGCGGATCCAGGCGGCTGCCGGGCTGGGCCTGGGCGAGGAACAGAAGGCATTTCGGATGGCCTGTAATCCCCGGGGGGAGGCTGGGGCAATCGATGCCTTCCGGGACGACGCGGCTGCGGCGCTGGCAGATACCGCCGGATATGTAACCTACGGGGATTACCGGCAGGAAATTGCCGAGGTGGAGAGTATGTATGGCGGGCTGATGTTTATCGGTATCTTCTTTGGCAGCATCTTCCTGATTTGTCTGCTGATTATTATGTATTACAAGCAGATTACGGAAGGATTTGAGGATCAGAATAATTTTGAAATCATGCAGAAGGTGGGAATGAGTGATGAAGAGATTCGTGGAACGATTCAAAAACAGATCCGTCTGGTATTTGCATTACCTTTGGCAGGTGCGATACTTCATACGGTTGTTGGCATGAATATGGTGGTGATGCTGATGGCGGCACTCCATAATTATGAGGTAAAGCTGATGGTGGTCTGCACCACGGCAGTGTGCACGGTGTTCGCCGTCGTATATGCTCTCTGTTATAAGAGAACCTCAACGACGTACTATAAGATTGTACGACACATGAATTAGAGCAGGCATTAACCGGTTGTGTTTTGCGGGGGAATAGAGTATAGTATCTTTAGAATCCCGGAGGGAAAACCTGCCGTTACAGGGCGGGGAAGGTGCCGGTTCTTTTCGGTGGAGCGGGGGAAGCATGAAGGAAAAGGTGGTAGTGGGTATGTCCGGGGGCGTGGATTCCTCCGTGGCGGCATACCTTTTGCAGGAAAAGGGTTATGATGTGGTGGGGGTCACCATGCAGATCTGGCAGGACGAAGCAGAAGGGCTGAAAGAGGAAAACGGAGGCTGCTGCGGGTTATCCGCAGCGGAGGACGCCAGGCGGGTGGCGGAGGTGCTGGGGATACCCCATTATGTCATGAATTTCAGGCAGGAATTCAAGCGGCATGTGATCGACTATTTCGTGGAGGAGTATTTGGCCGGCCGCACACCCAATCCCTGTATAGCATGCAACCGCTATGTCAAGTGGGAAGCGCTGCTGGAACGCAGCCTGGGGATAGGTGCGGATTATATTGCCACAGGGCACTATGCCAGGATAGAAAGGCTTCCCGGAGGGCGTCTGGCCCTGCGCCGGGCGGTAACGGCACAGAAGGATCAGACCTATGCCCTTTATGGGTTGACGCAGGAACAGCTGGCCCGTACGCTGATGCCGGTGGGAGAGTATACGAAGGAGCAGGTCAGGGAGCTGGCAGAACGCATCGGGCTTCCGGTGGCACATAAGCCGGACAGTCAGGAGATCTGCTTTGTGCCGGACGGGGATTATGCCGGCTTTATCGACCGGGAAGCGGCGGGGCGGGTGCCGGGGCCGGGGAATTTTGTCACCGGAGACGGCAGAATCCTGGGGCGGCATAAGGGAATTACCCATTACACGCTGGGACAGCGCAGGGGCCTGGGGCTCCCATTGGGGGAGAGAGTCTTTGTCACCGGGCTTCGGCCTGAGACCGATGAGGTGGTGGTCGGGACGGATGAAGAGCTTTTTGTGACGGAAGCACTGTGTGATCGTGTAAATTTCATGTCGGTGGAGGATATTTCCGGGCCGGTCCGGGTGAAGACGAAGATCCGCTATAACCATGGCGGCGAGTTCTGCCGGATTGAAAGGGCAGAAGGCGGCAGGATAAAATGCACTTTTGAAAGGAAGGTCCGGGCGGTGACGCCGGGACAGGCCGCAGTCTTTTACGACGGGGAATATGTGCTGGGCGGCGGCACTATAGTGGGCGGCGGCACAGTTTAAGGCTGCAGGGCATATCATATATTGGAACAAATGGGATGCAGACAGTTAGGAGATAGGATATGGACAGTAATTTCGGAGGAAGAATGCCTGTCAGAAGGAACCGTTTCGGCTCCGTGACGGGGATGATCGTGGACATGGTGCCTGCCACAATGGGGAACCGCCGGGCGGAGGGCTGTGTAATCTTTGTTACCCTGGAGGATACGGACGGCAATACGGTGAATTTTATCATGTCGCCTCATACTTATGTAGTGGATTTCGAGACGCTTTCCGTGGGAATGACGTGTACCTTCTGGTATGCGGCGGATGCGCCCATGCCGCTGATTTATCCGCCCCAGTACAACGCGGTGGCAGCGGCCAGAGAGAAGATGGAGCGAATGGTGAATGTGGGGTATTACAATACTTCCCTGGTGAATGACGATCAGACACTGCAGTTGAATATGGACGGCTCCGTAAACGTGCGCACTACCAATAACCAATATTTCCAGGGGAATCCTGCAGGCCATAATCTGGTGGTGGTCTATGGAAGCTCCACCCGCAGCATTCCTGCCCAGACCACGCCCAAGCTGGTGGTGGTGCTGTGCGAAGCGTGAAAGGAATGAAGATTTTCTAAGGCTGGAAAGTACCCAGCCTAAGAAAATCTAAATCATTCCTGGAAGAATCGCTTCAGCGATTCTTCCTGCGCATCTTTGTGCTTTGGCTCCAATGGGATTCAGAGGCTTTAGAGGCGATTCAGAGGCGGATAAACTCCGGCGTCCGGTGCTGGAATACGGTATAGTATCGGAAGCCGCAGGATTCCAGAACCTCGGCGGCGCGGGGGAAGTATTCGGCGATATGGAATGTGTCATGGGCATCACTGCCAACGGTGATGATCTCTCCCCCAAGCTGCCGGTAACGCTTCAAAATATCCGTGCAGGGATGAAAATCTTTCATCCCGTTTTCTATGCCGCCGGTGTTAAGCTCGATTCCCTTCCCGTTTTCCAGCAATGTACTGAGAATTTCATCAAAAATATCCCGATATTTCTCATAGCTGTAATTCCGGTCTCCGCCCGGGCCATAGCGCACGACATAATCCAGGTGGCCGTATACGTCAAAATTTGTAAATTTCTTAATGTTTTCCAGGATAGAAGTAAAGTACTCGCGATACGCTTCTTCCTCGCTCCGGCCTTCATAAAAGGCAGGATAATAAGGATCTTTCCCATGGCAGATATGGGAGGAGCCAATGATAAAGTCGAACTCATATGATTTGGCATATACTGCAATTTTACGCAGTATTTCAGACTGCAGGCCCAGTTCGACTCCGAAGAGCAGACGGATCTGGTCCTGGTACTTATCTTTCAGGCGTGCCAGATCATAGAGATAGGAATCTGTGTTCAGCAGAAAGATACTGCCGGATTCTTCCGGGGAATCGGGGAAATCTATATCGTGGTGTTCGGTAAAGCACATGGTCTTCAAGCCCCGGGAAATTCCGGACAATATCATTTCTTCCATGGGAGTATCCGAATCCCCGGAAAAAGAAGAGTGCAGATGGCAGTCGGCTGTAACAGGCATAATGGCCCTCCTTTGCTGTTGGCGATCATCAGTAAAATGAAATGTGGCTTACTTTTTTTCAGATATTATTGTATCATAAATTATTGTATCATAAATAAATATCTTAGCAAAGTGTAAATTTTGCGGCCAAATGCAATTATTTTTCATTTACATCTTGAATTATCAGATGAAATTAGGTAAAATATTCTTGCTGACAAAATTTTGTCAATCTGGCGATTCTCTCCAAAGATGGGACAGGCTGGCAAAAGAATATATAATAGAGACTGCTTCGCATTTTCTATTATCAATATTTCATTATTAAAATTTTAGGAGGAAACTAAAATGGCAGTAAGAGTAGCAATCAATGGTTTTGGCCGTATTGGTCGTCTTGCATTCAGACAGATGTTTGATGCAGAAGGTTATGAAGTAGTAGCAATCAACGATTTAACTAGTCCTGAGATGCTCGCTCACTTATTAAAGTATGATACCGCACAGGGTAGATACAAATACGCAGACAGCGTATCCTACGGAGAGGATTCCATCACAGTGAATGGAAAGACCATCACAATCTACAAAGAAGCTGATGCTAAGAACCTTCCTTGGGGAGAATTAAAGGTTGACGTTGTTCTTGAATGTACAGGTTTCTATACATCCAAGGCAAAAGCAAGCGCACATATCGAAGCTGGCGCACGTAAAGTAGTTATTTCCGCACCTGCCGGAAATGATCTGCCTACTATCGTTTACAATGTAAACCATACAACATTAAAGCCGGAAGATACGGTTATTTCCGCAGCTTCCTGTACAACAAACTGCTTAGCTCCTATGGCTAAGGCATTAAATGACCTGGTTCCTATCATGAGCGGTATTATGACAACGGTTCATGCTTACACAGGCGATCAGATGATTCTTGACGGACCTCAGAGGAAGGGCGACAAGAGAAGAAGCCGTGCAGGCGCTCAGAATATCGTTCCTAACTCAACAGGCGCTGCTAAGGCAATCGGCCTTGTTATTCCTGAATTGAACGGCAAGCTCATCGGCTCCGCTCAGCGTGTTCCCACTCCTACAGGCTCCACCACAATCTTAGTTGCGGTTGTTAAGGGCGCGGTTACCAAAGAGCAGATCAACGACGCTATGAAAGCAGCTTCTACAGAGTCCTTTGGTTACAACACAGACGAAATCGTTTCTTCTGACGTTATCGGAAGCACATTTGGTTCTATCTTTGATGCAACACAGACAATGGTAGCTCCTATGGAAGATGGAAATACTCAGGTACAGGTTGTTTCCTGGTATGACAATGAGAATTCTTACACAAGCCAGATGGTAAGAACAATCAAATACTTCTCAGAGTTAGCATAACAAAGATTGTCTCGTTTTTTCGAGTCGGCCTTGTAGTAAAATACTCACATAGAGTGAGAACCCTCACTTAAAGTGAAAACCCTCACTTAAAGTGAGGGTGGCAAAGACCTTAAGGGTCCGGTCTTATGGACCGGACCCTTTTTCGCATAGGCGCGCACAGGGAAGTTTGCCGACAGGCAGCGTGCCGGCCTGCGAAGGTAGGGGGATTTTCCCCTACCCAGTTTATGCACAGGTCCGCATAAGGAAATTTGCTGCCAAGGCAGCATGCGGACTGCGCGGCGAGCGGGGAGACAAACCTTCCCTGCTTAATTCGGTACAAAAATATTAGTGGAGGAATGAATCATGGGATTAAATAAAAAATCAGTTGACGATATCAACGTAGCAGGAAAGCGCGTGCTTGTAAGATGCGATTTTAATGTACCTCTTAAAAATGGCGAGATTACAGATGAAACACGTATTGTTGCGGCCCTTCCTACAATCAAGAAATTATTGGCGGACGGAGGAAAGGTTATTCTCTGCTCCCATCTTGGCAAGGTAAAAAATGGTCCTAACGAAGGCGAATCATTAGCGCCCGTTGCTAAGAGACTTTCCGAGAAGCTTGGCAAAGAGGTTAATTTTGTTGCAGATTACAATGTAACAGGCGAGGCGGCTACGGCGGCGGTTGCAGCTATGAAGGAAGGCGATGTGGTTCTTCTTCAGAATACACGTTTCCGCGGTAAGGAAGAGACAAAGAACGGCGAAGAATTCAGCAAAGAGCTGGCTGATTTGGCTGATGTATATGTATGCGATGCTTTTGGCTCCTCCCACAGGGCACATGCATCTGTTGCAGGCGTAACAGAGTGTATCCGCGCAAAGGGCGGCGAGTGCGCAGTTGGATATTTGATGCAGAAAGAAATTGATTTCCTTGGTAATGCGGTAGAAAACCCCGTAAGACCTTTCGTAGCAATTCTTGGCGGTGCAAAGGTGGCGGATAAGCTTAACGTTATCAACAACCTGCTTGAGAAATGCGATACCCTGATCATTGGCGGCGGTATGGCTTTCACATTCTTAAAGGCACAGGGCTATGAGATTGGCAAGTCTCTGGTAGACGACGAGAAGCTTGATTACTGCAATGTATCCGTTTGCGGAACCGACAAGGAAATGATGGATAAGGCGGCAAAGCTTGGAAAGAAAATATTACTTCCTGTAGATACCACAATTGCAGCTTCTTTCCCGAACCCCATTGATGCGGAAATCGAGGTGTCCGTTGTTGACGCTGACAAGATTCCTGCCGACATGGAAGGTCTTGATATTGGACCTAAGACAGCTGAATTATATGCAGATGCCGTTAAGTCTGCTAAGACCGTTGTCTGGAACGGACCGATGGGCGTATTTGAGAACCCTGTTCTTGCAAAAGGAACCATTGCAGTGGCGAAATCCCTTGCTGAGACAGACGCAACAACTATTATTGGCGGCGGCGATTCCGCAGCGGCAGTTAACCAGTTAGGTTTTGCTGACAAGATGAGCCATATTTCCACAGGCGGCGGCGCTTCCCTTGAGTTCTTAGAGGGGAAGGAGCTTCCCGGCGTAGCTGCGGCAGATGACAAATAAGATTTCAATAAAGTAATGACTTATGTCATTTCCTGTAAGTCAAAAACCCCGCCGCAAGCAGCGGGGCATCAAATTTGAAACGC
>CAJTKW010000033.1 GCA_910577035.1 uncultured Acetatifactor sp.
TCGCGCTCCCTGGCCGGCTTGCGCCCCCCGCTTTCTCGTTAAAGGTGCTGGAAAAACAAATGTCTGCTTCCAGGCGGCCTTCCGCCGCCTTGCGCTTGTTTTTCCTCTTTCTTCCTGCACATATACTCGAAAGCACGCGCTTCGCGCTCCCTGGCCGGCTTGCGCCCCCCGCTTTCTCGTTAAAGGTGCTGGAAAACCAAATGTCTGCTTCGCAGCCGCTTGTTTTTCCTCTGCACCTTTACATTATAGAATAAGTTTGGGGACGCGTCAAGAGTCGTCGGGCGCAGGATGCAGCCGGCAGGACGCACAGCCTGTCATGCCCACAGCCGGCGGGCCTGCAATATACCGGTTTTAGACCCAGGAAGACGCAGTGGGCTGTGCTCCCTGGGGCGGCCCGGGCAATACGGGGGAATGATCCCGGTCGCCCTTGTCCCGGTCCACAACCCGCACTTTTCCCTTGTCATAATCGCTTTGAGAACACAGATATGCAGTACTCAATCCGTTATAGGAGAAAATCCCCTTCCCGCTTAAGACGGTTTCCCCGCGAAATACCTTACATCCGCTGTCCACGCGTTTTATCTGTACATTGGACTCCTGCCGGGCAGCATCATTTCCCCGTCCGGCCCCGCCGTAGTCAAAGCTTCCTGCGGCACTGCCCGCCCCCGAGGAATCCGCTCCCCGGGTAATCAGCTTCAACACCAGGAAGACCACCGCCAATATTACCGCAAACAGGAACAGGGGTATGATATTTTCTACAAATAAGAGCGCCAGCGGAACAACGCCAAAGCAAAAGAGTCCCGACAGCAGAATAGATTTCAAAAGCCGGCCGGCCCCTGAGAAGGCGGTAAAAACAATTATCATCACAAGCAGGATGCCGGCTGCTGCCATCAACGCCGTCATCAGAGACGAAATATCCTCCATTCCCAGCCTCTGCAGGAATTCCAGAAAGGAATCCGCCTGTTCCTCCGTAACGGGTATGGCCCCGCTGCCCAAACGCGCAAGGTATACCATCGAGCCTCCGAGTGCTGCCGCCAACACGATCAGGAGCGACATGATTATGCGGCGGGGAATCCCCACATACCTGTAAAAGCAGACAAAGCAGGCAATGACGGCCGCTGCCAGCGCTATCCCTTCAATTACCGCAGCAGGATCTGCATAGAGAATACCCGCGGTTCCCTTGGTAAACAACTGCTCAAAGGCAAAAATACCGCTGTCTCCCACGATACCTGCCTGGGCTGCATACCCGCCCTCCACAATAAAAAGAATCCATCCCACGACCGCCGCAATCACAACGGTAATATCGGCCGCCAGAAAAGCCAGGACCCCGGCAGTTTCCGGGATACTGGCTGTCTGAAGCTTCCTGCGTAACTTTTCCTTTAATCTTTGAAGCATAGTATGTTCCTCCGAAATCGGTCATCTGTCAACAGACCTTTAGGGTATTCTATCATCCCCGGCTGCTTTCAGCAATAGCTTTTCCCTGCCGGCTTCCTCCCATTGCTTTTTGAAGATAATTCTGGTAGACTGTGAAAGCAGGGGAACGGTTCGGCGCCCTGTTTAAACTGCTGCAAAGCAGAGACGGTAAATACCTGCCGGACCATACCATAAAATAGTAGAAATACCGTATAAAAGGAGACGTGCCATGGCATTTGACGGCGTTACCATAGCAAATGTAGTAAGTGAATTAAAACGGGAGCTGATCGGCGGACGGCTTGTAAAAATAGCCCAGCCGGAGGAGGACGAGCTTCTCCTGACAGTCAAGCTGCCGGCAGGACAGCGGAAACTGCTGATCTCTGCCGGAGCTTCCCTGCCCCTGATCTACCTGACGGAGACCGGGAAGCCCAGTCCCATGACCGCTCCCAATTTCTGTATGCTGTTGAGAAAGCACCTGCAGAACGGGCGCATCATCGACATTTCCCAGCCGGGCCTGGAACGCATCGTCCGTATCCTGATTGAACATCTGGATGAAATGGGCGATCTCCGCCGCAAGACCCTGGTGGTGGAAATCATGGGCAAACACAGCAATATTATTTTCTGCGACGAAGACGACGTAATCATCGACAGTATCAAGCGGATTTCCGCCGCCGTCAGCTCCCTGCGTGAGGTTCTGCCGGGGAAACCGTATTTCGTGGCCGGAACCCAGGACAAGCTGGATGCCCTGACCGTGGATTTCGATGCCTTCCGCCAGGCCGTCTCCTCCAGGCCCCAGCCGGTCTTCAAGGCCCTCTACGGCTGCTTTACCGGAATTTCCCCGGTTCTGGCCCAGGAGCTCTGCCATGAGGCGGGGCTTGACGGCGACCTCCCGTCGGCAGCACTGGATGCCCCTGCTTATCAGGCACTTTTCAAGGCATTATCCGATATGGTCAATGCCATTCTGGAAGAGCGCTTTACCCCCAATATCGCCTATACCGGCGGCCGGCCCGTGGAATTCTGCGCCCTGCCCTTAAAAATGTACGACCATACCGTACCCTTTGAAACCATGTCAGGGCTTCTGGAGACCTATTACGCGGAAAAGGAAGCCATTACCCGCATCCGCCAGAAATCCGCCGATCTGCGGCATATCGTCCAGACTGCACTGGAGCGCAGCGTCCGGAAATATGACCTGCAGCTCAAACAAATGCAGGACACGGAAAAGAGGGATACCTGGCGGATCTACGGCGAGCTCTTAAACACTTACGGCTATGGTGCCGAGCCCGGCGCAAAATCCCTGGAGGCACTGAATTACTATACCAATGAAACGGTAAGCATTCCTCTGGACCCCACTCTCAGCACCACCGAAAACGCCACCAGATATTTTGAAAAGTACAATAAGCTCAAGCGGACCTACGAAGCTTTGTCTCAATTGACCATAGAAGTCAAATCCGAGATTGACCACCTGGAATCCATTGCCAATTCCCTGGATATTGCCTTGCGGGAAGAAGACCTGAACGAAATCAGGGAAGAGCTTACGGAGAGCGGCTATATCCGCAGGAAGAGCGGCAGCGGAAAGAAACGGGCCGCAAGCAGGCCCCTCCACTATATCAGCAGCGACGGCTTTCATATGTACGTGGGAAAGAATAATTTCCAGAACGACGAACTCACCTTCAAAATCGCCACCGGCAACGACTGGTGGTTCCACGCCAAGAAAATACCCGGCTCCCACGTAATCGTCAGGCTGGAAGGCGCGGAGGAGCTGCCCGACCGTACCTTTGAAGAAGCGGCACGTCTGGCGGCCTATTACTCCAAAGGGCGTGCCCAGGAAAAGGTAGAGATCGATTATGTCCAGAAAAAGCATGTAAAAAAGCCGGCCGGTGCAAAGCCCGGCTTCGTGGTCTACTACACGAATTTCTCCATGAGCATCGGAAGTGACATCTCCGGCATCCGGCTTGTATCGGACTGAGAAAGCCGTTGAAGGTGTTTCCCGTAATGCCATACTCTCACGCATTCCCCCTGTTCGGATACCGTCGGCAGGCAGCGGCCGGTGTTTTGACCATTTTAGTCAAAGCACCGGCCTTTTAACAATAATGCTGCATAATATACTGTACTTCCGTCTTTCCCCTATAGGTATTCTTTCCCATCTGGTATGCCACGGACAGTTTCATCCGGGATTCCCCCGCATACAGCGCCGCTTCGCTCCCGGGGCCGTATTTCTCCTCCAGAAAGGCTCCGAACTTCTCCAGATCTCCAAAATACACCAGCTGCCTTCTGTTCCCCGCCGGGGTCTGTACGGTGTACCTGGCACAATTCCGGTTAGCCCCCATCTTAAAGCCCGCCAGAAAGAGCAGATCCTTCTGTGCAAACAAAGGCCTGGGATTTCCCACCCCGAAGGGCTCCAGAAGGTTGATTTCATCCGCCAGCTCCCCGGTTCCGTAATCCAGGGGCATAGGCACGTCAATATGCACTCTGACCGTAAAATCTTCCGCCGTCAGCCTGCAGCGCGCGTTGATTTCCCTGCGGAAGGCCTCTACCATTTCTTCCTCCCTGCCGTTTTCCTCCGCCGTCCAGGGCATTGCCATGGACGCCTCCGCCCCGGACGGTGCTGCATCAGGCGGCACTGCCATGGATGGTGCTGCCATGGACAGTCCTGCCGCCATGGCATGTCCGCCGAATTTTGCAAAGTACTGCTTCACCTCCGTCATGGCGTCATACATATGATACCCTTCTATGGAGCGTCCCGAACCCTTGATCCCCTCTTCGCCCCTGGTAAGGATAAAGACCGGGTGGTTATATCTCTCCCGGATTCTCCCGGCTACAATTCCTGCCAGACTCTCATGCACCGACGGAAGGTAAATGACCATCACCTTGTCCTCTTCCATATGACGGGCTTCAATCTGGTGCTCCGCCTCCTCCACCCCCTTCATGGTCAGGCTCTTGCGGCTGTCGTTCATTTCCTTCAGCTCCCGGGCCAATGTAAAGGCTTCCGTCCTGGTGCCGCTCTGCAGAAGCTCCAGGGCGCGCCTGGCCGTATCCAGCCTGCCCGTGGCGTTCAGGCAGGGGCCGATGACGAAGCCCAGATGATAAACGTTCAAGGCCTCCATCTCCAGCCGGTTGACCTCTGCCAGCGCCCGCAGGCCCTGATTCCCGGAATTTCTGAGGCGCTTCAGGCCCTCCTTCACCAGAATCCTGTTCTCGTCCTTTAACTCCATCACGTCGCAGACAGTAGAGAGGGCGGCAAACTCCAGCAGCTCCTCCAGGATCTCCTCCAGCGCAGGATTTCCGGTCCGCTCCCACAGTGCCCGGATCAGCTTATAGGCTACCACCCCGCCGCAAATTCCCGGAAAAGGGTATCCGCACTGCTCCTGCTTCGGGTCAATGACTGCCAGTGCAGGAGGCAGTATCTCCCTTCGCACCACATTCCCCTCTTCGTCGGTCTCCGTCCGAAAAGGAACCTCGTGGTGATCCGTGACAATCACCCGGATGCCGTAAGAAGCTGCCAGCTCAATCTGAGCGGCCGCCGCAATGCCGTTGTCACAGGTAACGATCATCTCCACTCCGTCCAGCCTTGCCTCTTCTATTAACGTGTCGTTCAAACCGTAGCCATCGTGGATTCGATGAGGAATCACCCCGTCCACCCTGGCTCCCAGTGTTTGTAATCCTTTTATCAAAATATAAGTGGAGCAGATGCCATCCACGTCATAATCCCCGATCACCCGGATAAAGGTTCCCCCCTCTGCCGCCTCAATCAGGAACCCCACCGCTTTATCCATATCCTTCATCAGCCAGGGTGAATAGCAGTCTTCCAGAGTTCCCTGTAAAAACCTTTTGACCTCAGTTTCCTCCGTCAGGTCCCGATTACGCAGAATCCTCGCCAGTACGGGGCTGATACCGAATTCTGCCGCCCATTTATCAAAATCTGCCCTTTTTGCCGCCACATACCATTTTTCCATTTTCTTCTCCTGTCCATCGGAATTCTGTCCCCCATACACTGGCGGGGCGTATTCATATACGCCCCGCCAGTGTATCATAAAAAGATGAAATTGAACAGCTAAACTTCCGGCCACACTGAACTGTTTACTGCATAAAGATAAAGAACCCCTGATACACCACGCATTGCCTGCGCGGACTACGCCCTTTAATAAGAAAAAAAGATGAACAGAAATACCTCCATAAATACGTAATGTCGAAACAGTAACCTGAAACAGGCAGAACAACGGATTCTTAGCAAAGCGGCACCGCCGCATTTCAATACAGCATTATATTATCATATTATTTGACTTAAATCAACATAAATCGACAATTTTTTCAAAATTATTGAAATTATAATTGAAATTGCTCCTCCGGAGACAAATCGTCAAGGACTTTTTAACCAATTTCACATAAAATGCTTTCACCTTTCACATAAAATTCACAAACTATCACATCGCCAGCTTTACATTTCGCTCTGAATTGGTATAATAAGAGTAAACCTTAATTTTTCTTTAGATTTCAAGAATAGAAAGGATGGCTTTTATGAATTTAGCAAAAATCTCTGCAAATGGACAAATTACTGTGCCGGTAGAAATCCGCCGTCTGCTCGGTCTGAAATCCGGTGATAAGATTCTGTTTTACCAAAAGCAGGACGGAGAGGTGGTCTTAAGTAATGCCTCTGCACAGGCAATTCGTAAAGCGCAGGCTGCTTTTTCGGGCGCTGCCGAAGCTATGGGGATTTCCAGTGAAGAGGATGTGCAGGCTCTTGTGGCCGAAGTTCGTAAAGGCACTTCACAAAGTGCCTTGGGAAAGGAAAGGTAACAATGCGGATATTGGTTGATACAAACATTCTTTTTTCCGCATTGGTTTTCCCACAATCAAGACCGGCACAGGCTCTGCTCCATGTAGCCGATAACCATGAGATGGTTCTGTGTGACCGCAATATCACGGAACTAAGGGATATTCTGGGACGAAAAGCGCCTAAGTTCCTGCCGGATGCGGAAGTCCTGCTGGCGGAAATGTCCTATGAGCTGGTCCCAGCGGTAAACCATGCGGAAAAACTGATACGTGACGCAAAAGACCAGCCAATCCTGAATGCTGCCATTGTGTCCGATGTGGATATTATACTTACTGGCGACAAAGACTTTCTAAGCATTGAAATGGAACATCCCAAATGTATGACTGTCGCACAGTTTTTAGAAAGCGAAGGTGTAGTGGAATGAACCTCTCACTTTTCTAACAGCAGAGAAACCGACGGTCTGTTTTCAAATCGTCGGTTTCTCATTATAACGACTGTATCTCATTTGATGATCAGTGGCTTCCTGCTCCTGTACCGGCTGTCAATGACAAGGAAAATGTGTCCTTATATATCTCCCAAAGCATTATCATCCCCTGTTTACAAAATACTTTTTCTCGAAATCGTCCACCGGCATAGGCCTTGCAAAATAGTACCCCTGGAAAATATCACAGCCTATGTCTGTCAGGAAATCCACCTGCTCCCTGGTCTCCACGCCCTCCGTAACCACCTCCATGCCAAGCTGCTTCGACAGGGAAATAATCATCTTCAGGATCGTCCTGCTCCTCTCCTGATGACTGGTCTGCCTTAAGAAGCCCATATCCACCTTAAGCGTGTTCACCGGCATATCCTTAAGCATATTGAGAGAGGAATATCCGCTTCCAAAGTCGTCCATTTCCACCATGAATCCATATTCCTGCAGCCGCTGGATCAGAATCAGCTGCTTGTCAAAATCGCTCATAATGGCGCTTTCCGTAATCTCCAGCCGCAGATTGCGGGGGCTGATCCCATATTGCTCCACAAGGCCCGTAAATACCTTATATATATCCGCAAAATAAAAGTCCTTGGGTGATATATTCACGGAAATATGATACTCCGTAAGCCCTCTGTCCTTCCATTCCCGCAGCTTTCTGCAGGCAAGATCCCATATGTACATATCCAGCCTGCAGATCAAACCCGTATTTTCCAGAATGCCGATAAATTCTATGGGCGGCACCAGTCCCCGCTGGGGATGAATCCAGCGTACCAGAGCCTCCCCGCCCAGGATCCTGCCCCTGACGGACACCTGGGGCTGGATATAGAAGCAGAACTGACCGTCCTCAAGAGCCGCCGCAAACTCTCCCGTCACCTTCTGCTCGCTCACGCTGCTCTCCCTTATCCCCTCGTCATAATGTGCTATCATATCCGTGAGGCTTGACTTAATGGTTTTTATCGCCATATAGGCTCTGTCACACATAACGGAAACCGCTATGTCCCTGTCCACAATATCGTAGACACCTACATGAACGTTGATCCGGTAGGTGGAAGTCCCGCTCTTTTCCCCTATGCGCCGGATCTCATTGACGAATACATCCGGGTCAAAGCGCTCCCTGGGCATACATATGGCAAATCGGTCTCCTGATAGCCTTCCGTAGACGGAACCGGCGCCTGCCAGCCGCTTAAGCGTATCCGCAATATTCACCAGCAGCTCGTCGCCGACATTGATTCCGAATATATCATTCACCAGCTTGAAATTCCTGATGTCGGAACAGACCATGCAATAAGTGCCCGGTTCGGCCTTCTGTACTGCCTTCGCCGCCACATCATAAAAGTGCTCCCTGTTATAAATTCCCGTAAGCCTGTCGTGAGTAGCCCGAAAGCGTTCCACTGCCAGCTTCTCCACCTCTACCGTCTCATCGTGCATCTTGAAGAAACAGCCCACATAATTATCGTTTCTGTCACTCAGCCGCTTGAAGCTCACATCATAGTATCTCTTTTCGGAATTTACCTCCCTGGTCTCCTTCCAGTCCGAATCCTCGGTCTCCGAAAGCTTCCTTCCGTTCATCCATCCTTTGTAATACTCTTCAAAGGGCTCCGTATTCCTGGCCCGGAAAAAGCCGTAGGCCTCAGAATTGGCATAGACACAGTTTCCCTCAATGTCAAAGCATACCACGCTGTCATCCATATTCTTGATACTGGAGGATAAAAGCCCCTCTACCAACCCCTGGGGAACGTATATGACATTAAAATAGTAAATCGCCAGTGCCATAACGCCGTAGGTAAGCACGGAAAAATCTATCTCCAGCCTCAATGCCAGATAGAGCACGTTAGCCGCAATGATGATGACAAGGCTGAACAGGGTAAGCCAATATTTTTTTCGGTACATAGCCGGGGATTTAGCAATCTTTATCACCAGCGGCAGCACCACAAGCACCACCAGGCCGTAGATCACAAGCCTGTGGAAGTTATACAGGCCGCCCCTTTCCGCAATCCCGTAAAACTGCGTATCCCCGTCCGCCATCATGCCGCAGCGGAAAACAAAGACCTTTTCGGTAACAACGTTTGCATACAGCATCAGGGCATCCGCTGCCACCACAAAATACAGGATTCCCCGCTGCACGGTCTTCGGCGTATAAATATGGGTATATTGCAGCGTATAATGCAGCATGCAGATCAGAAGAATATCCGACACCACGTAATATGTGGCATAGATCAGCTCCGCCGCAAGCCGGTTCGTGGCAAGCAGCGCTCCTGCATAAGCAACCATGGTACAGGGCGCCGCAATCATTATGTAACGTATGGCTCTGGTGAGCGGGCTTTTGTCCCGCCTGTCAATGACGCAGCTGCAGATGAAGATGGCCGCCGCAAAGATCAACAGAAGTGTAGTATATACGTTCCTCATAGCTTATCCCCTGTATCATAAGAATTCACTCCAAAAACGTTTTGGCATGAACTGCCGGATTCCGTTTTCGAGTAAAACCATGATACCAGAAGGGGGATTGTTTTGTCAATACAGCCTGCCCTTCGGAAATTCTGATAATTCTATGTTTTTACGCCTATTTGCAAATAATTAAAATTAATTTACAAAAATGTATTGACAAATCCGGCTGGCCGCATTATAATAGCCTTAACAACGAAAGAAAATGCTAAAACTTCTTCCAAACTCACAACTGAATAAGTAACAAAGGGTAACACAAACGGCATTTGTGTAAGTACACTGACTCAGGCAGCGAATTCCGGGCAACAATTCGGACACTGCAGTACAAGGTACAAAGGAATGGTGAGAACGCACAGGGCCAAAGCAGAAATGGAAGAAAAAAGAGGTAAAAAACAGAATATTGAAGGAGGTAAAGTCCATTGGACCAAACGGTTTGAAAGCGCGTATTGATTCTGCAATCGATACGCGCTTTCTCATGTCGGCCTTATTCACTTGATCCGCCTGCTTCGGTTCCCTGGGGCTCCGCATCTGCTTCCAGTGCGGCAATCCGCTGGCTCACTGTGGGATGATCGTATGTAAGCTTCACAATCAACGGATGCGGCGACAGACAGACAAAGGAATTCCGCGCCAATACCTTAAGCGCCGAGGCCAGAGCGCCGCCAAAGCCCTGCTCCCTTGCAAACCGGTCCGCCCGGTATTCAAAGTGCCGGGACAAGGCCGCAGCAGGCAGGCCCAGAAAGGGTGTCAGGAAGGGCAGGCACACCGTCCCCAGCAGATACAGGGCAAACCCGTAATTTAGCCTGTCGAACCCAAAGCCGGCGTAGATTTCCGGAACAGAAACCAATACCCAGGCCAACAGTACCATTACCACCAGGTTTATCAGGCTCAGCCCCTGCATTTTCAGGTTATCTTTATGCTTATTATGTCCCGCCTCATGCGCAAATACCGCCACGATTTCATCCGGAGACATCTGTTCCAAAAGCGTATCGTACAGTACAATGGTTTTCGTCCTGCCGACGCCGCTGAAATACGCATTTGCCCTGGTGGAACGCCGGGAGCCGTCCATCACCTTGATCTCCCTCACCGTACAGCCGTTTTCATGTAACAGCCTGCACAGCCTTTCCCGAAGCTCTCCTTCAGGCAGGGGCTCAAATTTATTGAACACCCTGGAAAGAACCGGATAAAGTGCCAGGACCAGCAGCAACAGCAAAAAGACGATACCGGTGAATACGGGAATCAGCCAGTTCCCCAGCAGCCTGTGCAGCCGGATAAACAGACAGCACAGCCCGCCCATCATTACCAGCTCAATCAGCGTATTTTTTATCTGATCCAGAAAAAACGTCTTCCTCGTGGTTTTGTTAAAGCCATACTTCTGCTCCACCACCATTGTACTTACATAATCACAGGGAACGGAAAAGAGCAGGCCCACAATCATATCCGCCCCGATCACCGTCAGCGCCGTCAGGTACTCGTTTGCCGGAGACAGCCAATAGACAATCCAGGCATACACGTCCAGGCTTAAGATCAGATACACGGCAAGGTACGAAAGAAGATGCCGCACAAACGCCAGCCGGGTGGTTTCCCGATAATACTTCAGCCACCTTTCATAGGACGGACCGTCATATATATCCGCCACATTCTCCGGAATTTTCCTTTCAGCCGACTTCATCTCCAGCCACTTGATAAAGGTCTGGAAGAAAAAAGTCAGTGTGACAACGATAACCGCCGCTGCTTTATAATTCATTTTCCTCTCCTTTTTACGTTCGTCAATCGGACTCCCCGGCTTTCGTCAAAGCACTGTTTCCGCCCGGTCCTGCCCTGCGGGCCTGATCCCTGTACCCTGAAGTATACCGCCGGACATCCAAAAAAACGCCAAGAAAGGTTCAAGAAAGATTCAAGATTTCTATCCTGCTGCCCCCATGTCACTGCAGCAGGCGAAGCACCGCCTCCCCTTTTTTGTTTGCCTGGGACAGCATGGAAGCGCCCACCTGCTCCAGCATATTGAAAGTGGCCAGCTTTGACACTTCCTTCGCCATATCCGTATCCCGTATAACAGAGTCCGCATGCTCCAGATTTTCCTCCTTGTTCCGGTTGTTATTCATGGCATGTTCCAGACGGTTCTGCATACTTCCGAATTCGATGCGGAGAACGGATACCCTGTCGATGGCCTTCGAAATCCTGCCGATAGCCTTGGAAGCAAATTTCTGGCTGGCAATACTCAGAGAATCAATCCTTAACATCCTTGCGTTGAATTCGCTCCGCTTTAAGAGAATGCGGTCCGATACCTGACTGCTGAGATGGATATGCCGGGTTGAATTATCCGAACCGCCGTCCTCGTTAAAGAACACCTCCGTCCTGGCGCCTCCCGTGACCGGGCCAAATTCATGATGCCCCAGCTCCGTGTAGGAAATCTTAACCCTGCCGTCCTCCGGATTGATGCTGGCAGTCAGGGGAACGTCGGGCCCGATGGCTCTCTTGAGCTCATCCACAATTCCCTTGGCCGTATACTCTCCGGGCGTCAGTTCAATATCATAGACAGTGCCGTCCACCACAAAGGAAAGGTCTGTCTGTCCTTCCCGGATGGTTACGCCGTTCCGCACATCCTTGGCCCCCATCACATAAGCCGGCATAACCTTGCCCTCAGTCTGATAGAAAATCTCAAAAGCTGCATTGCCGCCGATGCCGTCGATCAGATAATCCCCTGCCTCATTCGCCTGTACCTTATCGGAAATCCGGAAATTCAACGCCTTATCGTCATTGCTGCCGGCAATGCCGCTTTGAATGCCGCCGATTCCCACCTGTACCAGCCCGGGCCGATACCCCTTGTCTGCCAGCTGTTCGTCCAGCTTTTCCTGAATATGCTCCACCAGCTCCTTCGCATCATATTTTCCCTCGTCCAGGGTCATCTCAATATGTACGGTCTGATCCTTTGCCTTTAAATCAAAAGAAAGGGTGTCGCTGACGCCGTAGACAATCTCTGCGCCGCCCGTCATGTCCTTACGTCCCACGGTATAAGCTCCGTTGACCTTCTGCGAGCCGGGAGCATCGTCCGCATTCAGCTTTTCCGTCTTGGTGGCTCCTGCGGATAAGACCTTATTGTAGAAACCGCCCGACAAATTGCCGAACCGGTAGCCATAACCGTAGTTTTTCGCCCGGATGTCCACCCCGCCGTCGGTGGTGACCGTGACCTCCATGGCTCCTCTCACCGGGGAATTGGCTGCATCCAGTTTATCCTGCAGCGCCTTCGCCAGCTCCCCATAGGTATAGGTCTTTTCATCCAGGGTAAGGCTGTATTCGCTGTAGGAACTGGAAGATCCGTTTCTGTAAACCCGGAAAGACAAATCCTTGTTATATTGGTTGATCTCTACCGTTCCCCCCTGCCTGTCAACTTCATCCAGGGAATAGTCCCTGAAGCTGACGCCGTCAATGGCCGCCTTTATCCGGGAATGATACCCGTCTGCCCGCGTCGGGCTTATATCTATAGTATTCTGGTCATCCGCCAAAAGTCCTGCACTGGTATTGGAAGTAACGCTGATTGTGGCATTCTTATCCACGGAACCGTCCGCCTTCCTGGCAGTCAGCACCAGCCTATCCCCTTCAAATTTGGCCTCCACCGGCGGATAGGTTACAGTGGATGTACCATAGATTGCCTGCATGGCGCTCCCGGGGTTATTCTGGGGAGCATCATAGGAGACGTTCACGCTGGTCCCCCTGCCGCTCTCCGTGGTTTCAAAACGCAGGGTATTGTAGTTTCCGGTATAGGGATCTCTGGCCAATGTTGCCACGACCCCCTTCCCCGCCAGTTTCGTGTTCAGCATGGTCAAAAAGCTGTTCCTGTCATATGTCCCCACATCCAGATTCACCTTCACCTCCGTGGGATTTGAGACGCCGTCCGCAGTATTGTCCACATACAGCTTGAATTCCTGCTTATCCTTCTCGATGGTAACGCTATTCTGTATGGGCCGGCTGGTATTCACATAAGCAGGTGTTTTTGTGGTCAGGCCGAACATGGGATCCGCCGCGGTAGACCCCGCCGTATCAAAGGAAATCCTCACCCCGTCTCCGGCATCTGTTGTAGTAAATACCAGACGATTATAGGCATCACAGGACGCTTTGATCTTGCCGTCCAGGCCCTTGGCCTTTAACTGCTCGTTCACCTCGCCTGCCAGCGACTGAGGGGTATAGCTGCCGCCCCTGAGATCCAGTTCGACGGGATTTGTGTTCACATCTCCCTGGCCCCGGTAATTCAATTTTATTATATCATTGGTACCGTCCGTAATCGCGATATTACCCGCCATCCGGTTCGTGCTGGTGCAGGAGGCGGGAGTCCTGGTGGTCCGAAGCCACCGGAGGAAGGAGCTGTCCGAGGTGCCGCAGGACAAATTGGCTTCATCCCCCTTCAGTCCGGTGGTGAGGACCAGCTGATTACCCTTCAGTTCTACCACCGCTCCCTTGGAACCCGTGCCAAATGCCGCGTTGATCTTCTCCTGCAGCCTCTCCTTCAGCTGCTCCTTTGTAAGCTCCTCCGGTACGCCGTCCTCCGTCAGCTGCAGGGTAACCGGGCTGCCGTTAATGGTAAGCCTGATCCTGTTATTGCTGTCATCCAGGCGCATTTTATCCTGCAGGGCCGGACCGACGGTAAGCACGGCAGGCGTACTGGGTTTTCCCCCGGTCTCCCCCTCCTGCTTGCCGCTGGTGCCTGTCTTCGTGTCACTCCAGGGATTGACGGTATCCTTTCCCACTACCGAAGATTGATTAAAGCTGGTGACTGTAGTCGTCCCTGCCGTAGGCCGGGAGCTGAAACCGTTATCCGAGGTAACGGTTTCCCCCTTCAGCTGGTCCGTGATCGCCTGGGCAATCTTGGCCGGATCCTTTAAATCACCGCCAAGGTTCACGCTATAAGGCTTCCCGTTCACGGTGATCCTCATGCTGCTGCCGGTGGCATAGCCGGGGGTTCCAAAGGAGCAGACACCACCCTCCGAAGACTCCGTGTGGGGAAGATACTGCACCGCCGCCGCCACAAAGAGCATACGATAACCGTTTTCCGTCTCGCTCACGCCGTTGGAACCGGGAGCCGAACTCACTGAAATATACCCGTTCACATCACCGTCTGCCGCTTCCACAATCTGCAGCCTGTTGTCCGCAGTCAGTTTTGCCTGGATAAGGTCGTCGAGATTCTTGGCCTTCAGCTGGTCATTCACGGCTTTTACTATATCTGCCTTTGCAGTATAGTTTCCGGCTGCCAGCTCAATGACAGCCGTCCGGGGCACCTTGTCATCCGTCCCCTTCAGGCTGATCTGAAAGGTGTTATTTTTATCCGTCAGCGTCAGGGGCGCAGTGCCGGAAATACTTCCCAGATCCTTACTGCCGGTATAATAAGCGTCCTTATCCGCTCTGGTATCGTAGTTGCTTATATCCGCTTTGGGGCCATAATAAAGATAGCTTCTGTCCCGAAACAAGGTGTCATAAGCACTGCTGCTTTGATCGATATTTACGCCGCTGGCAGGCCCTTTGGTCGTAGTGGTAATCGTCAGGCCGTAGAACTGTGTCTGGGTCCTGTTGTAATATCCGTCCCAATAGGAACCCACATTGACCGTCTGCCCGGAAGTGGTCCCCACCGCAAACAGAGGCCGGTTATTCTCATCCTTAAACTTCTCGTCCAGAAGCTGCTGAAGCTTGTTTACGATTCCGGACAGATTATAGCTGCCCTCCGGAATCTCAATGGTGACACCGGCCGCAGTCTCGTTGGGCCGCAAAGTCAGCTTGTTATTGGTCTTGTCAATAAAGAGAAGCTTATGCTCCGAGTCAATGGAATTTCCGTCCGCAATCAGTACCTTGCCCCCCGTAAACACTGCCGGGAACTGATCCACCGTACCCTCCTTTACATTATCGTAAAAGACGGAGGTGTAATCCGGCCCGTCGATGCTGAACATATTTCCCTTAAAGCGGGTTACAAATGCCTTGTCGCTGCCAAGCTTGATGCTGCGGTTATAAGCCTCCGCCTTCAAACCGTATTCCTTTATGTCTGCATCCTGCTCCAGTATGTCATTCAGCTTATCAATCAGCTGCTGCCGGGTATAGCTGCCTTCGGGAACCTTAAATTTTACGGGCTGGATATTTCCCTTCAGATCCTCTATATCAAACTCCATGTAATCGTTGCGGTCCGCGACAATGTCCAGGGTGTCCGTATCCGTGGTAAAAATCGTGGTGCCGAGCAGGGCTCCTGTACCGCCTCCCCTGTACATATCATACAAAAGATAAGACAGCCCTCCCGTAACGGAATTAATGTAGGTGCCGCCTTCCAGATTGACATTGACATGGCCGTCATCCGCCAGTTCCACCTGGAACCAGGTATCAAAGCCATCCATCTGCTCCATAACGGCAGTATCGATTTCGTCTATCAGCTCCTCGGTGGTATATTGCCCCGGCGGCACGGAAAAGGTAGCCGTCCGCAGGGCCTGGCTGTTGTTCAGGCGGTATTCAAAGGTGATACTGTTATCGCCTTCCACGATATTGTGCATCTCGCCATGATCCCACTTCTTGTCTCCCCTGGTCTGATACCACTGCTCCTGATGTTCCGAAAAGATATTAATATCATTGAACCTGGTGGCAGTGCTCACCCTGTCCATCTCTTTTTTCAGCTGGGCAAACTCGGCATCCATGGCTGCCCGGTCACTGGCGGAATTCGTCCCGTTCATGGACTTGATGGCCAGCTCGTTCATCCGCTGAAGCATTTCCTGCGCCTCATTCAGCGCGCCGTCACCGATCTGTACCCAGGAGATCCCGTCCTGGGCATTTTCCGTCCCCTGGGCAAGCCCCCGGATCAGTCTCCGCATCTTTTCGGAAATGGCCAGATTCGCCGCATCGTCCGCCGCCCGGTTGACCTTATAGCCGGAAGACAGCTTTTCCGTGCTCTGAGCCTTCTTTGACTTATTGATCCCCAGCATCCTGTCTGCATTCATCGCCAGTATATTGTGATACACCGAAAGCCCCATCCGCCTTTTCCTCCATGAATTCCGCCGGACAGCATAATTGAAATCCTGCTGCCATAATTATCCTGATCTTAATTATACCCCCCCCGGCTTCCGTAAAATCAAGCCTTAAGTCAAAAAACCGTTAATGGCGGTTATTATATTGAGATCGTTAGCCGGAAAGGTCGCATTATGCAAAGGCCTTCTTTATGCACCGTTCCTATCAGGCACCTGCTTCCTCGCAGCATTTTGAAAGCCGGCCACTGCCTTCATGGCCTGGGGAATTGCAATGTTTGTTCCCGCGCCTGCCACACAGCCGCCCGGACAGGCCATCCCCTCAATCAGGCAGCCGTTTTTCCTGCCTGCCTTGGCCAGCAGCAGCATTTTCCGACATTCCGCCAGGCTCTCTGCGTGCTCGATCTTTACCTCCGTACCGGGATGATATGTCTCGATGCACTTTTTGATCGCATCGGCCACGCCTCCTGCCACACCGTATCCTCTGCCTGCCCCCGTGGCATCCTCCAGGGCATCCATGGCCCGAATTTCCTCCAGAAGGATGCCTTTCGCCTCAAACATACCGGTGAGTTCTTCAAAGGTAATCACAAAATCTACATCCGAACGCACCGTGCGTCTGCTGGCCTCCAGCTTTTTGGAAGCACAGGGACCGATAAATACCACGGAAGCATCCGGATATTTTTCTTTTATAATACGGGCTGTGGCCACCATGGGCGTAAGCTCATTGCTGATCTTGTCGATGGTCTCCGGAAACAGCTTTTTGGCCATCATTGACCAGGAGGGGCAGCAGGAGGTCAGCGCAAAAGCCTGGTTCCCCGTGGCCACCTCTTTCACATAGTGCTCTGCCTCCTTGATACAACCCAGATCCGCGCCCAGAGCCGTCTCATAAACATCCGCAAACCCCAGCTCCTTCAATGCTGCCTGAAACATATCCGGTGTCACCCCCGGTCCGAACTGCCCCACAAAGGCAGGCGCTACCTGGGCAATAATTTTCCTGCCGGACTGCATTGCCCGTATGAGCTGGAAGATCTGAGATTTATCCGCAATGGCTCCAAACGGGCAGCTGACCATGCACTGACCGCAGGATACACATATTTCACTGTCAATGCAGGCCCTTCCGAACCCGTCGCTCTTAATGGCATTGACCCCGCAGACCGCCTTGCAGGGCCTTTCCTTATGGCTGACAGCATCGTAAGGACATACCTCTTTGCATTTCCCGCAGCGAATACATTTTTCCTGGTCAATCACCGATTTCCCGTCGATCATGGTGATGGCCTGCTTCGGGCAGACGCTCTGGCAGGGATGGGCCACACAGCCCATGCAGGCGCTTGTAACCTCATAACGGTTCTCGGGACAGGCGTTGCAGGCCGACGGAATCACCTGCATCAACGGCGGCTCGTAGTATTTCTCGTCTATGTTGCTCTCTTCCAGGCCTTCTGTCAGATGCCCCGGATGATCCCTGTTTTCCGGCCGAAGGCTCATTCCCATAGCCAGGCGCAGCCGTTCCCTGACAATAGCGCGGTCCCGGTAAACACTCTCCCAGTACTGGGATTTCTCATAATCTACTATCTTATAGGGCAGGGCTTCCATATCATCCTTTAAGTTTGACGAAGTATACGCCAGATTAGCCACTTCCCGGAATACCCGCCTCCTGCGCTGCCGCACCGGCGTATCGATTCCCCGCATATTGCTCATAATTTGTTTCCCCTGCCCTTCCACTCCTGCTGTTCTTAGTTTTCTCCCATTTTTGCCAGCTTCGCCGCCTGGTCGGCGGCAATACAGGCATCCAGGATCTCCTGAATGTCACCGTCCATCACCTTGTCAAGCTTATAAATCGTCAGGCCGATGCGGTGATCCGTGACCCGGCCCTGGGGGAAATTGTAAGTCCTTATCTTCTCGGAACGATCCCCCGTGCCGATCTGGCTCTTCCGCATTTCCGCTTCCGCGTCATGCCGCTGCTGCTGCTCTATGTCATACAGCTTTGCCTTCAGCAGGGCAAATGCCTTCGCCTTATTCTGTATCTGGGATTTCTCCGTCTGGCTGTACACCACGATGCCGGAAGGATAATGGGTCAGACGCACCGCCGAATCCGTGGTATTGACGCACTGCCCGCCGTTGCCGGATGCCCGCATCACATCGATGCGGATGTCCTTGTCATCTATCACAATATCAATATCCTCATCTACCTCCGGCATCACTGCCACGCTGATAGTAGACGTATGAATGCGCCCTCCGCTCTCTGTCTCCGGCACGCGCTGTACCCTGTGTACGCCGCTCTCGTATTTCATCCGGGAGTACGCCCCCTGCCCGGAAATCATAAACTGGACTTCCTTCATGCCGCCGATACCGATCTCATCGGCATTCAGGGTCTCCACCCTCCACCTCTGGCTCTCCGCATAATGTACATACATCCGGTAGATTTCCGCCGCAAACAAAGCCGCCTCGTCGCCGCCGGCGCCGGCCCGGATCTCTACAATCACATTCTTGTCGTCATTGGGATCCTTAGGCAAAAGCAGGATCTTCAGCTCCTGCTCCAGCTCTTCCACCCGCTTTCTGCTGTCATTCAGGGTCTCCTTAATCATGCCCCGCATTTCTTCGTCACTCTCTTCCTCCAGCATTTCCAGAGAGTCGTCAATATCCTGCCTGCATCTCTTGTACTCCCTGTAAGCATCCACAATCGGAGTAAGATCGCTCTGCTCCTTCATCAGCTTCCGAAAGCGTTCCTGATTATTCGTCACCGTCGGCTCATGGAGCTCACTCAGAATTTCTTCAAAACGGATCAACAGATCCTCCAGCTTATCAAACATATCATTCTCCCAATTACTGAAATTACGTAGTCAACCCCACTGCCGGACACTTCCCGTTCATGCGTCAACTCACTGTACCGGATCATCAAAGCGCAGGATGCCGCACACCACCCGGTCCATTCCTCCGTAATCCTTTATTACACGAACCTCCAGGAATCCGGCCTCTTCCATCAGGCGGCTCACCGCCTCCCCCTGGTCATAGCCCGTCTCAAACAAAAGCATTCCGCCCTTTTCCAGATACCCGGGTATTTCCTCCAGAATGCGCCGGTAAAACGAAAGTCCGTCCTCCCCGCCGTCCAATGCCTGCCGCGGCTCATGATCCTGCACCTCCGGCATCAAAGTGTCTATGACCCTGCTCCTGATATACGGCGGATTGGAGAGGACCATATCATACTTCCCTTCCACCTTTTCAAACAAATCACCTTGCACAAAGCTGATATGCGTGCCGGCAGATCCCCCCGAGAACTCCCCGGGCTCCCCCGGATCCTCCTGCCGCACAGTCAAAGCGCGGGCTCCCAGCAGCTTCTCTGCATTCTCCCGGGCCACCTTCAGGGCTTCCCCGGAAATATCCGCCCCTACACCTTCACAGTCATTGGAATAACGCAGCATGCTGATTAAAATGCAGCCGGACCCTGTACACATATCCAGAACCCGCATGCCGTCATGCAGATTCCGCAGGGCCTCCTCCACTAATATCTCCGTATCCTGCCTGGGAATCAGCACCTGCTCATTTACGCTGAATTCCAGTCCCATAAAATCCTGTACCCCTGTAAGGTACTGCAGGGGAATATGCCGGGAACGCTTCTCTGTCAGCTCCCGGTACCTGCCCTCCTCTTCTTTCGTCACCTCCCTGTCCCCATGGGCCAGCAGAGTGTTTCGATCCGTACCGCACACATATTCCAGCAGCAGCCTGGCATCGGTATCCGCCTCTGTCACGGACGCCTGCGCCAGGACAGCTCTTCCCCTGTCATAGGCATCCCTGTACCTCATCCTTCCTCCCCGGCATCTGTCCGGTCCTCCTCCGGAGCAGAATCTTCTTCCTCATCCATCCAGGTCTCATCCACCTCATAGCCGAAATTGTCATAAAGGAAGGCTTTCCAGTCAAACACGGCTTCCACCGCCGCAATTGCTACCTTTACCATCTCCCTGTCAGGCTCCCTGGTGGTCATTCTCTGAATCCACATACCCGGCAGGGACAGAATCAGGACAATAATATTGTTGCTGCGGCCGGCCAGCCGAATGATTTCATAGGAAATTCCGGCCACAATGGGCATCAGCAGAATGCGCAGGAAGACCCGCAGCGCCGGATTGTCCACCCGGATAAAAAAGAACAAAATAATACTGACCAGCATTACAAAGAAAATAAAACTGGTACCGCATCTTTTGTGCAGCCTGGAACTTCTCATGACATTGTGCACCGTCAGGGGACGCCCCTTCTCAATACAGTTAATGCACTTATGCTCCGCTCCGTGATAACGGTACAGCCGCCGTATATCCTTCATCAGGCTGATCGCCCAGACATAAAGCACAAAAATCACAATGCGGAGCGCGCCTTCCACAATCGCCATCAGGGATTCGTTGCGCACAAAGCCCTTCATAAGCGATGCCAGATAATAGGGCAGTATTACAAAAATGCCTACCGCCAATGCTACGGAGAAAACCGTCACCAGCGTTGTTGCTGCCTTTTCCCCGCCTTTCCCCTTGTCGTCCTTTCCCTCGTCCTCCTCATCATAGACAGAGGCAGAAAAATTCAGACACCGCATTCCCAGAATCATGGAATCCAGAAAATTGAAAATACCCCTGACAAACGGTATCTCTTTGATTTTATTACCGTGAAGCAGCCCCTGGTAATTTTCCAGCTCTACGGCTATCTCACCGTCAGCCTTCCGCACGGCCACTGCATATTTTTCCTGGTTTTTCATCATAATGCCTTCCAGTACCGCCTGGCCGCCGATACCGGAATAGCATTTCTTCTTCCTCTTTGCCATATTAATCCCCGTCTTCCCGTCAGATTCACGAACAGAAAAGGTTGAGATACAAGCACCTCAACCTTTTCTGTGATTCTTATTTAACACCGTACTTCTTGTTAAACTTCTCGATTCTTCCATCGGCCCTTGCCGTCTTCTGCTGGCCGGTGTAGAATGAATGGCACTTGGAGCAGACTTCTACGTGAATCTCCGGCTTTGTAGAACCGGTCACGAAAGTGTTGCCACAGTTGCAGGTTACAGTTGCCTGATAATACTGGGGATGGATTCCTTCCTTCATCTTTTTTCACCTCTCTATATCATTCCGTGCTATTGTCTGTTCTCATCCGCACTGCCTATGGAACCACAAACAGCGGTATTATTGTAACACAAGGTCCGCACACTTGCAAGTCCAAATTTTACAAAAATATACCAAACTGCTTAAATAAATTTATTCTTTTTCACCATCTGCACAAATTCGTTGTTGTTGCGGGTTCTTGCAAACATATCCAGTATCCTGTCCGTAGCCTCATCCGGCTTGAGCCCGTTCAGGGCCTTGCGCATAATATTGATCGCGTCAAGTTCATCCCTGTTCAGCAGCAGGTCTTCTCTTCTCGTACCGGATTTCGCCAGGTCGATGGCCGGAAATATCCTTTTTTCCGAGAGCTTACGGTCAAGCACCATCTCCATATTGCCCGTCCCCTTGAATTCCTCATATACCACATCGTCCATCTTGCTGCCCGTCTCCACCAGCGCAGTGGCAAGAATCGTCAGACTGCCGCCCTCCCGCATATTTCTGGCCGCGCCGAAAAACCTCTTGGGCATATGCAGGGCCGCCGGGTCAAGACCGCCGGACAATGTACGCCCGCTGGGCGGAACCACCAGATTATACGCCCGGGTCAGCCGGGTAATGCTGTCCAGAAGGATGACCACATCCTTCTTATGCTCCACCAGCCTCTTTGCACGTTCGATCACCATTTCGGACACCCGCTTATGGTGCTCCGGCAGTTCGTCAAAGGTCGAATAGATCACCTCCACGTTTTCTCCGTGGATAGCCTCCCTGATGTCCGTCACCTCCTCCGGACGCTCGTCTATCAACAGGATCAGCATGTGCATATGAGGGTTCGTGCGCAGGACGGACTTTGCCACCTCCTTCAGCAGGGTGGTCTTGCCGGCCTTGGGCGGCGACACAATCATGCCGCGCTGCCCTTTGCCCACCGGGCTCACCAGGTCCATTACCCGCGTGGCTATACTGCCCCCGGGCATCTCAAGCCGGATACGCTCGTTGGGAAAAATCGGCGTCATATCCTCAAAGGCTGTCCGCTTTGCGGATTCTTCCACCGTATATCCGTTAATCGTACGGATATACAGCAATGCGCTGAATTTCTCCTGCTGGGTTTTGACCCGCTTGTTTCCCTTCAAAATATCCCCTGTCTTTAAACCGAAACGGCGGATCTGGCTGGGCGCCACGTAAACGTCGTTCTCACCGGGCAGATAATTTTCGCAGCGGATAAATCCGTAGCCGTCCGGCATGACCTCCAGGATACCGCTGGCTTCTTCTCCGCTGTCCAGCTCCTTGGGATAGGTTTTTTCATCATAAACCTCGTTGGTCCTGACCGAACGCGGCATCGCTGCCCCCTCCGCGGCGGGGCCTGCATTTTCCGCCCTCACAGGTACCGCCTCCGCCTTCTGGGTGCTTTCGCTTTTGACGGCGCTCTCACCGCGGCTGGCGTTCTCGCCGCGGCCTCCGTCCTCGCTTCGTCCCGCATAATCGGCATGAGACGGTGCTTCACCGCGGGCCGGGTTTGCACCACGTGAAGATACCGGCCGGCCTGAAGCGGAATTCTGGCGCCTGTATCCGGGCTGTCTTCCGGTACTGCCGGCTGCCTGGGGTGCCTCCTGGCCCTTCGGCTTCCGTGCCCCAGTCTCCTGGGGCCTGGCTTCCTGTTCCTTTTCCACCTTTTCCTGCTCCTCCAGCTTTTTTAACCTCTCGTCCTCCGCCAGCATGGCTTCTATAATCTCCGCCTTTTTCATCGTCGAAGTACCCTTTAATCCACGTACCTTGGCGAGTTCTTTCAACTGTACCAGCGCCAGCGATTCATATTTTTCTCTCATAAACTCCTCCTCAAAACTGATAAATTCAGCAGCAGCTTTCAAATCCACAATGCAAAAACGGGGATGGCAGCAAGATGGTTATCGACATGCTTCCTTGACAATTTAATTTGAACGGCTTATCATGAATACTATTATAATACACTTTTCCTAAAATAGGAAGTCCTATTTTCAGCAAACCGAGAGTTGGTGAAAATCTCGCGAAATTGCAAGGGAACGCAATTTCGGCTTCACGATAGGGGTGTCTGAACCGTTATTAACGGTCTAACGAAAATAAAACGGAAAGAGGTACTGTCATGACAACTGACGAAAAAGCACTGCTGATGCACGAAAAATGGAACGGAAAGCTGGAGACCGTCTCCAAATCCCCCGTAAGATCCAGAGAGGATCTGGCCCTGGCCTATACTCCCGGTGTAGCGGAGCCTTGCAGGGCCATCGCGAAAGACAAGGAGGCTGCTTACAAATATACCATGAAGGCAAATACGGTGGCCGTTGTTTCCGACGGAAGTGCCGTCCTGGGCCTCGGCAACATCGGCCCCCACGCCGCCATGCCCGTGATGGAAGGGAAGGCCGTCCTGTTTAAGGAATTCGGCGGTGTCAACGCAGTGCCCATCTGTCTGGACACCCAGGATACCGAGGAGATCATCAAGGCGGTCACCTGGCTGGCTCCCGGCTTCGGCGGCATTAATCTGGAGGACATCAGCGCCCCCAGATGCTTTGAGATCGAGGAACGGCTGAAGGCAGCGCTGGACATCCCCGTATTCCACGACGACCAGCACGGTACGGCAATTGTAGTTCTGGCCGGTATCATCAACAGCCTGAAGGTAACCGGCAGGAAAAAGGAAGACTGCCGGATCGTGGTAAACGGCGCAGGAAGCGCAGGCGTCGCCATCACCAAGCTGCTTTTGACCTATGGTTTCCCCCACATTGTCATGTGCGACAAGGTGGGCATCCTGTCCAGGTCCACGGAAGGCCTGAACTGGATGCAGCAGAAAATGGTAGAGGTCACGAATCCGGAAAATCAGACAGGCTCTCTGGCAGACGCCCTGACCGGTGCCGACATTTTCGTGGGCGTATCCGCTCCGGGCATCGTGACACCGGAAATGGTCGCTTCCATGAACCGGGATGCCATCCTTTTTGCCATGGCCAACCCTGTACCGGAAATCATGCCTGACGCGGCAAAGGCCGCGGGCGCCAGAGTGGTGGGAACGGGCCGGAGTGATTTCCCCAACCAGGTCAACAACGTGATCGCCTTCCCCGGCATCTTCAAGGGGGCGCTGGAAGGCCGGGCCACACAGATCACGGAGGAAATGAAGCTTGCCGCCGCCGAAGCCATTGCCGGACTGGTGCCGGAGGAGGAATTAAACGACGAAAACATTCTGCCTGAGGCCTTTCACCCCAGGGTGGCCGAGCTGGTCGCCCAGGCAGTCAAATCCCATATCCGCTGAAAACGGGCCCGGCTGTCTGTGGGACATTGCCCGCGGGAATAAAGGAGGATTATGTTACAGGATTCTTTGACCCTCTATAAATTAATCGTACTGTATATGCTGGACCGGGTGGCCTTTCCTCTGACGGCCGCCCAGGTCAGCGACTATGTCCTGGGGAAGGAATATACCAGCTTCCTCACCCTGCAGCAGGTTTTCAGCGAGCTGGCGGATGCAGGACTGGTCTCCTCCGAGACCCTTCATAACAGAACCTATCTGACCGTCACGGAAGAAGGCCGGGAGACCCTGAACTTCTTTCGCAATCGGATTATCAAGGACATCCGGCAGGACATTGATACCTATATTCGGGAAAACGAGTATACCCTGCGCAATGAATTCTCCATCCTGGCGCGATACGATAAAGCCGCCTCCGGAGAATACGAGGCGCGGCTGACGGCAAAGGACAGGGGGATCAGCCTGGTGGATCTCACGCTTTCCGTTCCCGATAAGGAAACCGCCGCCGCCATCTGTGACAACTGGCAGAAAAAGAATCAGCAGATCTACCAGTATCTGGTGCAGGAATTATTCTGAGGCTTCCCCGGCCTCTTCCTTCAGCCTGCGCATATGCTCCCTGATCTTCACCTCATACCCGTTCCCGGAGGGCCTGTAAAATTCCTTTCCGCTCAGCTCATAGGGCAGATACTGCTGCTTTACATAATGATTCGGATAATCGTGGGCATACTTATAGCCCGTTCCCCGCCCCAGCTTTGCCGCCCCCTTATAATGCGCATCCTGCAAATGGGCCGGTATGGGCAGGTTTCCCGTCTGCTCCACCGTCTGCAGAGCCTCAAAAACGGCATTGCAGCCGGCATTGCTCTTAGGCGCACAGGCAACATAGGCCGCAGCCTGGGACAAAATAATCTGGGCCTCCGGCATCCCGATCCGCTCCACTGCCAGGGAAGCATTGACAGCCACCACCAGCGCCATGGGATCCGCATTGCCCACATCCTCCGCCGCACATATCATAATCCGCCTTGCAATAAATGCCGCCTGCTCCCCTGCATAGAGCATCCGCGCCAGGTAATACACTGCCGCATCCGGATCGGATCCTCTCATACTCTTAATAAAAGCCGAAATTGTGTCGTAATGACTGTCCCCCGCCTTATCGTAACGCACGGCGCGCTTCTGAATGCACTCCTGAGCCACCTCCAGGGTAATATGTATCTTTCCGTCCCCGCTGCGGTTCGTGGTCAGGATTCCCAGCTCCACCGCATTCAGGGCATGCCTGACGTCGCCGCCGGAAAGATCCGCCAGAAAATCCAGCGCGTCCTCGTCAATTGCGGCATTGTAGGCCCCCATTCCCCTGTCGCCGTCATAGACGGCCTTGCGGATCAGCTCCTTCACTGCCTCCGTCGGAACGGGCTTGAGCTCAAAAATTATGGAACGGGAAATCAGTGCCCCGTTCACCTCAAAATACGGGTTTTCCGTGGTAGCGCCGATGAGAATCAGTGTCCCGTCCTCCACAAAGGGCAGCAGATAATCCTGCTGGCTTTTGTTAAAACGGTGAATCTCGTCAATAAACAGGATGGTGCGTTTTCCATACATGCCAAGGGTATCCTTAGCCTTAGCCACCACCTCTTCCATGTCCTTCTTGCCCGCTGCCGTGGCATTGATCTGGGTAAATTCCGCGCTGGTGGTATTGGCAATTACCCGGGCCAGGGTCGTCTTA
The DNA here is from genome assembly GCA_910577035.1 of uncultured Acetatifactor sp. GTDB lineage: Bacteria > Bacillota > Clostridia > Lachnospirales > Lachnospiraceae > Acetatifactor. The sequence continues at coordinate 26,118 of CAJTKW010000033.1, forward strand.
CCCGTTCCCGGTGGTCCGTAAAAGATCACGGAACTGATCTTATCCGCCTGAATGGCCCGATACAACAGCTTGTCCCTGCCGATAATGTGCTCCTGCCCCATTACCTCATCCAGAGTCCTGGGCCGCATCCGGGCTGCCAGCGGCGCTTCCTTTTCCATGCTGGTGCTGCGCATATATTCAAAAATGTCCATAAATCCCGCCTTCTGCCGCCTGCCTTTTTTGTTTTCTTCCTTCCGGAAAGCGCATTCAGTTTGCTTCCCGATGCAGCGTCACCTGATTTTCATGAACCGTCACCGACTTCATGCTGCGCAGGAAGCTGGAAATGCGGTTATAACCAAACTGTCTGAAATCCAGCTGCTTATACTTTTTGTGGAGTTCATCGTTCAGAGTGGAGAGATTATCTATCATGCCGCCGTTTTTCTCAATCATGCTGCAGATTTCCCGCTCCAGCTCCGCCTTGGTAAGTGTGGAACGGCGTTCCACGCAATATTGGTAATTTATTTTTTTCACATTGAAATCAGGCAGCTCCTGGGTCACCATCGTGCTGAGCTTGGTATATCCGTAGTTGCGGACGTCAAAATCAGAAAACCTGTCGTTCAAACGATTACCGATCCTGGCAAGGTCTACCGGCTTCCCGTCGTTCTCATTAATCAGGGCCAGGATCGCCTGCCGCACCTCCGTCACCGAAGTGACATTCTGCTCGTCACCGCCCTCGATGCTCTCCGCGCCTTCCAGTGCCTTATTCTGCTCCGCTACCAGATTCAGGTGGATGAACCTGTTGCAGGCCCTGGTCAGCGCCGGAGGGGTCTTGGATTCCCCCATGCCTAAGACAAACATATTTTCTTCCCGCAGACGCATGGCCAGACGGGTAAAATCACTGTCGCTGGTCACCAGGCAAAAGCCCCTGACTTTATTCTTAAACAAAATATCCATGGCATCAATCACCATGGCCATGTCCGTGGCATTCTTCCCCGTGGTATAGGAAAACTGCTGTACGGGCATAATGGAATGCTCCAGCAGCATCCCCTCATTCCAGCCGTTGGCCTTCGACCAGTTGCCGTAGATACGCCGATAAGTGGAAAATCCGAATTTATCCAGTTCTTCAAAAATGGTGGCGGCATATTTGGAGCTGATATTATCCGCATCGATCAGCACCGCAAACTGCATACGCTCCCCCTGGATTGTCTCCATATTTTCTTCCATGCTAACCTCCATGTCGCAGCTAAAGCTGCATTTATTTCATTTTACAGGATTGACCGCCAAGATGCAAGCGTCACTTCTCCCGGGAATGTGCCAATACCAGTCCATTCCCGGCAGTTCGGACATTGGTGCCTGAACTGTTACCAAAGAAGCGCTGGTTAAATCATCGCTTCCTTAAAAGCCTCCGGCGGATGCGCACGGATTTGCAGGGTGTTTCCCTAAAAAAGTACAAATCCGGTAAAATTTGTGAGATAAAGTACAAATGTAATAAAACTTGTGATATAATGAATCCAACGTGGAAAATTGAGGAGGTATCGTATGACATCCCGATTAAAAGCTGTCGGCGGCAGCTTCCTGATTACCCTTTCTTTCCTACTGGGTATCGGAATTCTGTCTTCCGCTGCCATGATGGCCTTCAAAGGCAGTACGGAACATGTGGCCTTAATCAGCGGCATGGCCCAGGCCATATATCTGCTTCTTGTAATGCTCATTATCCGTTTCAGGAAAATAGACGTGAAAAATACATATGGCCTTAAAGGGGTTTCCGTGAAAAAATACCTGCTGCCGATCCTGGCGGCCTTCTGCTTTTCGGCATTCTCCAATATCCTCCAGGCTGTGGCTCCCATTCCCCCGGAGCTGATCGGAGGAATGGCAGAGGATATGGAGAAAAGCATGGCTGCTTTTATCTTATCCGTTTTTATCATTGCGCCGGTAGTGGAAGAATTTGTGTTTCGCGCCCTGGTTATGACCACACTGCACAAAGGCTTTTCCGACATTGCTTGCGTTTTTATATCGGCAGCCCTGTTTGCCCTGATCCATGCCATGGCGGGCGGCGTCATCATCGTCGTGCACGCTTTTCTTGGCGGTATCATATTTGCGCTTTCCTATGTTAAAACAAAGTCATTGTTTCCGGCTGTCATTGCACACATCTTCGGCAATATCGGCAGTTATGTCCCCGCTGTCACCGGAAGCCTGCCGGCTGCGGCACAATACGGGATGGCCCTGTGCTTCCTGCTCATTTCCGCCGCCTGCTGCATGGGACTGCTCAAAGAACGCCCTACCACTCTTTCGTGATCTCTTCCGCGGATAACCCGTAGCTCTCCATAAATTCGGCCAGGTCCCTGCTGTCACGAATGAGCATGATTTCCGTAAATTTCCCTGTTTGCCTGTCCTTAAACCCTGCCACCTGCTCCCCGTTGCAGATGCTTGCATGTATCACCGGCTTCAGATTCTCTTTATCATAGTCCCGAGGTCTGCCTTTTTTGCGAAACATCGCTTTGCCCTCCAATTTCCAATCCTTATCCCCAAAGAAGGGGCCATGGAAAACGAAGCCGGCTTCACCCCGTTTTTCACGCCCCCGCCTGCGGACACTCCAAAGCCGGTACGCCGGCCTGCGGAAAACACTGATAAAAGCGTTTCCCGATATTAAATCAACGGATATTTGTCGGTCAGAGACTGAACAATGGCCCGGGCCTCGGAAACCTTCTCCTCGCCGCCCTTGATCACCAGGGCAATGGCTTCCGCGATCCTGTCCATATCCTCCGCCTTCATGCCTCTGGAGGTGACGGCCGGCGTTCCCAGACGGATACCGCTGGTCACAAAAGGCGACTGGGGATCGTTGGGGATCGTGTTCTTGTTGCAGGTGATGTGTGCCGCATCCAGCAGCTTTTCCACAGCCTTGCCGGTAAGGCCGAAATTCGTCAGATCTACCAGCATCAGGTGATTATCGGTGCCTCCGGATACGATTTTGATCCCCCGCTCCAGAAGCCCCTTGCACAGAGCCTGGGCATTCTCGATAATGCCCTTCTGATATACCTTGAAATCGTCGCTCAGCGCCTCTTTGAAACAGACGGCCTTGGCGGCGATTACGTGCATCAGCGGTCCGCCCTGGATGCCGGGGAAAATCGCCTTGTTAAAATTATATTTCGCGTTTACTTCATTGCTGGATAAGATCAGGCCGCCCCTGGGTCCCCGCAGGGTCTTATGGGTCGTGGTGGTAGTCACATGGGCATAAGGAATGGGGCTGGGATGAAGCCCTGCCGCCACAAGTCCCGCAATGTGGGCCATATCCACCATCAGGACAGCCCCCACCTCATCGGCAACCTCACGGAACCGCTTAAAGTCAATGGTACGGGCATAAGCGGAAGCCCCTGCAATAATCATCTTCGGCTTTGCCTCCAGGGCGGTCTCCCGCAGTTTGTCATAATCAATAAAGCCTTCGTCATTTACGCCGTAAGGCACAATGTGAAAATATTTTCCCGACATATTAACCGGGCTGCCATGGGTCAGATGCCCGCCGTGGTCCAGATTCATGCCCATAATAGTGTCTCCCGGCTGGCAGACCGTAAACTGTACCGCCATATTGGCCTGGGCGCCGGAATGCGCCTGCACATTGGCATACTCGCAGCCAAACAGCTCCTTTGCCCGCTCAATCGCCAGGGTTTCCACCACATCCACGCAGTCACAGCCGCCGTAATACCGTTTCCCGGGATACCCTTCCGCATACTTGTTGGTCAGCGGGCTGCCCATTGCCGCCATCACTGCCTTACTCACCCAGTTCTCGGAAGCAATCAGCTCAATGTGGCTGTTCTGCCTCTCCTGCTCGTCTTCAATCGCCTGAGCGACCTCAGGATCCACCGCCCTTACATCGTCCAAAGAATACATTCCAAATCCTCCTGTTTTCACGCTTTACTGTATTAAAATACCTGTCCTAGATTATAACACAAAATACGAAATAAGAAAATGATTTTATTTACGGATCGGCAATCTGCTGATACAATAAAGTAGCAGACAATGAAAACAACAAAAGCGAAAGAGAGGGCCCAGCTTTATGTATCACATTATTATCAACCCGGCATCCCGCTCCGGAAAAGGGCTGAAAATATGGAAAGAGCAGGTGGAACCCGCACTGCGCAGGGGAAATGTCCCTTATCGGCCCTGGTTTTCCGAAAAGGCCGGGGACGTTTCCAGAATCGCCGGCGAAATACTGTCCGCTCCCGGAGACGGGCCTGTCTCCCTGATTATCCTGGGAGGCGACGGCACGGTCAATGAAGCCCTGCAGGGCATTCCTGATCCTTCCGGGATCATATTGGGCTATATACCCACCGGATCCAGCAACGACCTGGCAAGGGACCTGAACATCCCCACCTCCCCCACCGCTGCCCTGGACCTGATCCTGCACTCGGGAACCGCCTGCTTAATGGATCTGGGAACCGTCACCTATGAAGACGGGGAAAAGCGCCGTTTCGCAGTCAGCTGCGGCATCGGTTTTGATGCGGCGGTATGTGAGGAAGCCCTGCGTTCCAAGGCTAAAAAGGTTCTGAACAAGATCGGCCTGGGAAAGCTGACCTATCTCAGCATCGCACTGAAGCAGCTCTTTGCCGCAAAGGCCATTTCCGGAAAGCTGATTCTGGACGACGGCACCCCTGTGGAAATCGGCAGTATCCTCTTCACTGCCTGTATGCTCCGCCGCTTTGAGGGCGGAGGTTTCATGTTCAGCCCCGATGCGGACGCCACGGACGGTATCTTAAATCTGTGTGCCGTGGGGGATATTTCCAAGGCGCTGATCCTTTATGCCCTGCCTACCGCCTTTCAGGGCAGGCATTACCGTTATCAGGGCATTACCCCCTATCAGGCCAGGAAGGTCCGCATAGAGGTGTCCTCTCCTCTCTGGGTACATACCGACGGTGAAGTTGCCAGAAAAAGCCGCAGCATTACCGTAACCTGTGAGCAAAACGCCCTGCGCATTATCCGGGGATAATCCTGAAGGTTTTCTTAAGATTGCTTAAGAAGGGAAAAAAGGCATTGCATTTTTTCCATCCGACGCTATACTATACTTGTCGTTCAGTTGTATTACTGACATCCGGTGATAAACATAAAGTGTAGGTGGGCAGAATATGGAAAAAATGGGAAAAAAGGAAAAAATCAAAGCCATTTATGAAAAATATAAGCACGGGATTCCGTTGTTGATCTATCTGGCGGTTTATCTGGCCTGGTTCGCCTGGCTGGAGAAAACAAATGTCAAAAATTATCAGGTGATACACGTCAGCATGGATGACTATATCCCCTTCTGTGAGGTGTTCATTATTCCATACCTGCTTTGGTTCGGATATGTGGCCGCCGTGGTGGTTTATCTGTTTTTCAGGAATAAGCAGGACTATTACAAAGTATGCTGCTTTTTATTTACCGGAATGACCTTGTTCCTTGTCATTTCCACCCTGTGGCCCAACGGCCATGATTTAAGGCCTGCCGTTATGCCGAGAGACAATTGCTTTACGTGGCTGATCTCCCTCCTTTGGCAGACAGACACCCCCACAAACCTGTGGCCCAGCATTCACGTATTCAACTCCATGGGAGCACATTTTGCAGTAATGCGCAGCGGAGATCTGGCAAAGTCAAGGTATGGCAGGCCGATCAGGATCGCTTCCGGAATCCTCAGCGTCTCCATCATCCTCTCCACTGTGTTCATTAAGCAGCACTCCCTCTTTGACGTAGTGACGGGAATTCTCCTGGGCGCAATCATGTACGCCTGTGTCTACAGAAGGGAATGGCTGCTGGCCTTCAGTCCTGCAAACAAAAACCGTGAAAAAACGGCCGGCTGATTTTAATTGAACTTGAAAATCCTCTGGCAGATCTTATAACCTTCCACCGAGATCTTACGTCCGCCCCGTCCCGGCAGGTTCATGGCTTCTCCCATGATGCCGTGGCGCAGGCAGCGGTACAACAGCCTGTCCTTCTCTTTTAAATACTGCCACAGTTCCGCTTTCTTGGCCAGATTCTCCTCGGTGCCGGAACGTATCAGCAGCACCGATGAAACCGTGGTAATAATCTCCAGATAATTTCTCATGTATTGGTACAGACGCTTCTTCTTCGTGAGCGTCTGCTTTTTTTCCGTCAGATAATCGATCATCAGCTTGTTGACCCTGATTTGCTGGTCAATCCGGGAAATCATGACATTCTCGTTGACGGACTGGTCCTCTCTGCCAATATAGTAGCGGTAGAAATTTACATCCAGGTAATACATATTCCTCACATAAGGGAGGGGTTCAAATACATAAAGGTTATCCACATAGAAGGTATGCTCGGGAAGCCGGATTCCGCATTCCTTCAGAAGCTTTGTCCTGAAAATCACAGAGTGCATCAGAATATAATGGCCCTTTTGAAAATGATGGCAGTCCTCCCAGGTGAACATACGGCCTGTGGGGAGGCTGTGGCGGTACTGGATAATCTTCTTTTTCTTCTCCCCTTCCTTCTCGTATACATAATTGCAAACCAGCATATCCAGGGTATGTGCCCCCCCCATAAACTCCCGGAGAGTCTCCAGCACCCGCTCATATGCGTCCTTTTTCACCCAGTCGTCACTGTCAACCACCTTGAAATAGACTCCCGTGGCATAGTCAATCCCCGTGTTCACCGCAGAGCCATGGCCCCCGTTTGCCTTGTGCACCGTCTTCACAATGGCAGGATACCTGGCGGCATACTCATCTGCTATTTCCGCCGTTCTGTCGCCGGTAGAGCCGTCGTCTACAATGATAATCTCCACGTCCTCCCCTCCCGTCAGAAGGGATTCGATACATTTTCTCATATATTTTTCCGAATTATAACAGGGAACCACTATTGATAATAATTTCATATGTCTTCATACCTTTCTTTCCCAAGACGTATTTTCAGATACCCGGTATAAGCGGAAAACGCAGACGGCACAGGGTATTTCTCTTCCGTCTCACAGGGCTCCACGAAAAGCCAGCCCCGGCTGTCCTTCCCGGGACACCCGTGCTCCAGCTCGTCCACGCGGACCATATATCCTTTCATATGCCATTCCCTGTGGGTAAAAATGTGCCTGGCATCCTCCAACGGTTGAATGCGCAGAGTCCTGAAGCCGTTCTCAGCCAGATAGGCCGTGACCTCCTCCGCCGTCCGCCAGCCATCCAGCATGGGAAACTCGTACATTCCCGCCAGAAGCCCGCCGGCCGGACGCCTGTGGAGAGCCGCCCTGCCTGCATCCCGGATAATCAGCACCGTTTTTTCCTCAATCTTCCTGGGCTTCCTGCCTTCCTTCCTGGGAAACTCCGTTTCCGTACCGTCGGCATGGGCCCGGCAGATCCCGTTTAAGGGACAGCAGCCACACAGAGGCTCGCCGTTAGGGATACAGACACAGGCGCCGATCTCCATCATTGCCTGATTAAAATCCCCGGGACGGTCCGCGGGTATCACCCCGGCCAGCTCTTCCTCCACCGCCTTCTTTACTTTTCCGTCCGTAATCAGCCTCTCGTCCTTTCTGACCCGGGCAAGCACCCGGAGGACATTCCCGTCCACTGCAGGCACCGGCCGGCCAAAGGCAATGGAAGAAATGGCTCCGGCAGTATAGCTGCCGATTCCCGCAAGCTTTGTCAGCGACTCGTAATCCCCGGGCATTTCACCGCCGTATTCCCGGACGATCTGTACTGCGGCCTTCTGCAGGTTCCTTACCCGGTTATAATACCCCAGTCCCTCCCAAAGCTTTAACAGCTGCTCTTCCGGGGCCCGTGCCAACGCGCCTGCATCCGGCAGCGCCTCCATAAAACGCTCGAAATAGGGCTTTACCGCCTCCACGCGGGTCTGTTGCAGCATGATTTCCGATACCCATACCCGGTAGGGTGAAGGCTCCTCCCGCCAGGGAAGAATCCGCCTGTTCTTATCATACCATTCCAGGAGAGGTTTGGGAATGGCTGCAAGCCTTAATTTTTCCTTAATATCCCTGCTTTCCAGCCTTACCGGCACCGGGCGGTTCACTGCCAGGCTGTCCGGTGCCACCCTGCAGTTATATGCAAGGATTTCAACGCCTGCACGGGCCGCCCGGCACAGTACGTTTCCGAATTCCGGCTGGATGTCCCACTCCGGTTCAAAGTGGTCCGCCTGCTCCATCTGTATGACAAACATCACAAAAGCCCTGTATCCCTCTCCCTTCGCCCGGATCAGCTCCTCTATATGCTTTACCGCACGCCGGGAAGGCGCATCCGGAAACCTGACTGTCCCCCCCTGCTCCAGAGTAACGCCCTTGACTTCCAGAAATACCTTTTCCGTTTCCGTCTCCAGATAAAAGTCAAAACGGGAGCCCCCGTATACCGTCTCAGGACGTATCAGCTTCACATCCGCAAAAAGCCCGCCCGAACGCAGCCATTCCTCAACTGCCCTGTTGGGCGCCTGGGCATCCATATTAATCAGGCGGTCCCCTTTTTCCACCGCCACCAGGTCATAGGCGGTGGAACGGGCCGCATTACTGCTTTTCGTCAAATACACAGTTACACCGGGCTGCAGAAGCTCCCTGCAGCGTCCGGTGTTCTTGACATGGACTTTTTCCGTTTCCCCGTTCAGCTCCACAAAAGCAACAAAACGGTTCTGGCGGCAGACAAAACGTGCCGGCGTTATATTAGCGTATTTCATAAAGCTATCCTTATTATTTTCGCATGGCCAGGCTTTTATCCCCAAAATGGTATACCTCGCCTTTGCGCCGATAGGGAACGCGGGCAGCGGGAACCGCCTGGGCAGCGCTCTGGGTGTGTACCGACTGGTCGTCAAAAAAGATCTGTGCCCCAAAGGCCCTTAAAAACTCTTTCTTTTCCAGCCCGCCCAGGAAAAATGCCTCGTCCACACGGACATTCCACGCCCGCATGGTGCGAATGACCCTCTCATGGGCCGGCGCGCTGCGGGAGGTGACAAGGGCCGTTCTGATGGGGCAGTTCTCCGTGCCAAGCTCCCTCTGTATATCGGAAAGCTTTTTCAGGAAGCTGGCAAAGGGGCCTTCCTTCAATGGGTCTCCTGCATGCAGCCGCTCGTTTTCCTCAAAAGCATTCAGACCCTTTTCCCGAAAGATTGCTTCGGATTCGTCCGCAAACAGCACCGCATCCCCGTCGAAGGCGATCCGGATCTGTCCGGATGGCAGGGAGTACGGCCCGGGCATGGGAATAATCACGGAATCCCTCCTGCCCGGCTTTCTTTCCTGCCCCTCACAGTCCCGGGTACCGTCGGTACAGATGATTCCCGCTGCGATTCCGCCGTCAACGGCACACTGTACATCCTCCTCGCAGGCTGACAGAAACAAATCCGTGCCAAAGGCCGCAAGGTAAGGCGCAAGGGATGCACCGCTGACTAAGACCGAACGGGTAATGGGAAGCCCATAGTAAGCAATGGTATGGAAGACCCGCAGCGAGGTATCCGGGCTGTTATGGGACATAATGATTACCTCGATCAGATCCTTCTTTTCCGTGCATTCATTTAATCCCAGCAGGGACTTGATGAGCCGGAACCCCGGGCCCGGCTTCAAAACCTCCTGTTCATGTTCCACCTGGTAACGGCAATAAGCCTCCAGGCCATCCCTTTCAAAGATTTCATTCTCAAGAGTCAAATCAAACAATGCCCTGGAAGAAACTCCCACAACCATCTTTTTATCCATAGTGCATGCCATAAGCCGCTCCCTTCCGCTGCCGCCTGACACGGGCAGCCTGTGCCGCACTTTAAAGGGAGCGCCCTGCGCTATCTGATCCGATTGCCGCCTTCATACCGCTCCAGCGTCAGCAGACATTTCTTCAATGCCTCATACCGCTCCTCGGTATCGCCCTCGTCAATCTCCACACCGCAGGCAATTGCCATAGTGGTGATCATTTCGTCGGTAATCCTGTGGTGCAGTCCCGCCAGAATATTCAGCCGAAGCTCGTACTCGTCCGCGTCCAGGAACTGCAGAACCATCGGGTCTAAAGCCAGCTCCCCCTGAGAACGGTCTTCCCCACCGGAATCCGATGCCGCGGCGGCTCCCCGGTCTGTGCCCACCGTCTCCGGAGCCGCAGATACTTCCCCGGAAACCCCGTTCGACGCCTCCGGAGCCGCAGACGCTTCCCCGGAAACCCTGTTCGACGCCTCCGGTGTCGGAGATACTTCCCCGGAAACCCTGTTCGACGCCTCCGGTGTCGGATCCGACTCCGCTCTCTGACGCTCCGCGCCCGGTCCCTGCAGCTCAAATCGAAACTCCTGAGACACCTGGGGATACTTTTCCCGGTCTACCCTGCCTGTAAACATTTCAAGCGGTCTCGCATAGGTCTGGAAATCTCCGTACATAGCCTGATAAATAACAAGCTGCTCCCCCGTCTCCGTGTGTACCGCCACCGCCGTGATCTGATACAGGTTCCCTTTAAAATGCTTATAAATTTCATGTGGTCTCGGTATAAATGACATTTCGGGAACTCCTCTCTATAAAATTCTACCCAAAAGTATACCCTAATTTCCCCGAAATGTCATGCGATTCCTGTCAATTAATCCAAAGAACCGTAAATGCCCGCAACGGTTCAGTGACCTGTCTGAGCGGACACACCGCCCGTAATCAGGAACTCATAGCAGAATGTACTGCCTTCCTCCTCAAAGGCAAGGGCAGCCAGCTCCCGTGCCAGCAACTCCCGCCCGGCCTCTTCCATTCTGTCTATCTGCCTGTGGTGGACCGTTACCGTATACGCCCGGCTTCCGTCCCCATCCACCACCCGGGTCAGTGTCACGCCGCTGTTTTCAAAGCCCTGCTGCTTTAAGTAGGCCCTGGTGGAATATACCAGCTCCATTTCCTTCTCCCTGTAATACCCCTCCTGCTCCGCCCGGCCCAGCCCTGCCCTGCACATCACTGTCCCCGCAAAAGAAAAGGCCGCAACCGATACCAGGATAACTGTTGCAGCCATAAACCGAATACTGCCTGCTTTTTCTCTCATTCCGACGCCTCCTCCGAACGGATGTTCTATTATAGTATCCCATCCGCTTCTGTCTGTCAATGATTTTTACAGGCATATCATATAAAATTATAAGTACAATAAAACTCTCTTGAAGACCGGAAAATTTCCCGTAAGGCAAATCTTTAAAAATACGGCCCGGGCCCCGCAATACCTCCCCCGCAGCAGCCTCCGCCGAGACAGCACATGTTACAGACCATATTGGCAACACAGAGCTTCAGGCACACGCTGCTGCCGCCCACGACAGGGTAACCGTAGGTAGCCTGCCGCTGCTCATACCAGCTGCCGCCGCTCTCAAACTGCCGCACCAGGCTGCGGTAGCCTGCATTGTTCGGCTCCAGGGCTGCCGCCTGTCTCGCGTGCTCCAGGGCTGCCACATTGCTTCCCAGTGCGGAATAGGCAATGGCACTGTAATAGTACCACCGTGCATTTCTCTCCTGCTTGCCAATGCCGTCCAGCGCAGTCCGCGCTTCCCTGTAATACCCGTTTCGGATATAGTTTCCCGCCGCCCTGAGATACGTGTTATCCTCGTAGCCGGTCTCCTGGCCAAAACCGCCGAAGCCAAAGCCCCCCGGGCCAAAACCGCCGTAATAGCCGGAGGCGCCGCGGCTGTCTCCGGCCCCCGCCCTGTCCCCGGCGAAGCCGCTTCCCGTATAACCGGAGGTCTTTTCCTTCATAACCTGCTGGTAAGCCGCCTGAATCTCCTTAAACTTCTCCTCTGCCTGCTCCTTATGGGGATTGTTGACATTGGCATCGGGATGATATTTTCTGCTCAGCGTCTTATATGCTTTCTTGATCTCTTCCTCAGTCGCATTCCTGCTTACCCCTAATACACTATATGGATCGTACATATCCTCTCCGTTCTACTGCGCTCTTTTTTCATGTACCGCCTCATAACGGCCCCAGACTCCCGAATACAGGATATTGCGCAGGATCTCCACATTTTCCAGAATGGGCAGCTTTTCAAACTCCCTGCAGCATTCCGACATCATCATCATGAGGATAGTCTTACATTCCTCTTCAAAATCCGGCCTTTCACGCTTAGCCTTAAGCGGATTAAAGGTACCCTTTTTCAGATCCTTCTCCACATCCTCGTACGCATCACAGAGATAAATAAACTTTCCCAGGAAAAAACCGAAGGTCCTCAGATTATCCGCCCACTCATCCTCCCTGGGCGTCACAATTTCCGCCATCACCCTGCCAAACAGGCCCGCCATGGTATCGATGTCCGTCTCTCCGTCCTGCTCCGCCTCCGAGAAGCGCTGCATCAGCAGGCTGATCTTTTCCAGCTTTTCACCATAATATTCCCCCAGTTTCCCGGTCTTTCCTTCCAGGATCCGCCCATAAACCAGCTTCCAGAACTTCTTCTCGTCTTTCCAGTCGTCCCGGCACTTATAACAGGCAAACAGTATATTCATGTCTGCGGCATACTCGGTATATATGTTATTTCTGGTCTCATGCCTCTCAAAGGGATGTGCAGCACATTTGCAGCTTCCCGCGGCGGTTTCCGGCTCATACAGGCCTGTAAGCAATATGGCAAGAAAGGTCATATCATAGCTTAATGCGATCTGGCCCGGCACGCCGTACTTCCTTTTCAGATCCCGGCATATCCCGCAATAGAAGGAGTGATAGACATCAAACTCCCTGAATTTCATTTCGGCCTTATTAATCATCACATATCCGAACATATTCCGTCCTCAGCTTTTTTTAATAAACTCCGTGCCACACTTTCTGCAGGTGATGGCAATACGTCCCCTGCCTCTGGGAACACGTATCTTCTGTCTGCATTTCGGACATTTATAGATATGGTACTGCCTGCTCTGCTGCCACTCCTGCTTCTTTTTCCCGAAAAGCTTCCTCACCTTCACGGTTTTATTCATAAACCACTGGTTCTCCCTGGAGCGCTTTGCAATATTTCTGGAAAACATGCGGAAATAGGAATAGACCATTGCCACTCCTGCGATCAGGTAAAAAATATGCCCCCTGGGAAACAGGGACAATACCATGCAGACCACGGCGGTAATCATCAGAACACGGTTGAGATCATCATAGCCGTATCTGCCCCACATAAAACGCTGGAATTTTTCTCTCATAGTTATTCACTCTTCCCCTTTTTATCTGAAATCAACTTTGAACAATTATCATTTTACTCTCTTTCCGCCATATTGCAATTAAATAAGTATAAAGAAAAATAAAGAAAGAAAAAAGACCTTCCGTGCAGGGAAAAGGCCGATACCTCCCGCATTTGTGAGGTATCGGCTCTCCTGCATATTCCAGCTGCCGGGACAAAGGGCATCATTCTCCCGCAATGGTCATGTCCCGCACCAGTACAGAGGGCGCACCACACTTGCCGACGCCCGTGCGGATAAACTCCATGTCGTTTCCCACTCTGTCCAGCTCCTTTAAAAGCGTATAAAAATTTCCGGATACAGTGATACTCTTCACAGGCCTTGTCTCTTTGCCGTTCTCAAAGCAGTATCCTGCTGCCAGGAGGGAAAAATCTCCCGTGACGGGATTGGCTCCCGCATGAAGGCCGGATACGGACTTAATGCAGATTCCGTCCCCCGCAGCCGCCAGCAGCTCTTCCCGGCTTCCCTCCACAGGCTGCAGGTAAAAGGTAAAAGGACCCACGCTCACTGGAGAGGCGTAAGATGCCTTCTGGCCGTTTCCGGTAGATTTAACTCCCGCCTTGGCAGCCGTAGTCAGATTATACAGCAGGGTCTTAAGCACACCGCCTTCGATCACATTCTTCTTACGGGTCGCCACGCCCTCCCCGTCGAAGGTTCTCTTGACCAGACTCTTTTCATGCAGGGGATCATCCGTGATCGTCACGAAATCGGCCGCGATCTTCTCCCCCTCCCTGCCGCTTAACAGGGACAGTCCCTTCTGCGCCGCCTCCGAAGAAAACACGGAAGAAAAGGTGGTAAGCAGGGCGGCAAAGGCCTTGCCGGTAAATACCACATGATATTTGCCGCTGGGCACGCTGGCGGCGCCGATGGTAGATGCCGCGTCTTCTACAGCCTTTCCCGCTATTTCCTTTAAGTCAAAATCCTCCAGGCTGCCGTCCTTGTCCTCACTGCCGTCATACATCTCATCTCCCTCGTGCATCAGGGCAAATCCTGCACAGCCTGCATAGGAAGCCTTATCCTCCAGGTCAAGCCCCCTGGAATTATACAAAGCAAATATGCTCTTTCCATATAAGGCATAACTCTGCGTGCCGTCCGCCACCCGGGGATCCGCCGCATACATCTCCTTCTGCAAGGTCAGGGCGGCCTCCGTCAGCTCGCTTCCGGAAGGCTCCCTGACAGTATTTCCCGTCAACACGGCATAGCTGTCTCCCGCTTCATGAATAAAGGACTCTTCCTCACTCTCAATGGAGCCCGCATTTTCCAACGCCCGAAGCACCAGGGACCTGGCTTCTTCCTCCGTCAGGTTCTCCGTGGAAGCATACCCTGCCTTACTGCCCCTGATACAGCGGTAGCAGATGCCCATGCTGCTGTCCGTATTGTACCCCTTGACCTCCTCCTGATATGTCTCCACAGAAACGGAATCACTCTCCGTATAATACAACTCATAATCCGTGACCTGCAGCTCTTCCGAAATACCGATCACAGCCTGCTTAAATTCCTGATATGTCATCTTGATAACCACACCTTTCTCTGTCATTCACACCACTAACCTGTTGAAAGCGCCCGGCATGCCAAGGAGCATGCCCACAGCTTCACTCCTCTAGCGGCCGCCCACCGTGATAGAGGCCACCCGGATCAACGGCTGTCCCACATCCGTAGGAATGCTTCCCGAGGAAGCTCCGCACATACCCTGGGCCCTGGCCACGTTCCTGCCCACCATGTCGATATTCATAATCACGTCCGAGCCCTTGCCCACAAGGCTGGCTCCCCGTACCGGCTCGCAGATCCTGCCGTCCCTGATGACATAACCTTCCCGGACGGAGAAGTTAAACTGCCCTGTGACCGGGTTTACGGAGCCGCCGCCCATATCCTTTGCATAAAGGCCGTACTCTATAGACGCGATAATATCCTCATCTTTGTCCTCCCCTGCCGCTATGTAGGTATTGGTCATTCTGGAAGTAGGCACATACTCATAACCCTGACGCCTCGAGCTGCCTGTAGACTCCATGCCCATACGCCTGCCGTTCAGCTTGTCTATCATATAAGTCTTCAAAACACCTTTGTCGATGAGGACCTTCCTCCGTGCGGGAGTTCCCTCGTCATCAATGTTCATGGAGCCCCATGCGTTGGGAATGGTGCCGTCGTCGATGGCAGTCACCTTGGGATTTGCAATCTGCTGTCCCAGCTTATCACAGAACTGTGACTGCCCCAGGGCAACGCCGGAAGCCTCCAGGGAATGCCCGCAGGCCTCGTGGAAAATTACGCCGCCAAAGCCGTTCTCAATGGCCACCGGCATCACTCCGGCATTGATATAGCCGGCATGCAGCATGGTAACTGCCTGCTTTGCCGCCTTTCTGCCCAGCTCCTTCGGATCAAAGTCCTCGAAAAGCTCCAGCCCTTTCCTGGCGCCGGGAGCAGTGCCGCCGGTCTGGTTTTCATTGCCGTCACTGGCAATGGCTGCAACATTTACCCTGGTCCTGATCTGCCGGTCCGTAGCCAGCAGGCCCTCACTGGTAGCAATGAGAATCTTGTGGTCTACCTCCAGGAAGCTGCCGGTAACCTGGGAAATCTCCTGGCTGTACTCCTTTGCCGCCAGGCACATTTCCCTGACATAGTCAATTTTGACGGCGTTCTCCACACCTGCGGGAACAATCCGAATGGGATGTATATCCCCGAAAATCCGCTCCCTTAAGATAACGTCCCCATTCTCGGGTACTCCAGAAAGAGCATCTGCCACCCTGGACGCGCAGGCAAGCACCGCCGCCGGATCCAGGGAAGAAGCCGAACCCGCCACACATCTTGTACCTTTGAAAATACGAATTCCCACCCCGGAAATCACGGCATCCGCTATCTTGTCCACCTTGGCGGATACAAGGCTGATGGTTTTGTTACTGGTGTGCTCCGCATATACTTCCGCATAATCCGCACCCGTGGAAAGCGCTTTTACCAGCGCCTCCCTGATAAGTTTCTGGGATAACATAAAAACCCTCCTTTTATTAGTAAATCTTCCTGCCCCACACTGGGTACAAAATTCAAAACGCCTCCGGGCAGCATTATGCTGCCCCGAAGACGTCTCTACCTGATTTTACTGCTGCGCCACATCCTTCATGGAGAAACTGATTCTGCCCATCTTGTCCTTCCCCAGGCAGACTACCGTCACTACATCCCCAAGCGTGAGCACATCTTCCACTCTGTTGATCCGCTCCTTGGCAATCTTGGATATGTGAACCATTCCCTCTTTACCGGGCGCAAACTCTATAAACGCGCCAAACTCCTTAATGCTGACCACCTTGCCCTTGAAGATCTGCCCCTCCGCGAAATCGGTGACAATCATCTTCACCATTTCCGCTGCCTTGTCCATCATTACCTTGTCGGTTCCGCAGATAGATACCTGGCCGTCATCCGTAATGTCGATCTTCACGCCGGTGCGGGCAATGATCTCGTTGATGGTCTTGCCTCTCTGTCCCACCACGTCACCGATCTTCTCCGGATCAATCTGAAGGGAAATAATCTTGGGTGCGTAAGGTCCGACTTCCGGCCTGGGTGCGGAAATTGCAGGCTTCATACAGCTGTCCATAATAAACAGCCTTGCCTCGCGGCATCTTGCAATAGCACCTTCCACAATCGGTCTTGTAAGGCCGTGAATTTTAATATCCATCTGGATAGCAGTAATGCCCGCCGTAGTACCGGTCACCTTAAAGTCCATATCTCCGAAGAAATCCTCCAGGCCCTGAATGTCCGTAAGCAGGACGAAATCATCATCGCTCTCGCCTGTAACCAGACCACAGGAAATGCCTGCCACCATCTTCTTAATCGGTACGCCTGCCGCCATCAGGGACATGCAGGAAGCACAGGTGGATGCCATGGAAGTAGATCCGTTGGACTCAAAAGTCTCCGATACGGTACGGATCGCATAAGGGAATTCTTCCTCGCTGGGCAGAACGGGAATCAGCGCCCTCTCCGCCAGCGCGCCATGACCGATCTCACGCCGTCCCGGCCCTCTGGAGGGCTTGGTCTCTCCCACGGAGTAAGAAGGGAAATTGTAATGGTGCATATATCTCTTGCTGACCTCGTTTTCATCCAGGCCGTCCAGCTTCTGCTGCTCGGAAAGAGGCGCCAGCGTACATACGTTGCAGATCTGGGTCTGTCCTCTTGTAAACATGGCAGAGCCGTGCACTCTGGGAATAATATCCACCTCCGCTGCCAGAGGACGAATCTGGGTGATTTCACGTCCGTCAGGCCGCTTGTGATCCTTCAGGATCATCTTGCGGACGGTCTTCTTCTGATACTGATATACGGCCTCGCCTAAAATTGCCAGCCATTCCTCGTTATCGGCAAAGGCTTCCTCCAGCTTCGCGGTTATATTGCGGATATTCTCCTCCCTGGTCTGCTTATCATCGGTAAATACGGCCGTTTCCATCTCCTCGGGAGTTACCAGCTTATAGATTTCGTCAAACATCTCCTGGGGGATGGCGCAGCTGGTATACTCATGCTTGGCCTTGCCGCATTCCGCTACAATCTTGTCAATGAACGCAATGATGGTCTGGTTGATCTCATGCGCCTTGTAAATCGCCTCCAGCATCTTTGCCTCAGGCACTTCATTTGCCCCCGCCTCAATCATGATAACCTTTTCCCTGGTGGAAGCAACGGTCAGGTTCAGATCTCCCTTCTTCCACTGCTCCTGGGAAGGATTGACGATCAGTTCCCCGTCAATCATGCCGATCTGCGTCATGGCGCAGGGGCCGTCAAAGGGAATATCGGAAATACAGGTGGCAATGGCAGCACCGATCATAGCCACCAGCTCGGGACGGCACTCAGGATCAACACTCATTACCATATTGTTCAATGTAACGTCATTTCTGTAATCCTTGGGAAACAGGGGGCGCATGGGCCTGTCAATGACACGGCTGGTCAAAATTGCATTTTCACTGGCTTTCCCCTCACGTTTGTTAAATCCGCCGGGAATCTTCCCCACCGAATACATCTTCTCCTCATACTCAACGCTTAAGGGGAAGAAATCAATCCCGTCCCTGGGTTTCTCGGATGCGGTGGCGGTACAGAGTACCACCGTGTCGCCATAGTGCATAAACGCACAGCCGTTAGCCTGCTTTCCCACACGGTTGATGTCAACCTTCAGGGTGCGTCCCGCCAGCTCCAATTCATAGGTTTTATACATATAATCCTCCATTCCGCTGCTTCAGCAGCATAATCTCAACTCTATTGTAACGGAACAGAAGACACCGAAACTACTGAAAAGGACATGGCTCCCATAGCCTTTTCAGCGGTCTCGGGGCTCTCTTCTGCTCCAGATTACCGTTTTGTGCAGGAGGCCGGATCTCCGGCTTCTTCTCCGGATACAGCCTCCTTCTCATACACGACAAGCGGAAGCACCCTGAAACAACGGCACTTCCGCTCTCTCTTTACTGACATTATTTTCTCAGGCCAAGCCTTTCAATCAGAGCACGGTATCTTTCAATATCCTTCTTTTTCAGATATTCCAGCAGACCACGCCTCTGGCCTACCATCTTCAGCATACCACGGCGGGAATGATGATCCTTGGGGTTCTCCTTTAAATGATCGGTAAGCTCCTGAATCCTTGCGGTCAAAACTGCCACCTGTACCTCCGGGGAACCGGTATCACCGGGCGTCCTCGCGTACTCGTTCATAATTGCGGTCTTCTTTTCCTTTGAAATCATTTCCTTTTCCTCCATAAAATCTTATTTGCTCTGTACAGACCGCCTGACACCAAGCCCCGGTCGGAGTATCCGCAGGCTGGGCATCGGCTAAACCATACTTATAAATAATATCACACCCTCGTACAAAAGTAAACAAGTAATTTCCTTGAGTTTCCGCAGATTTATTCACCGGCCCGCCAATCGTGTGGGACTGTTTTCCACAACTTTCAAAAAACTGCAAAACTTTCTGGCACTTACACGTTCTGCTTCCCAAACTTGCTCAGGTATCGCTGTGCCATCTCCAGGGATATGGTTAATTTCTTCTGCAGCCTCCCCAAAATGTCATCATCGGACAATCCAAACTCATAACCCGTCTCGATAATCTCTTCCGCTCTGCCCTCAATCCTGGTTTCCTCAAATACATTATACATATCCACATCTCCTCTCTGTTCCAACGCATTACAGTCGATCCTGTTATCCACCGCCCCTGCAGCCGTCACGATAACAGCCCGATCTACCCGGCGATCCTTCGTATATTCTATAGCCCTGCCGCGGATTTCGCCTGCAGGACGGCTGCCATCCAGCAGAATCTCCAGAAGATTAAAAAGGTCTGCATTATTAGCATTGTGCAATATCAGGTCATTTTTCCTGGCCTCCACCAGCAGCATCCTGTAGTCATTCACATACCTTCTCAGTTCCTCCGGAATGTCCAACATGCCGTGCAGGCTCATTGCCCCGTTCCATGGCTTTCTTCCATAATATACAGTTACTGTAATGACAGGCAGAAATTTATCTGTCCGCTTCATCCTGGACAAATATTCATCCTCTTCCATACCATCCGCGTTATTATATTTTGCGGCATTGCTGTCATACTGCTTTTTATAGGCACTGTAATCATAGCCCATCACCCTCATCGGCATTGCATAATTTATATGCTCCTGAGATTCGTTCCCCAGCATTACCAGCTCTATCCCATGTGCAGTAGATCTCTTCCTCACCTTTATATTGTCCCTCAATGCCGCAATTCCTTCTGCATAATTCCTGTGCTCCAGTATGGTGGAGCTTTCCACATCCAGATCCTCCAGCTCCTCCGGCTGTATCACCGGCTCTCCCTCAAACAAAACCGCATTGAAAAGGTCAGCAAACCGCTCGTTGTTTCTCCAGTAGTTTTTCAATATAATATCCGGCTTCGGACTCCGCTTTTTTCCTGCCATTCTATATTGTTTCCTCTCTTGGCTGTTTGTATTATACTATTGCTGTGGGAGAAGATCAAGACAGTCTCCTCCCCGTACAATTCACATTTCGTTCATATTTTATCTAAACTCCAAACACATTCTTCCGCAGCTTTGTGTTTGCCGCCAATGCCATATAACGACAAAACGTCACCCTTAGAATTAAGGTTGCAACTCTGTTTTGCACCTATCCACTGCCATAAAACAGAATACACGTGCCAGCCATAAAGCCAGTACCTGCCATGCCAAAATATGCTCTTACTCCAACAGGAATTGTCAACCGAAATGGTGCGAAGTATTTCTTGATTAGACAGTTACATTGTATCGCATTTCATGGCACTTGTCAATATTATTTTGCTCGGTTTCTTAGTTTATATAAGCCATTTATGATAATGTCTCATTAAACCACAAATGAAAATGTCCCAAT